>JBOGDK010000029.1:0-24026 GCA_050701795.1 Micromonosporaceae bacterium
GCGCACCGCCCGAGCGTGGAGTCCCGACGACCGACCAGCGCGATCACGGTGATTCCGCGGTGGCTGACGAGTTGCGCGAACTGGCATGCCTCAGCGGTTTCCCCGGACGCGGAGATCACCAGCAGTACGTCGCCGGGCGTCACCATCCCGGAGTCGCCGTGCAGCGCCTCCCCGGCGTGTACGAAGGCTGCCGGGGTGCCGGTGCTGGCCAGGGTCGCGGCGATCTTGCGCCCGATGATTCCGGACTTGCCGAGCCCGGCGACCACGACGCGTCCGGCGGATCTCCCGGGACTCGGAGCCGCAGTGCCCTGACGGGTGGTCCCGGACCAACCGGTCGCGCCGGTGATCTCGTCGACCACGGCGAGGAACGAGCCGTCGAGCCGGTCACTGAGAGCCGCCACGGCGGCTGCCTCGTGGCGAATCGCCTCGGCGGCCGCGATAAGCGACGGATCCTGCTTCGCCGCGCTGTTTTCGCTGGTTGTCACGTGCGTCCTTGTGGGAGTTCCGGCCCCGTCAGTCCGCGTACGGGGCGATCGACCGCTGAGAAATCGATTGCTTAGACGTTAGGTCGCGCCTACGCCGGGTGTCAACGGGTGAACGTCGCGGGGATCGGTCACCGCGGTGCGAGCCAGGTCACGCTGGGGGTGATCACGCCACGCCGGGCCCGCCAGAGGCGCCTCTGGCGGGCCCGGCCGGTACGGCGCGGCTACTTGCCGCCGAGCTTCGCGTACACGTCGGCGGCGTTGTCCGAGGTCACCTGCAGGGTGCCCAGGCTCGTGCTCTTCTTCACGTCCTCGGCGCAGTCGACCAGGAGCTGCTTCGCCATGTCGATCGCCTCCCGGCCACCCGTGGGGTAGACGAAGGTGGCCGAGAGTCGGCCCTGCTCGACCGCCTTGATGCCGCCAGAGGGGATCGGCAGCGCGTCGATGCCGGTGAACTTGATGTCCTTCTCCTTGTCGGCCGACTTGGCCGCCAGGTACGCACCCTCCGCCATCGGGTCGTTGTGGGCGTACACCGCGTCCATGTCCGGGTGCGACTTGAGCATCGCGTCCATCACCGACTTGCCCTTGTCCCGCAACCAGTCGCCCGGCTGGGTCGCCACGATCTTGATCTTCGGATTGCTCTTGACCCCCGCGCGGAAGCCATCAGCGCGTTCCTTTGCCGGGGTGGCGCCGGGCAGCCCCGCGATCTCCACGATCTTGCCGCCGTCAGGCAGCAGCTCCTTCGCGTAGTACTCGCCGGCCTTGCGCCCGATCTCGACGTTGTCGCCGCCGATGAACGCGGTGTACGCGTCCCCTTCGACCTTGCGGTCCAGCACGATCACCGGGATGCCCTTGTCGTACGCCTTCTTGACCACGGCGGTCAGCGGCTTCGCCTCGTTCGGCGAGATGATCAGCAGGTCGACCTGCTGGGTGATGAAGTTCTCGACGTCGGAGACCTGCTTGCTGTTGTCCTGCGCGGCGTCGGCGACGGTGACTTTGAAGCCCTTCACCTTCTTGGCGGCCGTCACGATGTCTTTGTTCATCACCTCCCGGTACGGCTCGGCGTTGTTCGCCTGGGACATGCCGATCAGGAAGTCCTTGCCCTTGCCGCAGTTCTTGTCCGCGGCCGCGTCACCGGCGTCGCTCTCCACACTGCACGCCGATACGGCGAGGGCGAGGGCGACCAGCCCGGTCAGGACGGCCAGCGACTTGCGTTGGCGCATCGTTGCTCCTTCGGGGGGTTGGGTTGGGGGTGGCTGCCCGGCGGTGCCGGGCGAGACGTCAGGTGACTGCCGGGCGGAGCCGCTGCAGCCCCGCCGCGGCGACGATGACCAGGCCCTTGACCAGGAGCTGGATGTTCGCGTCGATGCTGTTCAGCGCCAGGATGTTGTTGAGGATCCCGAGCAGCAGGGCGCCGGCGAGGGTGCCGCCCATCGAGCCGCTGCCGCCGGCCAGACTGGTCCCGCCGATCACCACCGCGGCGATCGCGTCGAGCTCGTACCCGAGGCCGTCGTTGGGACTGCCCTGGTTGAGCTGACCGGCGTGGATGATCCCGGCGACGGAGGCCAGCAGGCCACAGATCGCGAACACCGCGATCTTCACGCGGGTGATCGGAACCCCGGACAGCCGCGCCGCCTTCTCGTTGCCGCCGATGGCGTACACGTGTCGGGAGAACGCGGTGGTACGCAGCACCCAGATCGCCATCGCACCGATGGCCAGGAAGATCACCGCCGGTACGGGCACGATCCCGTTGATCGAGCCGTTCAGGATCTCGAATGAGGGTGGCGCCTGTTGCGGGCCTTCGCCGTACGCGATCGCCACCCCGATGCCGCCCGACCAGATCCGGGCCAGCCCCCGGGCGACCTGTAACCCGGCCAGCGTCACGATGAACGCCTGGATCCCGAACACCCCGACCGCAACGCCTTGCAGCGCCCCGAAGACGGTGCCGATCAGCATCACCGCCAACACGGTCGGGAGGATCCCGTACCCGTCCTCGACCATCATGATCGCGCTGCCGACGGCGGACAGGCCGAGGATGGCGCCCACCGACAGGTCGATGCCGCCGATCAGGATCACGAACGTCATCCCGATCGCGATGATCCCGATCTCCGACACCGCGCGTACCACGTTGCCGAGGTTGCCCGCGGACAGGAACACCAGCTCCCCGTCCCGGCTGGGGGAGGCGAGGATAGCCACGAGAAAGACCGCGATCAGGCCGAACAGGCTCTGGAACCGGAACAGCGTGTCGATCACCTCGCGGCGGGTACGTGGCAGGCTCACCCCCGGTTGCCAGCGCACGCTCGCCGCCTTGCCGTTCGAACCAGCCGGGGAGGCCGTGGACTCCGGCGATGTGTCGGCCACCCCGGTGCCCGGTGACTGTTCCGTGCTCACAGTTCCTCCTTCGCGGACTCCACGTCGTCCGAGCGTGGCGAACCAGCCGTCGCAGCGTCGCCGTCCGTTGCGCCGTTGCCGCCCATCGCGGCGGCGAGGATCTGCTCCTCGGTCGCCGCGGCGCCGGGGAGGTCGGCGACCACCTTGCCCCGGCGCAGCACCAGGATCCGGTCACAGACACCGATCAGCTCCGGCAGCTCCGAGGAGGCGAGCAGGATCCCCATACCGCCGGCGGCCAGGTTGCGGAGCAGCTGGTAGATCTCCGCCTTGGCGCCGATGTCGACGCCTCTGGTCGGTTCGTCGAGCAGCAGCAGGCGGGGTCGGGCGAGCAGTTGCCGCCCGAAGACCACCTTCTGCTGATTCCCCCCGGACAGCGTGCTGACCACCGCGGACGCTGAGCTGGTCTTGATGGCGAGGTCGCGGATCTGCCGACTCACCGCGGTACGTTCGGCGCGCCGACGTATCAGGCCGGCCGTACTGAGAGTGCCGAGCGCGGCCAGCACGATGTTGCGGGCCACCGAGTGGGCGAGTACGAGTCCGGACTGCCGCCGGTCCTCCGGCACGAATCCGATCCCGTGGGCGAGCGCGGTTCTGGGGCGCCTCGGTACGTACCGCCGGTCCCCGAGACGTACCCGCCCGGTGACCTTGCCCGCGGGGGCGGCCCCGTACAGGGTTTCCAGCAGTTCGGTACGGCCGGCGCCCATCAGTCCGGCGAGCCCGACGATCTCGCCGGCGCGGACCTGGAGGCTGACCCCGGCCGGTTCGGTACGTCCCGGCAGCACCGCGGTACGGGTCACCGCCAGGTTGTCCACCCGCAGCAGCGTCGGTCCCGTCTCGGTGTCGGTCTCAGTGCCGAACAGCGCGTCGACTGACCGGCCGACCATCAGCGAGATGATCCGGTCCCGGCTGGTGCCCGCCACATCGACGGTGCCGGCGACCGTACCGTTGCGCAGCACCGTGGCCCGGTTGGCGACCGCCTCGATCTCTTCCAGCCGGTGTGAGATGTAGACGATGCCGACGCCCCGCCTCCGCAGCTGGCGGATGGTGTCGTGGAGCCGGCGTACCTCGGCGTCGGCGAGGGCCGCGGTGGGCTCGTCCATGATCAGAATCTGGGCGTCCAAGGACAGCGCTTTGGCGATCTCGACCAGCTGTTGTTCGCCCACCCGGAGGCCGCCGACGGGGCGTCGTGGGTCCAGGTCGACTCCGAGCCAGCGCAGGTGCTCGCCGGCGAGGCGTCGCATCGTGGACTGGTCCACAGTGCGCAACCGGGTACGGGGCTCGCGCCCGAGGAACATGTTCTCCGCGATCGACAGCCCGGGTACCAGGTCGAGCTCCTGGTGGATGGTGGCGATGCCGGCATGCTGGGCGTCGGCCGGGCCGTGGAACCGGCGTGGCTGGCCAGCCACGGTGATCCGCCCCTGATAGTCCGTGATCACGCCGGACAGGATGTTCATCAGGGTTGATTTGCCGGCGCCGTTCTCGCCGAGCAGGGCATGTACCTCGCCGCGCTCGACCCCGAAGTCGATGCCGGAACAGGCGACGACACCGCCGAAGGTCTTCCCGATGTCTGTCATGGTGACCAGCGCGTTCTCGGGCAGGCGCGGCCCCGTCATGACGCCCTCCCTCTCGGCTGTGAGTGCCCGGCTACCCGGCGGCGGACGAGAAATCGATTACTGTCGGCCAAACTATGGAGCGGCCGAGTAACTGTCAAGGCATACCGGTCACCGGGTCCGCGGCGGGCTGCCGCGAAACGGCGGCAACCGGTTGCTGCCTGCGCCCGCGGGGCGGTCTGACACGATAGGTGCGGCGGCACCCGCGGTGTACGCCTCCAGCCGTACGAGTGAAGGAACGTAGCTCCCATGGCGACGATCTACGACGTGGCGCAACGCGCGGAGGTGTCCGCCGCCACCGTGTCCCGGGTGCTCAACGGGCACGCCTCGGTCGATCCACAGCTCGCCGAGCGGGTCCGATCCGCCGTCGACGAGCTCGGCTACCGGCCGAACGCGCTGGCAAGGAACCTGCGACGGAGCCGTACCAGCTTGTGGGCGGTGATCATCTCGGACGTGGGGAACCCGTTCTTCACCTCGCTGGTACGCGGGGTCGAGGACGTCGCCCAGTCCAGCGGCTACTCGGTGGTGTTGTGCAACAGCGACGAGGACCCCGACAAGGAGGCCGACTACGTCAACGTCGCGCTGGCCGAGCAGATGGCCGGTGTGATCATGTCGCCGTCCGGGCGGGCGCAGAGCGCCCAGCGGCTGCTCGACGCCAGCACCCCGTTGGTGCTGATCGACCGTGAGGTGCCAGGCGTGACGGTCGACTCCGTACTCGTGGACAACGAGCACGGCGCCGCCGAGGCCACCGCGCACCTGGTCACCAGCGGGTACCAGCGGATCGGCTGCATCACCGGGCCGCGGTCGCTGTCCACGGCCGAGCGCCGGCTGCGCGGATACCGGCAGGCGCTGACCGAGGCCGGTCGCGGGTACGACGAGTCACTGGTGCGCCACTCCGACTTCCGGGAACGCGGCGGCTACCGGGCGATGGAGTCCCTGTTGGACAGCGCCGAGCGCCCGGACGCGGTGTTCGTGACCAACAACCTGATGGCCGTCGGCGCCCTGGAGTGCCTGGTGGCACGGGGCGTCGAGGTGCCGGACAAGATGGGCATCATCGGATTCGACGACCTGCCCTGGGCTGACCTGGTACGCCCCGCGCTGACCACCGTCGGCCAGCCCACGTACGAGCTCGGCCGTACCGCGGCACAACTGCTCGCGGAGCGGATCGGCGAGCCGGAGCGGGAGCCGTCCCGGGTGGTGCTGAAGACCGAGCTCCACGTACGGGCCACCTCCCAGCGGCCCTGAACTCACGGCGTCGCCCGGCGGCGAAGCTCAGACACACGAGGGCGGGCCGGCATCGCGCCGGCCCGCCCTCGGAACAAGCTGTGGTTATGCCGCCCGGGAGTCGTGGCCGGCGCCGGCCACACCGTTGCGGAGCTTGGGTTCGACCAGGTTGGCGTACCCGACGTGGCCGGCCCGGTTCGGGTGGTACGACTCGTTGACCGGCCAGGACGCTCCGTTGATCCACTCGGTGTCGTCGCACACCGCGTGAGAAATGAAGGCCGCGCGCGGGTCGACGTAGCTGAACCCGGCGGCCTGGGCACGTCCCTGAATCGTGGTGGAGAGCAGGTCAGCGGTCTTGTTGAGCTCCGACTGCTCGCCGGGGCTGATCCGGGAGGCCGCGTTGCACTGTTCGCCGTTGAACAGCCGGGGGTAGCCGACCACCACGACGCGGGCGTTCGGCGCCTTGCTGCGGATCCGGCCGTACAGGTCGTTGAGCCGGCCCGGAAGCGTGTTCCGGATGATGTTGTTCGCATTGTCGATGTCGCCCCAGCAGGTGTACGGCCACGGCTTGGCGCACTGGGTGATCACGCTGCTGAACCCGGCGTCGTTGCCGCCGACCTGCACGGTGACGTACCGGGTGCCGGTGTTCAGACTGCCGAGCTGGGAGTCCCGTACGTTGTAGGTACGGGCACCGGAGCACGCCGCGAACGTGAGCGAGGCACCGAGCCGCCGTGCGTCGATCACCGGATACGCGTACTGCGACCGGTAGCACGATGTGCCGTCGTCGTAATAGGACCTGGTGCCCAGTCCGGAGGTGTACGAGTCGCCGAGCGCGGTGTACGGCACCGCCGCCGCGGCCGGGCTGCTTCCCACCAGTACGGTCGCCGCGCCGATGACACCGGCGACCGTCACTGTGACGGCGCGCCTCCACCACCTCGTCGTAGCCCTGCTGTCCATCGTGCCTCCCTGCAGCCGGCCAGCGGTGAAAGAAATGTGCACTGAGCTTGGCAGTGCCGGAAGGTGCAATCAAGAGAAGAAGCACCCCAATCGCGAGGGTCGCTGTGGAGTGTGCGTTGATGGCCCACGCAAGATCGTGGCGTCCGCGAAGCCTCGATCAGGGCTTCACGGACGCCACGATCATGCTCAGGGTGCGGCGCAGTGCCGCTCAGAATGCGGCGCTGGCCGCCTCATGGAGCCAGTCGCCGATCCGGCGGATCAGCGCTGGGTGGGCCGCGGTCTCGGCGTGGCCGTATCCGGGC
The DNA here is from genome assembly GCA_050701795.1 of Micromonosporaceae bacterium. Classification (GTDB taxonomy): domain Bacteria; phylum Actinomycetota; class Actinomycetes; order Mycobacteriales; family Micromonosporaceae; genus WHSM01. Next base: position 6,967 of record JBOGDK010000029.1, read on the forward strand.
TCGATCCAGAGCTGCTTCGGCTCGCGGGCGGCGTCGTACAGTGCGTGCGCGTGGCCCACCGGGAAGTACCGGTCGGCGTCGCCGTGCACGATCAGCAACGGTGTCGGTGCGATCGCCGCTGCCGCCTCGGCCGGCTGGGTCGGCACCGGGTCCCAGCGTCCGGCGCCGATCCTTACCCCCAGCGCCAGACGTCCCACGAGCCGCCCGAGTGGTTGCTCGACCACCCAGTGCAGCCGGCGCATCGGGGGAGTGCCACGGAAGTACCAGCGCCCGGGGCAGCTGACTGCGGCGACGGCGTCGACTCCGCCGAGGAGGCCGGCGTGCCGAAGCACCACCGAGGCCCCCATCGAGAAGCCGAGCGTGGCCACGCGCCGGTACCCGAGGTGGCGGGCGTGTCGCACCGCGGCGTCGACGTCGAGAATCTCCCGGTCACCCACCGTCGAATGGCCACCGGACCGACCGTGGCCCCGGAAGTCGAAACCCACCACCCCGGCGGTACGGGCCAGCAGGGCCGCGATCCGGGTCTGCGGCCAGTGCCGCCACGATCCCGAGAACCCGTGCGCCAGCACCACGGCGAGGTCGGCCGCGCGCGACACCGATGGACGGTGTCCGGCGTCGAGGCGTACCCCGTCGGTGGTACGTAGCAGGTGCCTGGACAGGTGCATGACGCACATTGTGGTGGGCATCCCGGTGGGCACTGCGGTGGGCACTGCGGTGGCGCCAGCGCTGAACCCTGCCGGTTGCCCTGGTCAGGGGCCGAATTGGCGCCGGAACGGCGACAGGCGAGACTGTAGGCGTGAAGGCTCTCGTCAAAGCCGACTCGGAGCCTGGTCTGAGGTTGCTCGACAGACCTGTTCCGGTGGTCGGTGACACGGATGTGTTGATCCGGGTGCTGCGCACCGGGATCTGCGGCACCGATCTGCATATCGACAGCTGGGACGACTGGGCCCGGCAGACCGTCAGCCCGCCGCTGGTGCTCGGGCACGAGTTCGTGGGCGAGGTTGTCGCGGTGGGCACGGCGGTCGGGGCCACCGAGCGCCCGGTCTCGGTCGGCGACCTGGTCAGCGGGGAAGGCCACCTGGTGTGTGGCCGGTGCCGCAACTGCATGGCGGGGCGGCGGCACCTGTGCATCCGTACCGTCGGGCTGGGCGTACACCGTGACGGCGCGTTCGCCGAGTACGTCTCCCTGCCGGCCAGCAACGTCTGGGTGCACACCGACTCCATCGACCTCGACGTGGCGGCCGTCTTCGACCCGTTCGGCAACGCGGTGCACACCGCGACCGCGTTCAACACCTTCGGCGAGGACGTCCTGATCACCGGTGCCGGTCCGATCGGGATCATGGCCGCCGCGGTGGTACGCCACGCCGGTGCCCGGCACGTGGTGATCACCGACGTCAGCGAGTACCGGCTGCGACTCGCCGAGAAGGTCGGTGTCAGCCTCGCCCTGGACGTCTCCCGCGGCAGCATCGCCGACGCGCAGCGCCACCTGGGCATGAAGGAGGGCTTCGACGTCGGGCTGGAGATGTCCGGGCAGCCGTCCGCGCTTCGGGACATGATCGCGAACATGACCCACGGCGGGCGGATCGCGATGCTGGGCCTGCCGTCCGAGGAGATCGCGGTGGACTGGAGCAAGGTGGTCACCCACATGCTCACCATCAAGGGAATCTACGGGCGGCAGATGTTCGAAACCTGGTACGCGATGTCCGTACTGCTGCAGCGTGGCCTTGATCTTTCTCCAGTGATCACCGGACGGTACGGCTACACCCAGTACGACCTGGCGTTCGCCGAGGCTCGTTCCGGCCGCTGCGGCAAGGTGGTCCTGGACTGGACCATCCCGGAACTGCCGGTCTGACCGACGTCCGACCTACACCGAGGACAAAGGAGCCCTCTTGTTCACCAGCATGCGTGAGGACCTACGGACCCAACTGACCGAGATCCGCGATGCCGGTCTCTACAAGTCCGAACGGGTGATCGCGAGCCCGCAGCAGGCCGGGATCACCGTGAACGAGCAGCAGGTGCTCAACTTCTGCGCCAACAACTACCTGGGGCTCGCCGATCACCCGGACGTGGTCGCGGCGGCGAAGCGGGCGCTAGACGAGCGCGGTTTCGGGATGGCCTCGGTGCGGTTCATCTGCGGCACCCAGGACATCCACAAGGAACTGGAAGGCAGGCTGGCCAGTTTCCTCGGCACCGACGACGCGATCCTCTACAGCTCCTGCTTCGACGCCAACGGCGGCATTTTCGAAGCGTTGCTCGGCGAACAGGACGCGGTGATCTCCGACGCCCTGAACCACGCGAGCATCATCGACGGGGTACGCCTCTGCAAGGCTCGCCGGCTCCGGTACGCCAACCGGGACATGGCCGAGCTGGAATCCCGCCTGAAGGAGTCCGCGGACGCCCGGTACCGGCTGATCGTCACCGACGGCGTGTTCTCCATGGACGGCTACCTCGCTCCGCTGGACGAGATCTGCGCCCTCGCCGAGCGCTACGACGCCCTGGTCATGGTGGACGACTCACACGCGGTCGGGTTCGTGGGGGAGCAGGGGCGCGGCACTCCGGAGTTGCACGGCGTGATCGACAAGGTGGACATCGTCACCGGGACGCTCGGCAAGGCGCTCGGTGGCGCCTCGGGCGGGTACGTCGCCGCCCGCGCCGAGATCGTGGAACTGCTGCGGCAGCGGTCCCGGCCGTACCTGTTCTCCAACTCGGTGGCTCCCGCGATCGTGGCGGCGTCGTTGACCGTACTGGACCTGCTGTCGACGTCGGCAGAGTTGCGGGAGCGGCTGCGCGCCAACACCGTGCTGTTCCGGTCCGCGATGACCGACGCGGGATTCGACATCCTGCCCGGCAACCACCCGATCACCCCGGTGATGATCGGAGACGCGGCGAAGGCGGCAGCCCTGGCCGAGGCGCTGCTGGCCAAGGGGATCTACGTGATCGGCTTCTCCTACCCGGTGGTGCCGAAGGGGCGGGCCCGGATCCGGGTGCAGCTGTCCGCCGGCCACTCGACCGCCGACGTGGAACGCGCCGTCGAGGCGTTCATCGAGGCTCGTGACGAGCTTGCCGGCTGACCCGCCTCTGGTGATCGTCGACGCCGCGAACGTGGTCGGCTCCGTCCCGGACGGCTGGTGGCGGGACCGGCACGCCGCGACCGAACGGCTCCGGGACACCTTGGCGCCGCTCGCGGAGTCCGGCGTGGCCGGCCACCCGGGGCCGGTGGAGCTGGTGCTCGTGGTGGAGGGCGCCGCCAGCGGGGTGGCCAGCGTGCCGGGGGTTCCGGTGGTCGCCGCCCCCGGCAGCGGCGACGACCTGATCGTGGACCTGGTACGCGAGGCGAGCCGGGCGTGCCTGGTGGTCACCGCCGACCGGGCGCTACGGGAACGGGTCACCGGTCTCGGGGCCGAGGTGGTCGGGCCGAGAGCGGTCCGCCCCCGGTAACCGCTCTAGGCGTACACCTCGGCACGGTCGATGCTGATCACGGTGCTGCCCGAGGACGGGTTCTTCTGGCCGGTGACGCGTACCCGCAGTGTGTGCTGTCCGTACGGCAGCACCGTACTGAGGTAGTTGAGGTGTTCGCCGACCCGGGGGCTGCCGTAGTAGTCGACGGTCTGTTCAGGTCCGCCGTCGATCGACATCGCCGCGATCCCGTTCCCGACGTCGCGGACGCTGAACAACGCGATCCGGGTGCCGGTGAACCGGAACGTCGCGGTGGCTCCGGTGACCCCGCTCCAGTGGTCGTTGCCCCAGAAGCACTGGTTGCCGCACCCGGACCCGGAGCTCCAGGAACCGGCGTAGGAGACCTGGAAGCCGCCCGTACCGACGTCGGTGTCGTTGATCCAGCGCGGGGTGGGTCCGGGGTCCCCGGACGGCAGGTTCTGGGTGGCGCCCGCGGCCAGTGGCCGGCCCAGGTTCGGGGTGCCGTCGGCGTGCCAGCTGATCCGCTGCGCCCGCGTGGTACGCCAGTGGTAGTTGTACGCCGACGTGTTCTTCGCGTGGTACGCGATCCAGTCCTCGGTCCCGTCCGGCGACTTGAAGAAGAAGTGGTGCCCAGGGCCCCACACGCCGGTGGCGTCGTTGCGGGAGAACACCGGCCCTGGATGCTGGGCCCAGTTGCCCGGGTTCAGCGGGTCGGCGCCGTTGGTGATGCTCTTCATCCACAGCTGGTAGTCGGGCTTGCCGGTGTCGCAGCTGGAGTACGTCAGGAACAGTCGGTTGCCACGCCGCAACGTGGTGGGGCCTTCCCGTACCTCGGTGCAGCCGCCGTCGGCAGGCAGCGCCACCCGGCCGCTGGACAGCGTCCACGGGTCGCTCATCGAGGCGAGGTAGAGCTGCTGTGGGCCACCCATCCCACGACCCGGGCTGGACCAGGCGAAGTACATCCGTCCGTTGTGCACGAACGGTTCGCCGTCGATGGCGTACTCGCCGAAGTCGGCCAGTTTCGCCTTGAAGTGGTATGGCCCCATCGGGTCGTCGCCTTCGGACTCCACCACATAGGTCCGGTGGTTGGCGTCGACGCCGTCGCTGGCCGTGTAGTAGATGTACCAGCGGTAGCCCTCGGGTCGTTGGAAGCGGTAGAGCGCGGGGGCCCAGACCTGCTTGTTGCGGCTCGGGTCGGAGTCCCGCCACACCGTGGTCTCCGGGGCCGTGACGAGGCCGGCGAGGCTGCGGGCACGCCACATGCCCAGCCGGTTGCCAAGCGTTGTCGACAGGTAATACCACCCGTTGTGGACCACCAGCGTCGGATCCGCGCCCATGTTCAACGGGTTTCGGAACTGTCCGGCCGCGACGCTGCCCGGCTCAGGTGCTGCCGGGGTGGCCACCGGCTTGCCGGCAGCGGCGGCGGGGGTCTGAGCCGGACCGGCCGAAACACCCAGCAGCATCGCCCCCGTCAGGCCGGCCGCCATCGACATCCGCCTCCACTGTCGCCGGTCTCCGAGCGCCAGCCGCATGTCGCCTCCCCAGGCCCCAGGCCCCGGTGCCTGAAAGGTGCGCACCGGGACGTATAAGGCTTTCCTACACCGGCGGATGCAATGCTGTAAAGAGTCCTAATCATTGACTGTCGGTGCCGGAGGGCGATCAGTGTCGACCCGGTGGAAGTGTGGACCCGGTGTTCGGCCCGGTACAGACAGCGTGGACCAGATGGACCGTGGGCCCGGTGGAGACACCGCAAGGGCGTCGAGGGCGAGGCGGCTATGGGGCGTCGAGGGCGAGCGAGACCCGGCGCGGCGCCGGCCCCAGACGATCCTCGAGATGGCTCATCACGGTACGCAGCAGCCCGGAGAGCGCGTCCAGTTCCGCCTCCGGCAGGGAGCCGAAGATTTCCCGTTCCGCGGCGGCCTGCTGTTCCACGATCCGTACGAACAGGGTGTGCCCCTCGTCGGTCAACTCCGCCGAACGCACCCGGCCGTCCGCGGTGTCAGACACCCGGCGGATCAGCTCACGCCGCTGCAGCCGACCAAGTCGACTGGTCACCGACGTCACCGGGGTCATCGTGCCGGCGGCGAGCTGGGTCGGGCGTAACCGGTGTGGTGGACCCACCCAGAACATGCGCGCGAGGATCTCGTAGTCGGATAGCTGCAGGTCGTACTTCGCGGCGAGGCTGCCTGCCAGGCGCTCCAGGTAGCGGGCCGATATCAGCAGCCGGTCGACCACGCGTTCCACGCCCGGATCGATCGCCGGCACCACCGCGGACCACTCCTTGACCAGCCGGTCAGTGTCGTCCGAATCCCGTTGCCCCACCTGTACCTCCGCCCGCGTACCCGTCATCGATGAACCCTAGATCGGTGGCGCCCCGTCGTTTGGGCCGGTCGGCCATCGGGGTCACCTCACACCGCGACGGGCCGTACCCGGTCACGGGATCCGGGGACGTTCCCACACCGTGAGCCGGGTACGCACCACCCGGCGACGTGGTACGTCCGGGTCCGGAAGGCCGCGCAGCGCCGCGATCACCGGTTCGGCCGTCCGTTCCCAGGTCGCGTCATCCAGCCGCCACGTCCAGGAGAACACCCGCCGGCGAAGCATCTCGGCGACCCCGTTCGGGTCCTCCTGGAACTCCGACGGGGTGGACCATCCCGTGCGCAGAATCCGCAGTCCGGCGCGGGCTCCGGCGCCACGTACGGCGTCCAGATCATCGGGTCGGGTGTGGCGCAGCTGTCGTACCGGCGCCATGACCTCCGCCAGGTCGTCCGTCTGGGGCTCGGGAGTGCCATGCAACGCAACCAGCCGGCCGCCGGGACGAAGCACCCGGGCTGCTTCCGCGATCCCCGCCGCCATATCGGCCACCAGGTGCAGTACGTGGACGAACACCACGTTGCCGACCCGGCCGCCCGGCACTGGCAGCGCAGAGGCGTCCGCCCGGGCCACCACCGGGCCGAGTCGGGCGTGGGCCTTCGCCAGCATCGCCTGTGAGATGTCCACCCCGATCATCCGGTGGCCGAGTTCGGTGAGCCCGCGCGAGACGACCCCGGTGCCGACGCCGACCTCGAGGGTGATGCCGGGCACCAACGACGGTGCGATGTCGGCTGCGATCCGGCGGCCCCTGGTGAGCCCGCCCCGGGTGGCGTCGTACACGTCCGCGACCCGGTCGAACGACACTGACTCCGCCATGGCGCCTGACAGTAACCGACCGTGGGCGGCGATCGGCGCCGGATAGCGGGGTGCTGTGGCCCGGCAAGGGTGCTCACTCGGGTGAGGAGTCAGCCTATGGGGCGGCTCGACATTCAGGCTGCGCCCGTACTGACACCACAGTCGCTATCAAGGGATGGCACGATGATCAGCATCGTGTTCGCCGGTTGTACGGGTGAGGCGCCAGCATGGGACACGGTCTCGATCCGAGAAGGGGTGTGAAAGGTGAGCCGGGTGGTACCGCCGATCGAAGCCGAGTCGTACCGGGTGCTGAGATCCCGGGTGGACACCGGCGGACTGCCGCCTCGTACCAGGGACGTGGTGGAACGGGTCATGTACGCGACCGCCGACCTCGACTACCTGGAGGATCTGGTCTGCGACGAGGATGCCCTGGTCGCCGGGGCTGCCGCGTTGGCCGGCGGCGCGCCCATGGTGGTGGACGCCCAGATGATCGCCGCCGGGATCGCCGACCGGGATTCACTGTGCATGATCGACATGCCGAAGGTGGTGGAAATCGCCGAGCGGGACAGCCTGACTCGTGCAGCCGCCGCGTTCCGGCTCTCCGCCGAGGTGGCCCGGGAAGGCGCGGTGTGGGTGGTCGGCGCGGCCCCGTCGGCGCTGACCGAGCTGGTCCGTCTCTCCACGGTGGGGCGGGTGCGCCCGGCGCTGGTGGTGGGCGTACCAGTCGGGCTGGTCGGTGCGGAGGAGTCGAAAGCCGCGTTGCGGGACTCCGGGCTTCCCGCGGTGACCAACACCTCCGCCAAGGGTGGCGCAGACGTGGCGGCAGCCGCGGTGAACGCGTTGTTGCACGGCGACCCACTCGCGGACAGCGCCTGACCTCAAGGCAGAACCGGGAGCCCACTCCCTGGACACCGAAAGACCCCTGGTCGCAAGCGCAACCAGGGGTCAGTGAGGACGGCACGGGTCAGCCCGGACCACGACCGTCGGTGCCCACAGAACCATCGTCCTGTGTGGTCTCCTCGCCGGTACGCTCATCGGGCGCCCCCGGCCCGCGTCCGGTGGTGGTGACGGTGTCGTCGTCCTCGCCCGGCGTGCTGATGCCCTTTCCGGCCGCGGCGGACTCTTGACTCATCGATCCCCTCCCGTAGTGCGGTGATCCCCTAGCGTGTTCCAGGTCACCAACTGAACAAATCCCGCTAGACGGTAACGTGCGATGCGAAACGTCCGACAACTGTGTCGGCCGTCTGACAGACAAGCGGACAACGAGTCCTGCCCGTGAAGGGTGGGAACTCGGGACCATCGGCGCGCGTGGAGCCGGGAGGAGAGTACCGATAGACCGAGTCTGCCTCCACTGTCACGCCACCGCGGATGCCTCACACCGGTTCTGCGGGCGGTGCGGGTCCGCGTTGCACCTGCGATGCTCCGGCTGCGGTGAGGTACTGGCCACGGGGCTCGGCTACTGCACCAGTTGCGGCCAGCCGGTCGGTGCCCCGCAGCCGGGTGCGGATGTCGGGCGGCAGGAACGGCGTACCGTCAGCCTGCTGTTCATCGACCTGGTGGGATTCACCGGACTGGCTGAGCAGCTCGACCCGGAGGACGTACGCCGGCTGCAGGTCGACTACTTCGCCACCGCCAGCGCGGTGATCCACCGCTACGGCGGTCTGATCGAGAAGTACATCGGTGACGCTGTCATGGCGGTGTTCGGCGTACCCGTCGAAACCGAACACGATGCCTCCCGCGCGGTTCTTGCGGGGCTGTCCCTGCAGCGGGAGCTGAACCTCAGGCCACTCGCCGGCCGGTACCCGATGCAGGCACGCGTCGGGATCGCCACCGGGGAGGTGCTGGTCGATCTCGACGCGGCGCGCGACGTCGGCCAGGCGTTGGTCTCGGGCGATGCGGTGGCGACGGCGTCCCGGCTGCAGCACAAGGCTCCCGCCGGCGGCGTGCTGGTGTCCGCGGCCACCCACCGGGCCACCGTGGAGGCGATCCGGTACGCCGACGACCCGGTGGAGGTGGCGCTCACCGGGCGTTCCGGCGTCCAGGCGTGGCTCGCGGTGTCGTCCAACGACCGGCAGGAGCCGGACGATGCGGAGGCCACCTCGTTCGTGGGGCGGCAGCAGGAGCTCGACGTACTCAGCGGCGTGTTGCAGCGGTGCGTGCGCGAAAACCAACCGCAGCTGGTGTCAGTGGTCGGCGCGCACGGGCTGGGCAAGAGCCGGTTGGCCCGGGAGCTGCGCCGCCGGTTCGCCTCCACGGGAGACGTCCCGGTGCGTTGGCTGCTGGGCCGCGGCCTGCCGTACGGCGAGGGGTCCGCGTACGCGGCGCTCGCCGAGATCGTCAAGGCCTACGCCGGGATCCTCGACACGGACGCCCCGGAAACCGCGCGGGAACGACTGGCCACAGCGCTTCGTGGCCTGGTGCGCGGCGACCAGGTGACCCGGCTGACCGACCTGCTGGGCCCGTTGGTGGGGATATCGGGCCGCCCCGCGGTCGCCGCCGAGGCGGAGTCGGCGTGGCGGGACGTACTGCTGGCGCTGGCACGCCGTGAGCCCACGGTGCTGGCGATCGAAGACCTGCACTACGCCGACCCGGGAATGCTGCGGTTCCTGGCCCAGTTGGTGGAGGCGGCGGCCGGGGTACCACTGTTCCTGCTGTGTACGTACCGACCGGAGCTGCTCGAGGAGCACCCGGCCTGGGCGGCGATCCTGCCGGGCACCTTGACGGTGTCGTTGGGCCCGCTGCGGGGCACCGAATTCGTCACGTTGATCAGGTCGCTGCTGGCGCGGCACAACCTTCCAGCCGGGCTGGCCGAGCGACTGATCGGGATCACCGCGGGCAACCCGATGTACGCCGTGGAGTACGTACGGATGCTCGCCGAACGACCCGCGGACGCGCAGCCCAATCTCGACGTCGACCTGGTCGTGCCGGACACCGTCCACGGGGTCCTCGCGAACCGGATCGACCTGCTGGACCGTACTGAGCGGATGGTGCTGCACGCCGCGGCGGTGCTCGGTGACCGGGTGTGGCCGAAGGCGATCGCGGCCATCCTGGAAACCGCGGAACCCGAGGTGGCGAGTGCTCTGAAGGCACTCTGCCGCAGGGACATGCTGGTCGAGATCACCACCTCCGCGGTGGCGGGGGAGCCGGAGCTGGGGTTCCGGCACCAGTTGCTGCGGGACGCGGCGTACCGGCGGCTGCCCCGTAGCGCCCGTGCTCACCTGCACCGCCGGGCAGCGGACTGGTTCGGGCAACTGTCCACCGGACGGCACGACCTCGCCGCCGCCGTGGCCAGGCACCGCCTGGCGGCGCTGGAGCTCTCGGAGAGCCTCGGTGAAGACACCGACATTGCCAGCCGGCTGGCCCGAGCCGCGCTCACCGACGCGGCCTACGCGGCGTTCGCGGTGCACGCGGTGGAGTCGGCCCGGGGGTACGCCACCCAGGCGCTCACCCTGTGGCCCCAGAACGAGGAGCCGGCGCGGCGCCGGGCGATGGAGCTGCTGTGCTGCCGCCTGGCGTTCTCTGTGGACGCCGATGAGTTCTACCGGGATGGTGGGATCAAGGAACTGGCCCGACTGGCCGACCGGATGCGGGACGCACAGGACCGCGCGGGGGAGGCCGAAGCCGCCGCGATGCTCGGGGTGGCCGAGTTGATGCGGGCCGAACGCGGCCGGGCCGCGGAATACCTCGCCAATGCGATAACCCTGTTCCGGGACCTGCCGGACTGCGCCGCCGGCGCCGAGGCGTACGGCGAACTGGCCCGGCTGCACATGATCGAGTACCGCAATGACCAGGCGGTCGACGCCGCCCGGGCGGCATGGCAGATGGCCGACCGGTTGGGGCTGGCCGACCGGGCCGCCAGTGCCCGGATCACTGACGCGATGTCCCGGTACCTGGCCGGTGACGGTGACGCGATCGTCGACCTGGAGGTGGTGCTCGCGGCGTGCCGGGAGCAGAAGCTTCCGTCGCTGCGCCGCGCGGCCCACAACCTCTCCGTTGTCGCCACCACCGAGGGTCAACTGGCCCGCGCGGTGGAGTTGCACGAGGAGAGCCAGGCCGTCAACGGAGGACGTCTGCATCTGGTGCCCAGCCATTCCGAGGAGGCGGTACGCGCCTACTTCACCGGGGACTGGGCTTCGTTGTTGCAGGCTGCCGAGGCGTACCTCGACGTGGACGACGCCGAGACCACCGAATGGGATCTGCAGCTTCGTGCGCAGCGCGCCTGGATCCGGTTGCTGTGCGGGGAACCGGCCGGGGACGATGTGGCGCGCTGTGTGGACAGTGCCGAGCGCTCCGGGTTCGTACGGTTGCGACTCTGCGCGTACGCCCACGGCGCCTTCTGTCGCCTGCTGGAGGACGACACCGACACCGCGGTCGACCTGGTGGAGGCATTGGGACGGGCATGGCCGGCGGTGCGCAATTCCTCGGTGGAGGAGTGGCTGCCGGTTGCGGGGCACGCGAGCGTACTGCTCGCTGAACGGGTGGGACAGAGCGCGGTGGACGTGGTCGCTGAGGTGGCGGCCACGGTGCCACGGCGTAACCCCTGGGTGGTGGCGGCGAGCCAGGTCACCTCGGGAGCCAGTGCGCTGGCCCGGGACACCCCGGAGGTGGCCGCGAAGGAGTTTGTGGCGGCGGTACGGGAGTACGACGCGATCGGCGCGGTGAGCGACGCGACCCTGTCCGCGGCGTGGGCGGCGCGAGCGTACCGGTCAGCGGGCCAGGACGCCGCCGGCGCCCCCTATGTCGAGCGGGTCCGGGGTTTCGCCCACCGGGTCGGCGCGTCCCGGCTGAGCGACCTGGTGGGGTGAAGGGCGGCGGGCCCGTGGCCCAGAGGTCAGCGCTGGTGGGCGCGGCGTTGCTTGTCGGTGTACATCCGGTGGTCCGCGAACTGCAGCAGATGGTGAGGGTCAGTGCTGCCAGGATCGGCCACGGCGACGCCGACGCTGGCTGACACCTTGACGGTGAGCCCGTCGATGTCGGTCGGGTTCGCCAGGGTGGTGCGCAGGCGCTCGGAGACGTACGCGGCGTGAATCGGGTTCGCGACGCTCTGCACCACGAGGAACTCGTCGCCATGCAGCCGCGCGGCGAGGTCGGTGTCCCGTGTGGTGGAGCGGATCCGGGTCGCTGTCTCCTGCAGCAGTACGTCACCGATCTGGTGCCCGTGGGTGTCGTTGACCGCCTTGAATCCGTCCAGGTCGATCAGTATCACCGCGACACACCCGGTGCCACTGCGCTCCAGCCGGCGCAGCGACTGTTCCAGGTAGACGAACGCGTGCGCGGCGTTCGGCAGCCCGGTCAGCTCGTCGTACGACGCCTGCCGGATCAGGTCGCGTTCCCGCTCCACCCGGGCCGTCACGTCCCAGGCGACCACGTATCCGCAGCGGATCCCGTCGAAGATCACCGGGGCGCTGCGTACGTCAAGGTAGTGAACCGAGCCGTCAGGCAGTGTCGCCGGGTACTCGCCGGGAAGCAGGCTCGGCTCGTCGGGTTCGGAGTCGGTGGGGTCGGCCGCACCGTTGTCGGGCACGGTCAACACCTCGAAGATGCTGGCACCCATCAACTCGTCCGGCCGGCGTCCCAGCAGCAGCGTGGTAGCGGTGTTGGTGTACCGGATGGTGCCGTCGCGGAGCGCGTACACGATGATCATGTGTGGCGCCTGGTCCACCAGGATGTGCATCTTGTGCTGGAGGTCCGCGCACGAGGTGAGGACGGGCAGGGAAACCGGCCGGTACGGACCAGCCTCCGGAGCCTGCTCGGCGGCATGGTGTACGGGGTCGGCGGCAGGGTGTGCCAGGTCCCGGTAGTCCTCAGCGGAGGCTGTTGCGGCGTTGGTGGGGGCCGCGGCGTCGCCAGGGGCTGCGGCCTCGCCCGGGGCTGTGTGGTCTTCGGGAGGGGCGGAGGCCGGCTGCGCATTCGGGTGGGGGATCCGTGTCAGTGGCCGGGCGATCCCGCGCGCAGGCGCTGAGGGCGCACCATGTCCAGGCACCGGGGTAGCAGTGTCAGGTGCCACGTTGGAGCCTTGCGCCACGTCGTCCTCCCCTGGGGGTCCCTAAAGAATGTCACGTCTGGTGCGACGTTGTTACTCCCGGCTGGGGCAAACTTCACCGTACTGGACACCACGACCGGATCTCGCCACGTGATCATGCGGAAAGTGACCAACCATACGCTGACGGTGAGACAAGTCGGTCAGATCGGCACCCGCCTTCAGCCGCGGGTTAACGGGGAAGCGTTTCAGACCCGAACAGCGGTACCCGCCACCTCAGCACGGTGCCGCCCTCCGGCGGGCTCTCGATCTGACAGTCACCGTCGTGACGTACGGCCCGTGCCCGTAGGTTCCGCAGTCCGTCGTGGGGCTTCGCATCTGCGATCCCCACCCCGTTGTCGGCCACCGTGATGTCGAGGACGTCGCTGTCCGCGGTCACGGTCACCGCGGCATGGGTGGCGTGGGCGTGCCGCGCCACGTTCGTCAGCGCTTCGCGCAGTACCGCGGACGCGTCCGGACGTACCGGCGCGGGCACGGTGGTGTCCACCGGGCCGGACATCGTCACCCGGGGTTGAAAGCCGAGTGCACTGTGCGCCTCGCGTACCACCCGGCGGAGTTCGGAGCGAAGGTCGTCACCGCCGGAGGATCGCAGCTCGAAGATGCTGGTGCGGATGTCGCGGATGGTGATGTCGATGTCATCGACGGCCTGGTTCAGCCGTTCGGCCACCTCGGGTGTGGTGGTGTGGCGAATGGCGCTCTGCAGTTGCAGGCCGGCCGCGAAGAGTCGTTGGATGACGAGGTCGTGGAGGTCGCGCGCGATGCGGTCGCGGTCTTCGAGGACGGCGAGTTGGGCTCGGTCCTGTTGCGCCTGGGCGCGTTCCATGGCGAGGGCCGCCTGACCAGCGAAAGCCTCGACGAGGCCGATCTCTGCGGGGGTGTACGGCGTGGTGGTGTGGGTGCTGGCGGCGACGGCCAGGGCGCCGTGGACGGTGTCGGTGGTGGCGAGCGGGACGAGGATCGCGGGCCCGGTGTGGAGCGGAGTGGGCCACGTGGTGGTCTTGCCGAGGTCATCCACGAGAGCGTTGCGGCGCTCGGTGATGACAGCCTGCAGCAGATCGTCGGTGGGGGTGAGGTCCCTGCCGGTGAGTTCGGTGGTGGGGGTGGTGGTGGCGGCGACCTCGACGGTGAGCCGTTGGGGGTCGTGTGGGTTGCGGAGCAGGACGAGTGCGAGATCGGCGTTGGAGGTCTCCCGGGCTCGTTCGGCAACTAGTTGCAGGGCGTGGGTCTGGTTGACCTCGCCGAGCAGGAGGTCAGTGATTTCTGCGGTGACCTCCAGCCAACGTTGCCGGCGCCGGCCCTCCTGGTAGAGGCGGGCGTTTTCGATGGCGACGCCGGCCGCGGCGGCGAGGGCGGTGACGATCTCTTCGTCGTCCTGGCTGAAGGCGGGGGCGTTCTGCTTCTCGGTGAGGTAAAGGTGGCCGAACACCTGGTCACGGATTCGGACGGGTACGCCGAGGAAGCTGTGCATCGGTGGATGGTGGGGCGGGAACCCGTACGAGCTGCGGTGGCTGGTGAGGTCGGCCAGCCGGATCGGGTTCGGTTCTTCGATGAGCAACCCCAGGATGCCGTGCCCCTCGGGGAGGTCGCCGATGCGGTGGTACTCGGCGTCAGTGAGCCCGTGCGTGTGGAACGCGGCGAGGCGGTGCTCCGATCCGATCACGCCCAGGGCGCCGTACCTGGCGTTGGAGAGGGCGCAGGCGGCGGTGACGATGCGGTCGAGGACGGCGGGCAGGTCCAGATCGCTGCCGATCGATACGACGGCGTCGAGCAGGCCACGGAGGCGTTCCCGGCTGGTGGTGACCTCACGTACCCGGCCCAGGAGTTCTTCCAGCAGGGTGTCGAGGCGGACCTCTGCCAGAGGTGACAGGCCGAGGTCGGCCCAGGAATCCTGATGGTCGCCGAAGCCGGCAGACCCGTGGTGTGGATCGGGTGATCGTGTCGCCACGCTCCGATGTTAGATCCCGCTCGTGGCGCACATGCGGGTGGGCGGTCACCACCAACCTGGCCAGCGGCGCTGTCGGGTGTGCTTCCGGTGCTACGGGACGGGTGTACCTACCGTGATTTCACTGCGCCGTAACGTGCCTTGCTCGTACGCTGACGGCGTGGACGCGCGACGGGAGATCACGGACGTTCTCCGGCGGCTGTACCGGAGGCTGTACGGCTACCCCGACCCGGCTGAGCACTCGTACCTGGCGCAGCTGCGCCGCGAGTTGACCTTGCTGCGCTTCTCGGTGGAGAAGACCAGCGGATCGTCTGACGATCTGGCTGCCGAGGTGGACCGCCTCGCCGGGCGGGTCGAGGAGTACGTCGGAGCACACCCACCCCGCTGAATCGGTTCTCCGGTACGCCGCTTTCATGGAGGTCGGTGACCTTCCCTTTCCGGGCCGAAACCCCGTCAGGCGGTACGAGTTCGGGTGCCTCGGCAGCCTGAACGGCGACAGCCGCTCCGGAGCTTGCGCCGAGGTCGCCTTATCCTCCGCGCGGATTCCGTTAGCTGACGCTCGGCTGATTTGTGGGCGTTTTCAGTACGACGCACACCGAGTGCGTTTAACTTAATGTATTGAGTGTGTAGCGTTGCGTATAAGTTACTTGCGTCGATCGCAGCGTGGAAGGAACCGGTGATCGTGAGGCGGGCAGACGGCGTCGGCGGCGCGGATTACAGCGCACCGAGGCTGCTGGAGCCCGGGGTGGTGTCAGTCGCTGACATGCCCTCCCTGCCGGTGGAGATCAGTGACCCGCTGCTGTGGCGTAGCGCCCAGCCGGTGCTCGCCCGTCACCCCGCTACCGTGCCGGGGGAGCTGTGCCCAGGATGCGGCGCGGTGTCGCCATGCGTACCGCGGTGGCTCGCGGAACGGGCGATCGCGGTAGCCCAGGAGTTCGCAGCTGGGCCAGCGATCGGCAACGGCCGCGTGGCTCGGCCGGCGAGCAACTTCGGCGTGGCGCCCCCGGTGCGCGGCATAGGAGTGGCCTCGCCGGTGAACGGCGCAACGGGCCCCGCATCGGTGCAGCCCGCGGCCCGGGAAGGTGCCCGATCGCGGCGTCGGCGGCCGAGTCCTCGACCGCGTACCGTCAGCGCGTAGCGGCCCACAGCGTCCCGGGCCAAGGTGAGTCCACCGCCCGACAGGGCTGACGAGCCGCAGCTTGCTCCTCGAGCGTGTCGACGCTGGTGTCAGCGGGTCCGCCCTGGACGTTCGGAGGAGCCCTTCGGGCCGCCACGGTCCACGCTTCGATGGTCGGGCCGGCCACCACGGTGGTCGCCCCGGTGGGGTCGCGGATCCCCGCGACGGGAGCCCCAGCCTCGCTGCCCGTGACGACTCGTACCTGGCTCGCCGGCCGCGCCGGGGTGGTCGCGGCCCTGCAGGCCTGGCGGCCGATCCGGGTCGTGCGGCTGTTGCGGGTCTACGGGAGGTTCGGAGAGTCCCGGCAGCCCGGGTATGGCCGGGAGTCCGGGCAGCGCAGGAAGGTCCGGAAGCCACGGCAGACGCGGTGGCGTGGGCCCTCCTGGCGGGGAGCCTGGAGGTGTGCTCGGCGGTGGAGTCGACGGCGGCGGGGCTGGAGGTGACGAGACCGGTGGGCGCTCGCTCCTCGGCGATGCCGCGGGCCGGTCCGCCGGGGGGACGGCGGCGGCGGGCCCTTCGGACGGTTCGCGGTCCGGCCGCGGCGTCCGCGGGTCGTCGGGCGTCGGCAGCGGGGGAGAGGCGGGCGGCTCCGGTGGTCCGGCTGCAGGAGGTGTCTGCGGAGGCGGCGTTGCCGTGCCATTGGTCAGCAGCACCACGGCGAGTGCGGCCGCGGCCGCGACTGTGCCGGCGCCGATGGCTGTGTTGCGGCGCCCGTTCGAAGCCTCGCTGAGACGGCGTACCTGACCGCCGCTGTTGGCGATCAACCGACCGGGGGCGGCGCTGTACCAGGCGGCGCTCAACCAGGTGGCGCTGAACCAGGCGGCGACGCCGCTTTTGCTGGCCGTGCTCATGCCCAGGTACTGCGCCCAGGTAGGCCCCAGCACTGCGGGCGCAAGCAGCGGGACGATCTGGCTGCTCAAGTCGCCCAGCTCCGCGTGCAGCGCGGTGCAACTGTCGCAGCTGTCGAGGTGCTCACCGACCTTCGCCTGGTCCCGGGCGGACAGGCTGCCCCGAATCTCCGCCGCCAGGAGGGGCGCCACGGTCGCGCACGCCGCCGTTGGCGGCGACTCTGTGAGGCGCGCCTGCAGGTACGCCTGGCGGAGGCGTTCCCGGGCGCGGTACGCGAGTGCGGTGACGCCGTTGGGGGTCAGGCCGAGCAGTGGGGCGATGGTGGTGGGGTCCTCGGCTTCGATGTCGGTGTGCCAGAGGACGAGTTGCCAGCGTTCGGGGAGGGTGTGGAAGGCCTGGGTGGCGAGGGTGGAGTTGTCGGTGTCGGTGTCGGTGTCGGTGTCGGTGGCTGGGGCCGTGGCTGGGGC
>JBOGDK010000030.1:0-23406 GCA_050701795.1 Micromonosporaceae bacterium
GCCGCACGCCAAGGGTAACGGGCGCGGTGCTCTGGTCCGCGCGTACACCACGGTCACGTCCGGGCGGTTCCCACCGTGGGCGTACGGGTTATCCCGCTCGCCGGTTCCGTACCCCAACAGCCGATTGACATGTGATGGTGATCACCAGATGCTCTGCGCACACCACCCCGCTCAACCAGGGAGTCCCCCTATGAGACGCCTTTATCTGGCGGCGGCCACCGCCGCCGCCCTCGCGGCGAGCCTGCTCAGCGGGCCCGCCGCGTTCTCCGCACCCTCCGGATCACACCCGCTCGAGGTGTACGTCGGCCACCTGACGGCCGCGCAGCTGGCCAAGCTGCCCGCGGCGGTCGGCGTCGACCTGCACGACACCCCGATGACCAAGGGACCGAAGGGCCGCACCACGGTCGAGCTGGCGCTCACCGGGGTGCAGGCGGCGAAGCTCGCCTCGGAAGGAGTCAAGCTCACCGTCAAGAAGGTCGACGGGGACCCGGCCTCGGCCAGGCTCGACTCGCAGGCCACCAACTCCGCGAAGATCTTCCGCTCGTACAGCGAACCCGGTGGGATCCGCGACGAACTGGTCAAGGCCGCCGAGGACCACCCGGGGATCGCCAAGCTGGTCCCGGTCGGCAAGTCCCTCAAGGGCCAGACCATGTACGCGGTGAAGGTCACCAAGAACGCCCGCGCCGTGCCCGACGGCGACCGACCCGCCGTGCTGTACATGGGCACCCAGCACGCCCGGGAGTGGATCACCCCCGAGATGGTGCGCCGGCTGATGCAGGACATCCTCGCCGGGTACGGCCACGACGCCGCGATCACGAACCTGGTGAAGACCACCGAGCTGTGGTTCCTGCCGGTGCTGAACCCGGACGGCTACGACTTCACGTTCACCGAGGACAACCGGCTGTGGCGGAAGAACCTGCGCGACGTCAACGGCGACGGCGCCATCACCGCCGGCGACGGCGTCGACCTGAACCGCAACTACCCCACCCGCTGGGGGTACGACAACGAAGGCTCGTCCGACAGCCCGTCCAATGACACGTACCGGGGGGCGACACCCGCCTCCGAACCCGAGACCCGGGCACTGGACAACCTGGCGAAGCGGATCGACTTCACGTACGCCATCAACTACCACTCCGCCGCGCAGCTGCTGCTCTACGGCGTCGGTTGGCAGGTGAGCACGCCCACTCCGGACGACATCGTCTACGAGTCACTGGCCGGCGACGACGAGCACCCCGGTGTACCCGGTTACGACCCGGACATCTCCGCCGAGCTGTACACCACCAACGGGGAGACCACCGAGCACCTGCAGCACGCGTACGGCACTCTCGCGTTCACCCCGGAGATGTCGACCTGCCAGACCGCCAGCGCGTCCGACCCGGACGACGCCTGGGAGCCGGAGGACTGCGTCAGCAGCTTCATGTTCCCCGAGGACGAGAAGCTGATCGCCGCCGAGTACGCGAAGAACGTGCCGTTCGCGCTGAACGTGGCGAAGGCGGCGCACCACCCGGACAACCCCGACGGTGTCGGCGGCGCCACCCCGGACCTCGCCGTCGACGACTTCGCGGTCTCGTACGGTGAGTCGTCCCAGCAGGTGGCGGTCACCGCGCGGCGCAGCCTGCGGAAGAAGACGCTGCACTACCGGATCAACGGCGGCGCCGCGAAGTCGGCGGCGGTACGGGAGTGGGACGGCGGCGAACGCTACGGCGACACCAACAACGTCTACTACGCCGAGTACCGCGGTCTGATACGCGGCCAGCAGGCCGGCGACACCGTGGAGGTCTGGTTCACCGGCAACAACCCCGGCACCGGCCCCGTCAGCAGCGAACACTTCGAGTACACGGTCGCCTCCGACACCGGCTCCGAGGTGCTGATCCTGGCCGCGGAGGACGTCACGGGCGCCAGCCCGGACCAGGACGGCGACGGGGCGAAGTACGCCTCCTTCTACGAGTCCGCGCTGCGTACCGCCGGGTACTCCTCCGACGTTTACGACATGGACCGCCGGCAGCGCCGCTCACCCCACCATCTCGGGGTGCTCTCGCACTACAAGGCAGTGGTGTGGGAAACCGGCGACGACGTGATCCCGCGGGAGGTCGGCCAGCCAGGCGGCACCACGACGAAGTCGACGCTGGACACCGAGCTCGCCGTCCGGGACTACCTCAACGAGGGCGGCAAGCTGCTGATGACCGGGCAGTACAACGGCTTCGCGGCCGGCGCCAACGGGGCGTACTACTACAACCCGTACGCGCCTCCGCAGTGCACCACGCCCGGGGAAGATCCCTGCCTGCCGTTGTTCAACGACTTCCAGCAGTACTACCTGGGCGCGTACACCTACGTCTCCGACGGCGGCACCGGTGACGACGGCGCGTTCCCGGTGAAGGGCACCGGAGGCGAGTTCGACGGGTTCGACGGTGCCCTGGGCGGCGGCGACGGCGCCGACAACCAGGGGCACACCGCGTCGTACCTGACCACGTCGAGCTTCCTGCCGCCCGCGGACTTCCCGCAGTTCGCCAGCTCGGCGCCGATCAGCTGGGTACGTCCCGGCGGGGCACCGTACGACCCGCGCACCGGGACGTACTACCTGAGCAGCGGGCAGGCCGACAAGAGCTACAAGCGGGTCACCCGGACGATCGACCTGACCGGGGCGAGCAGCGGGAAACTGGAGTTCTACAGCTCGCACGACATCGAGACCGACTGGGACTACCAGTTCGTCGAGGCACACACCGTGGGTGCCGACGACTGGACCACGCTCCCGGACGCCAACGGCCACACCCAGCGGGGCACCGGAGGCAGTTGCGAATCCGGGTGGGCCGAGCAGATCCACCCGCACATGGCGCACTACCAGGGCGCGGACTGCTCCGCCACCGGCACCACCGGGGACTGGCACGCGGCCACCGGCAACTCCAACGGCTGGAAGAAGTGGTCGATCGACCTCTCGGCGTACGCCGGCAAGCAGGTCGAGGTGTCGATCTCGTACGCCAGCGACTGGAGCAGCCAGGGCATCGGCTCGTTCCTCGATGACGCCGCGGTGATCGTGGACGGCGAGACGGTGACCGAGACCTCGTTCGAGTCCGACCTGGGTGGCTGGACGGTCACCGGTCCCCCGACAGGCTCTCCGCAGAACGCCACCGACTGGACCCGCTCGGTGAAGGCCTTCGAAGAGGGCGCCGGTGTGGTGACCAGCGACTCGGTGTGGGTCGGGTTCGGTATCGAAGGGTTCAGCACGGCGGATTCCAGGGCGGAGTTCGTGAAGCGTTCGATGCGGCACCTGCTCGGCTGAGGTGTTCCCGATCTTGGACGGTTGTGGTCGCCCGCGCGTGACCACAACCGTCCAAGATCACCGGGCCGGCGGGCCGCGACGCGGGATAATGGGCGGGTGGACCGGCAGGACCGGATTCCGTACGAGCGCTACTTCGAGGTCGCGATGGTCCCCGAAGCGGGGATGGCGCTCCACTCGTACGAGTACCTGCGCCGGCTCACCGACGACGTGTTCGAAAACCACCCGGTCTGGGACGCCCACGCCCACATCGGCAAGGACCTCGACGGTCACGAGCTGAACCTCGACGACCTGCTCACCGAACTCGACCGGTATCACGTACAGGGCGCGGTGGTCTTCCCGTTCGACGACCCGGACGCGGGCGGGGACTTCCGGATCCCGAACGACCGGGTGTGGACCGCGTACACGAAGGCGCCCGAGCGGTTGATCCCGTTCCTGCGGCTGGACCCGAACGGGCCCTGGGAGACCGAGTACGAGCGCTGCCTCGCCCGCGGCCACCGCGGCATCAAGCTGCACCCACGGGCCCAGCGGTTCCAGATCGGCTCGCCGGTCGCCCGTCCGGTGTTCGCCCGGGCAGCCCGTGACGGTGTGCCGGCACTGGTGCACACCGGGTTCGGGATGCCCGCGATCGCCGACGAACTGGCCGGCCTAGCCGCCGAGTTCGCGGACCTCACCCTGATCCTGGGGCACTCCTCGTTCGTGGACATGCCGGACGCGCTACGGGTGCTCGCGCCGTACCGCAACGTCTATTTCGAGACCTCAGTGGTACGCCTGTACGACCTGTTCACCCTGCTGTCCTCCGTCGAGCCGAGCCGGATCCTGTACGGCTCAGACCTTCCGTACGCCTCCAGCTACAGCTCGTTGCAGGTGCTGGTGACGATCGCGCACTACGCCGGGGTGGACCGCGAGCTGCCCGCCCTGCTCGGCGGGAACCTGCTGCGACTGCTGCCCCCGGAGGGTGCCTGATGCGGCACCGGGTGCTGTTGCACGGACGCGATCCGCTGGCGATCTGCCGGACGGTGATGGCCCAGGGTCTGCACCCCGAGGACGTCGACGTCGACACCGGGCTGCGGATCCTGCCGCTGGTGCTCGACGACCGCAACCACTTCACGCTCTGGATCCGGCTCTACTCGCACGTCCTCGGCGCCCGCAACCTGTACCTGTCCGGCAACACCGAACGCGCCTTGTGGGAGGTCAGCGGCGCGTTGATCGCTGCGGACGACCCTCCCTGCTTCCTGGAGTCGCTCTACCTGGACGAACTGCGGCTGGAGTTGCGCGCCGCGGAACGCGAGATCCTCACCGGCGAGAACGGCGTCGACCACCACGGCCCGTACGTCGCACTGCTGGTCGCCGAGAACTGGTGCCTGCTGCGGCTGTTCCGGCGCCAGATCGACCGCAACGGAGAGCTGGCCACCGCCGAGCCGCCGGCCACCTGATCCACGCCACCGGCTGTCAGCCGGCCGCTGTCAGTACGGCCGACTCGACTGCCGCCCGCCGCGCCGGCCCGATGTGGTCGTCGTACAGGTAGAAGGTGTCCACCACGTCACCACCGAGGGTGCTGATCCGGGCCGCCCGCACCCTGGCACCGGCCCGTTCAAGGGCGTACGCCACCCGGTAGAGCAGGCCCGGCGAGTCGGCCGCCCGCAGTTCCAGTACGGCGCCGCGGCTGGCCGCCCCGTCCTGCCACACCACCCGTGGCGGGCGTGACGCGTAACCGGGACCCGGCGGCGCCGGCCGGTACGCCCGGTCCGCGGCCCCGACCCGGTCGGCCAGCGGGAACCGGCCCGCCACCGCCCGGCCCAGATCGGCGGTGAGCAGCTCGGCGTCAGGGCCGTGGCCGTACCGGGGCGCCACTGCGCACTCGACCACGGCGGTGCCCGCCACCGTGGCGGCGTCAGCGGACAACACCTCCAACCGGTGTACGGCAAGCACCCCGGCCACCGCCGCGAGCAGCCCCGGCCGGTGCGGGGCGGCCACCCGGACCCGGCCGTCGAAAAGCCGTACCGCCGGAAGTGGACCGCCAGCGAGTCGCAGCAGCGCGGGATCCGGATCCTCCAGGGCTACCGCCTCGCCGGTGTCGAGCAGCCGGTGCGCCCTGCAGACCAGCTCGCGGACCAGCCCGGCTTTCCAGTCCGACCACGCGAGCGGCCCGGTCGCCGCCGCGTCGGCGCGGGTCAGCGCGTACAGCAGGTCGAGGGTGGCGGCGTCGTTCACCACCCCGGTGACCAGCGCGATGGTGGCGGGCTCGGCCAGGTCACGCTGGGTCGCGGTGTCCGGCAGCAGCAGGTGGTGGCGTACCAGCCGGCACACCAGCGCGGTGTCCGCGGCGTCCAGGCCGATTCGCGCGCACACCTGACGCGCCACCGGCACCCCCGCCTGGCTGTGGTCACCCGGCAGCCCCTTGCCGATGTCGTGCAGCAGGCCGGCCAGCACCAGCAGATCCGGGCGCGTCACCTCGCGAGTCAGGTCCACCGCACACGCCGCGGTCTGTACCAGGTGACGGTCCACGGTGTAACGGTGTACGGGACTGCGCTGCGGCAGGCTGCGTACCCGGCGCCACTCCGGCAGCCAGCGCTCCACCAGCCCGTACCGGTCACAGGCTTCCCACGCGGCGACCAGCCCTGACCCCGCGCCCAGCAGGGTCATCAACGCGTGCCGGGCCTCCGCCGGCCACGGGCACGGCAACCCAGGCGACACCTCTGCCAGCAGTCGCAGCGTGCCCCGGGCGATCGGGAGGTCGCGCACCGCCGCGGCGGCCGCCACACGCAGCGGCAGCACCGGGTCGGACGCCGGACCCGCGTCCCGAGCCAGCATCACCTCGCCCTGCTGTTCCACCACGCCGTCAGCGAGTGGACGACGGACCGGCCGGACCTTCCGGACACCCCAGCGGCGTACCGACAACCAGCGGTCCACGGCCCGCCAGGTGTCGTCACAGGCGTAGCTGACCGTACGGGCGTCCTCGGCCACCCGCCGCGCCAACCGGTCCCGGCCCCGCAGCCCGAGCGCGTCCGCCACCGCGGCCTGCTGCTCGGCGAGCAGCCGGTCCAGTCCACGCCCCGCCACGTGGTGCAGCGCGTGCCGTACGTCCAGCAAACTGCCGTGGGCCCGCCGTACCGCGGGGTCGGCGGTGTCAGCCACCTGGGCGTACCCGATGCCGCGCAGCACACCGATGTCACGCAGCCCGCCGCGGGCCTCCTTCACGTCGCCTTCGGACAGGAACGCCAGTTCGCCGTGGCTGTCCCACCGCGCCTCGGTGAGTTCCCGCAGCGCCGTCAGCCGCTTCCGGGCCGCGTTCCGCCACCCGGTCGCCGCCTGCCGCCGCAGCCGTCCGGCCAGGACCGCGTCGCCGGCGACGTACCGGGCGTCGAGCAGGCCGAGCGCCACTTTCACGTCCCGGTTGGCGATCGCCGCCGCTTCGTCGGGGGTACGCACCGCGTGGTCCAACCGCAGTTTGGCGTCCCAGATCGGGTACCAGATCTGGTCGGCCACCGCCGCGATCCCGCGACGCCCGTCGTGCACCAGGATCAGGTCAAGGTCGGCGTACGGCAGGCACTCCCGGCGTCCCAGGCCGCCCACCGCGACCAGCGCCACCCCGTCGGTGACTCCGGTGCCGCGCAGCAGCCCCGCGAGCCAGCCGTCCAGCTCGTCCGCCCGTGCGGTCCTCGCCGGCTTCCCGACCGGGCCTCCCGAGGTGGACCAGTCCGGCGGCTGAGTGTCCCCCGCCGGACCGTCCAGCACCACCAGACCTCGGTCGATCCGCCGCCGGATCACACCGCCCCCGCCGGTGTGGTGCCCGGCCCCGCTGTCGTGGGGCCCGCCCCGGCGGTCAGAGGGCGTCGATGCCGCGCTCACCGGTGCGCACCCGTACCGCGTCGTCGACCGGCACCACCCAGACCTTGCCGTCCCCGATCCGGCCGGTACGTGCCGCAGCCACGATCGCGTCGACCACCTTGTCGGCGTCCATCACGTCCACCAGAACATCGATCCTGATCTTCGGTACGAACTCCACCGTGTACTCCGCACCCCGGTACACCTCGGTGTGGCCCTTCTGGCGGCCGTACCCCTGGACTTCGCTGATCGTCAGGCCGGCCACACCGAGGGCGGCCAGAGCCTCCTTCACGGCGTCGAGCTGGAACGGCTTGACCACCGCGGTGACGAGCTTCATCACTGCTCCTTCCCGGCGCCTGCCGCCGCCGGAGTCGAGGGGACCTGGGGTGCCGTGACCACCGGCCGGGAGGTGGACCCGCCGCCGGCCAGGCCTGAGTAGTCGTACGCGCTTTCGGCGTGCTGGGCGATGTCGATGCCGTCGATCTCGGTCTCGGAGTCCACCCGGAACCCGGTCGTCCTGCTGATCAGCACCGCCAGCGCGAGCGCCACCACGAACGAGTACACCGACACGATCAAGCTGGCGAGGGCCTGCTTGCCGAGCAGGGTGACGCCGCCGCCGTAGAACAGCCCTTCGTCAGTCACCAGAGCGCTGATCCCGGTGGAACCGAACAGGCCGATCCACAGCGAGCCGATCCAGCCGGCGACGAAGTGCACCCCGACCACGTCGAGCGAGTCGTCGTACCCGAACTTGTACTTGAGGCTGACCGCGAGTGCGCAGATCACGCCGGCCGCGAAGCCGAGCAGCACCGCGGCGTACGGGGCGACGAACGCGCAGGCCGGGGTGATCGCCACCAGCCCCGAGACCGCGCCCGACGACGCGCCCACCAGCGTGGGCCTGCCGTCCCGGATGCGCTCCACGATCAGCCAGCCGAGCACCCCGGCCGCGGTAGCGACCTGGGTGTTCAGGAACGCGATGCCGGTGGTGGCGTCCGCGGTCAGCTCGGATCCGGCGTTGAACCCGAACCACCCGAACCACAGCAGCCCGGCACCCAACGCCACCATCGGTACGTTGTGCGGCTTGAACGCCTCCCGCGGCCACCCGACCCGCCTGCCCAGTACGAGTGCCAGCGCCAGCGCCGCCGCGCCCGCGTTGATGTGCACCGCGGTGCCGCCGGCGAAGTCGAGTGCGCCGATGGTGCCACCGATCAGCCCACCGCCCCACACCATGTGCGCGACCGGGAAGTACACCAGAGTCGCCCAACCGCCCGCGAACACCAGCCAGCCGGCGAACGTCGCCCGGTCCGACACGGCGCCGCTGATCAGGGCCACGGTGATGATCGCGAACATCATCTGGAACGCCATGAACACGTATGTCGGGATTCCGGTCGAGGTGTCCCCCACCATCCAGACTTCGGTCATCAGGTTCCTGGTGCCCGGATAGTCACCCAGGTTCCCGACGAACCCGGGGATCAGCCCCGAGTCGTCCGCACCGAACGCCATCGTGAAGCCGTAGAACAGCCACAACACGGAGATGAGCCCGATACACGAGAAGCTCATCATCATCATGTTGAGCACACCCTTGGACCGGTTCAGACCGCCGTAGAACAGTGCCAGTCCAGGCGTCATCAGCAACACGAGGGCGCTCGATACCAGCAGCCAGGTGGTGTTGCCGGTGTCGATCTCAGGCACGCTGCCTCCTTGGAACCCTCCTCCCCGGCGTACGACGGGCGGCGCTGCCCGTGCCGGATGAATCGACAGTGACGGCAGCCTGTTTCACGGCCCGTTCACCTGTGTTACGGCGATGTGAACGCTGCGCCGGGCTACGGGACGGCGCCGTGGCCGATCCACGGCGACCAGTCGCCGCCCGACACCCAGGCCCGCTGCACCAGGTCCGCCAGGTTGTTGCGGGAGAACACATCGATCCGGGAGCCGTCGTCGGCGTACGCGCCCGGGGCGGCGTAGATGTGCCCACCCAGGTCGGACCGGTACTGCGACTCCCACCTCGCCGCGTCCGGTGAATACCAGTGCACCAGGCTGTCGTCTGCGTCGTCCCGGTAGAACACGTCCACCGCATAGCCGCCCCGTGACGTCGCCGCCGGACGGCCGAATATCTGCACTCCCCGATCCGCCCAGCTGTACCACCCGTCGGGTGGGTTGTACGCGCTCCACATCCGGGTCCAGAGACTGCCGTCCGCGCCCCGCGCGAACACCGTCAACCGGTCACCAGTGGCCGACGCCACGATCGCCGGCGCTGAGGTCACCACGCCGCCCAGATCCCGGAACGTGACCGCACCCGTCGACAGGTTGTAGTACCCGTGGAACACCCGGCTCCCGTCGCCCCGGATCGCGATGTCGATGCCGCCGTCGTACCGCTTGGTCACCGCCGGCGACGAGGTGAACTCGACCGTCGACAGCTGCCGCCACCCCGACCAGGGCTGACCCGACAACCAGGTGTTGACGTACAGCCGGTAGTTCGTGCCCAGTACGAACACGTCGAGCCGGCCAGAACCCGTCGCCACCGCCGCCGGATCCGCGATCGTCACACCGCCCAGATCCGCCCACCGCCACACCGAGCCGTTCCAGTTCCGGTGGTACACCGCGCCACCTGAGCCACGTACGAACAGGTCCAGGCCGGCACCGCCGCGTGAGGTCAACGCGACGCCCCCGTACTGGGTACGGGACACCGCCGCCACGTCGGCGTAGTTGCGGTCGATGGTCAACGTACGGCCGCCGTGGGTCTCCGTGACGTTGCCGGCGTACTGGTGGATCCGCTGGTGGCCGGTCCACTGGTCGTCCGGTACGTACCCGCCCGCGTCGGTGTTCGCGACCCCGTTCCACCACGCGAACCAGATGTGGTCCGGCCTGGTGTAGCTCGACGAGCCGTAGACGTTGGACAGGTCGCGGATGCCGGAGCCGGCGCTGGAGTAGACCCCGGACCGGTAACTGGAGGCGTGCAGCCGTTCGGTCCAGCCGGTGAGGAACCGCAGCACGGCCACCCGGCACGAGCTGTTGCCGCTGTCGTAGCCCTCCATGTCGTCGTAGAGCACCGAGCCGGCGGCGAGGCCGAGCGCCGACGCGTCGCTGATCGCGTCCGCGGCAGCCGCGCGACCCTGCTGCTCCGCCGTGGCGGCGTCGTACGACAACCGGTTGCCGTAGCCGGTGCACGGCGCCTGGAGCCCGACGTAGATCGGCAGGATCGCCCATCTGGCGCTCTGCGCGGCGACCCAGGAGGCGGTCAGGTACGGCTGGGAGCACGCCCGGTTGACTCCGCCGATGTAGACGCCGACGCCCCGGTAGGCGGAGTTCGCGTACCAGGCGTCCATCGTGGTCTGCGGGGGCGCGGTGCACGCGTCGAACGCGTACCCCCGGAACGTCCCGGGCTCGGCCACCGCCGTGACGCCCGGTTCTGCCGAGCCCGCCACTGGGGCGCCCAGCGCGGCGACCGCGGGCGTACCCCCGGCCAGTAACGCCGCGGTCGTCAAGGCCACGGTGGTGACGAGTGTGGTGATCAGCGCGGTGGTCTTCGTCGTGGCCGCCCCTGCGGAGCGCCCGGACCGTCGTAGCGCTGTCCGATTCCCTGATCGGTGCATGGCTGGTCCTCCTGCCAAGGCCTGGCGGAAACTGAGTAGGAGTGAGCCGCCGGAGGGCGCCTGCCCGGGGGTGGGGAGGCGCCCTCACGGCATCGGGTTACGGAACGGCGCCGCGGTTGGCCCATCCGGTCCACGGACTGCCCGAGATCCAAGCGTTCTGCAGCAGGTCGCCGTCCGCGGCACGGCTGAACACGTCCAGCCGGCTGGCGCCGTTGGCGTGTACGCCGGGAGCGGCGTACACCGGTCCACCCAGGCTCGACCGGTACGACGAGGACCAGGTGGTCCCGTCCGGGGAGTACCAGTGCATCATCACGTCGTCGCCGGCCGCCTGGTAGAACACGTCGACCTTGTAACCGCCGCGGGAGGTCACGGCCGGGCGGCCGAAGATCCCCACGCCGTGGTCGACCCAGCTGTACCAACCGTCCGGCTGGTTGTAGGCGCTCCACATCCGGGAGTACAGATTGCCGTTCGGGCCGCGTACGAACACCGTCAGCCGGTCACCTGTCTGCGAGGCCAGCAGCGCCGGGGCGGAGGTCATGGCGCCGCCGAGGTTCCGGAACGTGACGGCGTTGGTGCTGAGGTTGTAGTAGCCGTGGTAGATGTCGTTGCCGGAGCCACGGATCGCGATGTCGATGCCGCCGTCGTACCGCTTCGCCACCGCGGGAGATGATGTGAACGCGATCGTCGACAGCTGCCGCCAGCCCGACCACGGCTGACCCGACTTCCAGGTGTTCACGTACAGCCGGTAGTTCGTACCCAGGACGAACACGTCCAGCCGACCGGAACCCGTGGCGATACCGGCCGGGTCCGCGATCGTCACGCCGCCCAGACCAGCCCACTGCCAGACCGAACCGTTCCAGTTCCGGTGGTACACCGCGCCACCCGAACCCCGTACGAACATGTCCAGACCCGGGGACCCCCGCGACGTCAACGAGACGCTGCCGTACTGCTTGCGGGACGGGCAGTTGTAGCTGGTGAAGGTAGGCCCGTTCCCGGTGCCCTTGTAGTACGTGATGGCCGAGCCGTGCCAGTAGATGTGCTGGGACACGTTGTTGTACTGCTGCTCGTAGTGCAGGTGGGGCGCCGTGCTGTCGCCAGAGTTGCCCACCCGCCCGACGAAGTCGCCCTGGTCGACGTGGATCCCCTCGGCGATGTCGAACTGGTCGAAGTGCCGGTACTCGGTGGACCAACCGCCTCCGTGGTCGATCTCCACGATGTGGTTGCCGGTGCTGCTGATCCGCCGGTGGACCACGCCCGAGGCACTCGCCACCACCGACTTGCCGCG
Organism: Micromonosporaceae bacterium; assembly: GCA_050701795.1. Classification (GTDB taxonomy): domain Bacteria; phylum Actinomycetota; class Actinomycetes; order Mycobacteriales; family Micromonosporaceae; genus WHSM01. Next base: position 11,978 of record JBOGDK010000030.1, read on the forward strand.
GTCGTCGTAACCACTGCCCCAGTTCAGGTCGAGCGCGTAGTCGTTGTCGCCGTGCCCGTCGTAGGTCTTGCCCTGCCACTGCTGTCCGCACCCGAACGGCATCTCGAACCCTGGCCGGGCGGTAATGCCGATGTCGGCAGGGGCCGCATTCGCGTGCGCCGCACCGGCGACTGTCAGGATGAGCGCCGTACCGATCGCGGCGAGAGCACCGTAGCGTCGTGAGCTTCGCATCGTTTTCAGCCTTTCCGGGAGGCTGTACTCAGTTGCTCTGGAGCCCGGTGCCTACGCGGCACGTGGCCTGGGGGGAACGCCAGTCGTAGCGCTGACCTGAGGTGATCCGCCACAGCTCGCCCTCATTCGCACCGCGGACGACCGCGGCGGCGCCGACCCGCGCCCCCCGCCGCCCGTGGATGGTGGATTCCATCACGCCTCCTTGACAGAGTGGAAAGAAATTCCATATACAGAGTGCAGCGGGCTGCTCACAACCCGCTAACAAGGTGGTACGGCACCGGGAGGCGGGTGGCTAGACCTGGCCACGACCCTTCGGCATACACCCGGACGTGGCCGGACGACCCGGTTCTCAGGACCAGTGTTCGAACGGTTCGTCGATCTGTTCACCGTCGAGAAAGGCCCGCAGCAATCCGGGTAGCCGACCGGGATAGAAGCGTTCCCGGCTGTTGACCACGTCAGCGAGCGGCCACCACCGGTAGTCGGGGTAGTCGTCGATCTCGTATTCGAGGCGGCTCGCCCCGTCCACCTCCGGACCGGGTGTTTCGAGCCGCACCGGCATCACGACCTCGTGCTGCAGCCGACGCTCCCGCCGGTACCGGAACGTGGCGGTACGCCGCCAGCCCGCCTCGCCGACCTGGTCGGGCGAGACCACGATGCCGGTCTCCTCCGCCAGCTCCCGCACCGCCGTCTCGCGGTACGTCTCCCCCGGGTCGATGCCGCCTCCCGGCAGCTCCCACCACATCCCGAGGTCGGGATTGCCGATGTCCTGGGCGTGGAACAACAACATCCGGTCCAGCGAGTCGAGCACCACCAGCCGTACGCAGTGCCGCTCCACGACGGGCAGCTCGCGCTGCGGTTCCAGCATCGGCCCAGCCTACGAGAACCGCTCCCCGGTCCCGACGCGATGGCCGCTCAGAGGACCCGCGCCATGAGACACGCCCGCGTGTCTCATGAGTCCAGCCCATCATCGGCGCCACCGAACGATGTCGTCGCACGGGTTACGACGTACGGACCGCGATCACCGCCGAGGTGGCGGGGGTGGTCAACACCTCGGTGGCGTGCACCTTCGGGTGGGTCAGGTACGTCAGCCGCAGTTCGTCGACCTCGCCTTCGAGCACCGGGGGCCAGTCCGGCGACGGCGTGAAGTCGTCACCGGAGGCGAACCGTACGCAACGGGCGGTCAGCCTCGACCGGCCCGCGATCAATCGAGACTTGTAAATGTTTCGTCAGGACTAGTTAAGGGCCGGCCCGCGGCGTCCAGATCGCTGTCCGCTGGGTCTTACATGGACACACCGCTCACCTGAGCGGCGCCGGGAAGGTCGGTGCACGGGGGATGTCGCGGCGGGGACGTACACCGCGGCGTCGCTGGCAACCGCCCGCACCCTTCCCGATGGGAGCGCGCCGGCACCGGCGTGCCCCGAACCAGAGGAGGGTTCGTTGACGAACACCAGACCCGCGCTGGGTCGAGTCAGACTCACCCGGCGCCGAATGCTCGCCGCCGGCACCGTCGTCGCGGCGCTGCTGGTCGGCGCCCCCGTGGTCGCCACGGCCGCTGCCGATGACCCGGCGCCGAGACCGGGCGCGTACGACTATCCGGTACGCCCCGGCTCGGACAAGTGGAAGTCCTTCACCACGCACGAGCAGATGCAGCGCGCCACCCAGCTCCCGAAGGGGCACGCCGCCCGGATGTCCACCGAGGACCTGGCGGCCACCGTGCTGGACTACCCACTCCTGCTCGACGCCGTAGCGCACAACGACGTGCAGCGGGGAATGGAGACGGTTACCGCCGGCTTCAACGGGCTGCAGGAGCTGTTGCGCCGCGAGGACTCCGGCAAGGTGCTGCTGACCCGGTACCGCGCCTTCGACGCGCGGGTGCCGGCGAACGCCAGCCTGACCGAAGCCGGCGAACACACCGTGGAGGCATGGAAGCTGGAGATGCTGCTCGCGCAGCCGCAGGTCCTCAAGACACTCTCCCCGAAGCAGTTGGAGAGCGTCCTGCGCACCGGCGCCGACACCGCGGCCGACAAGAAGACGCAGTCGGCGTACGGCCATGCCGGGCTGGAGCCCACCGCGGTGCTGCTGGGACGGGCGCTCGCGCTGCGCGAGGGCTGGGACTGGAAGGGGTCGATGCTGCTGCGGGAGGCGATCGCGCCCTCCGCCACCAACGTCGACGAGGTCTTGTCGCTGGTGAAGGCCCACTTCGCCGAGCCCGGGACGCAGCACCGGGCCAGCGCGGATGGCGACGTGAGCACCCAGGACTACTACAGCCACGTAAGAACCCCGCGGGGCACCCGGGTACGGGTGATCGTCATGACGTACCAGCTGTCCCGGGCGAAGATCCGGGCGTACAACCGCTACGTGGCGCGCAACTACCCGCGGGCCACCCGGGAGACCAACGCCTCGCGGAAGTACAACTGCCACTCCTACGCCTGGTACAGCGGCTCCACAAGCAACAACAAGTGGATGAACGACCCCGGCGACAACAAGTACTGGCGGGACGGCAGCTACTCCGAATGGCACACGCCGTACATCTGGTTCGGGAACATGAAGTTGTCGTGGAAGTCCGCTGACCACTCCGGCCGCTGGATCCGCAAGAGCGACCGCGTCCGCTCCAAGTGGGGGCAGCTTCCACGGATGAACCACTACTGGAAGTACTCGCCGTACAGCGAGCGGCGCACCGAGAGCTACTTCCGGAACAACTGACGTGGGGCCGGGGAGGTGCGTCCGTGGCGCCCTCCCCGGCGGGTCAGCGCAGCGCGTACTCCAGGATGTGGCGCTCGTGGTCGATCAACCGGAGATCCCGCATCGGCCTGCGAAGGTGGCCCTTGCGGACGATCCGTACGAACGCCGGGTCCCCCGCCGCCGCCATCCGCCGGATCCCCTCCACGTGGTCGATGATGCGTTTGCGGATCACCCGTACCAGCCGGTGCCGGTCCCGGGGGGTCAGGCCGTACGCGTCGGCGAACATCCGCAACCGGCGTGGCCGGTCCGGGCGCTTCCACCCGAGTGTGAAGGAATCCCGGTCGCTGAACAGCGGCACCCAGGTCCAGGCGGCGTACGCGACGTCATAGATCCTCGCCCCTGGTGAGGCGAGGTCGAAGTCGATCAGTGCCAGGCTGCCGTCGGGTCGCCAGACCACGTTGTGGGGCGCGGCGTCGTGGTGACACACCACCTCGGTGTCCGGTGGCGGCGGACCGAACGAGCGCCACACCAGCCCGGGCGGGGTGTGGAACCCGTACTGCGCGTCGTGGAACATCCGGAGCATCTTGGCCACCGTGATCAACGCCTCGTCGGTGGTCCAGTGCTCCGCGAGCGGATACTCCCCACACTCGCCCTCGATGTAGGAGAGGACCTCCCGGCCCTGCTCGTCCATCCCCAGCGCCCGTGGCGCACCGGTGAACCCGACCACCTCCAGGTGGCGCAGCAGTGAGTGCACCGCACGGGTCCACGGACCCGTGTTGCGGCGTACCGTGTCGCCTTTGCGTACCACCCGGCTGGTGTTGCCACCATGAAGCGGGATCTCCTGTTGTGTCACCCGTGACTCCGGCTTCGAACTCAGCCCGCCTCGCCGACGAGGGCGTCGGCGAACTGCTCGGGATCGAAGGGAGCGAGGTCATCGGGGCCCTCTCCCAGCCCCACGAGTTTCACAGGAATACCGAGCTGACGCTGCACCGCGATCACGATCCCGCCCTTGGCGGTGCCGTCGAGCTTGGTGAGCGCGACCCCGGTGACGTCCACCACGTCGGTGAACACCTTGGCCTGCTGCAGACCGTTCTGACCGGTGGTGGCGTCGAGTACGAGCAGCGTCTCGTCCACGTCTCCGTGCCTTTCCACCACCCGTTTGACCTTGCCGAGCTCATCCATCAGGCCGACCTTGTTCTGCAGCCGCCCGGCGGTGTCGATCAGCACGGTGTCGACCTTCGCCTCAGTGCCACGGCGTACCGCGTCGAACGCGACACTTGCCGGGTCCGCTCGCTCCGCTCCGCGTACCACCTCGGCACCGACCCGCGCGCCCCAGGTGGCGAGCTGGTCCACGGCAGCGGCACGGAACGTGTCCGCCGCACCCAGCAGCACGCTACGACCATCCGCCACCAACACGCGTGCGATCTTCCCACAGGTGGTCGTCTTTCCCGAGCCGTTCACCCCTACGACCAGCACTATCGCCGGACGGTCCGGGTGTGGGGTGGTCGCCAGGCCGCGGTCCAGCTTCGGGTCCAACGCCGCCAGCAGCTCATCGCGCAACAGGCCCTGCAACTCGGCGGGGGTACGGGTGCCGAGCACCTTGGTGCGTTCCCGGAGCCGTTCGGTGATCTCCGTGGTCGCCGCGATCCCGACGTCGGCCGATAGCAGCGTGTCCTCGATCTCTTCCCACGCCTCGTCGTCGAGCCGGTCCCGGGCCAGTACGGCGAGCAGCCCCCGACCGAGCAGGTTCTGGGAACGGGAGAGCCGGGCCCGCAGCCGTACCAGCCGGCCGGCGGTGGGCTCCGGGGTCTCGATCGGCGCGGCCGTCTCCGGCGTCGGCGGCACCTCGACGGTGGGTGGGGCGCCTTCGACCGGCGGTGCCTGGGTTCCCTGTGTCGGTGCCGTGGTGGTGGCCTGCGCCGTCCGTTGCCCCTCCTCCGGCGCCTGCTTCGGCGGTGCGGCGGGCGGTCGGCGCAGCTTGGGCACCACGAACGCGAGCGCGCCGATCAAGATCAGCACGCCCACGACCGCGACGATGACCACGTACTCCATGCCCCGATCCTTCCATGTGCGCGCCCGCCCCTGCCGGCAGCGCCGCTGATCCGCCCGCAAGAGGCCGGTCCGGTCCCGTCAGGCTAGCCATCGGGATCTCGGGCAGACTGCAGGAATGACCGGTCCGACCCCCCTTCTGCTTCTCGGCCCGGTGCTGCGATGGGTCGATCCGCACCGCGCCACCGTCTGGGTCCAGACGGACCGGCCGTGCACCGTCACCGTGACCGCGGCACCCGGGCACGGCACCGACACCACCTTCAGCGTGTACGGCTGCCACTACGCGATCATCGTGGTCACCGGACTGGAACCGGGCACCGCCACCCCGTACCAGGTGCGGCTCGACGAGACACCTGTGTGGCCCGAGCCGGGGTCGCCGTACCCGCCGAGCCGGATCCGTACCCCGGCCCCTGACCAGCCGGTACGCCTGGTCTTCGGCTCCTGCCGGGAGGCTTCGCCGTACACCACCGGCAACGCGTACCCGCCCGACGCGTTGGACGCGTACGCCGTGGCGGTGGCGCGGGGTGACCTGCCGTACCCGGACTATCTGATGATGCTCGGCGACCAGGTGTACGCCGACGAGACGTCCCCCCGCACCCGCCGGTTCCTACGGCGCCGCCGACGCCACCGGGACGGGCCGGAACACCAGGTGACTGACTTCACCGAGTACACCCAGCTCTACCTGGAGTCGTGGACCGACCCCGAGTACCGCTGGCTGCTCGCCACCGTACCCAGCATGATGATCTTCGACGACCACGAGGTGATCGACGACTGGAACACCTCGCAGGCGTGGCGCCGGAAGGTCTCCCGGCAACCATGGTGGCAGGAGCGGATCACCGGGGCGCTCGCCTCGTACTGGGTCTACCAACACCTCGGCAACCTCTCCCCCGACGAGTTGACCGCCGAGCCGACCCTCAAGGCGGTACGAGCCACTGAGGACGCGACCGACGTCGTCGCCGAGTTCGCCCGTACCGCCGATGCCGAGGCCGATGGTGAGCCGGGACCCCGCTGGAGCTTCCGGGTGGACATCGGGCGTACCCGGGTGGTGATGCTGGACACCCGGTGCAGCCGGGTGCTGGACGAGCAGCGCCGCGACATGCTGCCGGACTCCGAGTGGCAGTGGTTCACCGACCAACTCACCGGCGACTACGACCACCTGGTGGTGGGCTCGTCGCTGCCGTGGCTGCTACCGCCCGCGATCCACGAGGCCGAAGGCTGGAACGAGAAGCTGTGCAGGTCCCGGTTCCAGCCGGTGGCCGCCGCGTCAGAGGTGCTGCGGCAGGCCGCCGATCTGGAGCACTGGGCGGCTTTCCGGCGCTCGTTCGACCGGCTCGGAGAGCTGCTCGGCAAGGTCGCCGCAGGCTCCTTCACCGAACGTGAACCCGCCACCGTCACGGTGCTCTCCGGGGACGTGCACCACACGTACGTGGCACGGGTCATCTCCGGTACGCCGCCACAGCACCCGCAGCGGCGGACCGCCATTCATCAGGTGACCTGCTCGCCGATCCACAACCAGGCTCCGCACGTGCTCCAGGTCGGATTCCACATCGGGTGGAGCCGTACCGCGGCGATGTTCGCGGGGGCGCTGGCACGGTTGTCGGGGCGCGACCGTACGCCGCTGCGGTGGCGCAAGGTCGCCGGACCGTACTTCCAGAACGCCCTCGGGACCGTGCTGCACACCGGCCGGTACGCCGAGATCAGCCTGCACGGGGTGCAACGGGTCTCCGACGGCACTCCCCGACTCACCACCCTGGCCAGCCACCCGCTGACCGAGCGTGAGTAGGGCCGCGTTGGTTGGCCCCGCGTGCGTCTTACGTGAGTGAGGTGGACACCTGTTGGGCGTAGTCGGTGACGCGCTCGGTGAGGGCTGCGACGTCTGCGTTTGACAGTCCGTACGGTTCGAAGGCGGCCGGCGCGAACCGCTCCACAGCCAAGAGCGCCTCGGCGAACATCTGGGCGTCGAACCCGCGGTCGTGAACAGGTCGACGTCCTCGGAGCGGCGTTCGACGAAGCCGTGTACCTGCACGGCGTAACCGCCAGCGAGGCAGAACCCGTATCGCGCTACCGCTCGCAGGCCGACTTGAGCAAGCCGCTGGTGGAAGGGGTCCATGCGGCTCAGGCCGCTTGTGTCAACTGGGGGAAGCGTTGCTCCCACAGGTCCCGAACCCGGCGGGGGAGGAAGAGCCGGCGCCACACCTTCCGCAGCATCGCTCCGTTGACGAAGCGGCGGAGGTCGTCGACGTCCATCGCCTCGCGCAGTACTCGTTCGTACATGACGCTCAGTTCGCGCACGTCGTCAAGTCGGTAGCGGCCCTGCTCCGACCAGTCCAGATGCAAGGGCAACTCGACCACGCCAGACACCGGCCCGGTCAGCTCTTCCAAGCTGTCCGCCACGACATAAGGCCGACGGTCGGCGTACAGAACTCGGGGCTTCCCCATGGCTCCCAGTATGGCCGATGCGAGTTACCTGGAAGCCGGCCCCCGTCGAGTAGAGGTAGTACCTCGTGCCCTGGGCCTGCGTAGTGAACCTCGCGAACCCAGGGTCGGGAAAGTCCTCCGCTACCATCTTGTGCGCGCTGTCGTACAGGGCCGCGGTCGCCGGCGCCAGGTCATTACTGTTGCGCTGAGCGTGGTGACGAAGACGGCAGCGGACAGCAGTAGCCGCATTCCTTCAACCATGGTGCGTCTCTGATCCGTCATACAGAGTGTCGATGGGCACGAACACACGGGAGCCGGCGATCCGCTCGGATCCGCCGCCTCCTGCCATTGCCTTACCAGTCAGAACGTCGCGTACATCCTGTAAGCGAAGTGGTCGGAACCCCACCTGAACAAACGGGCGGCCCTCGTGTGACTGATGTTTGACGGCGCGTATACCTGGTCGATCGGGACGCCGCTGACGTCTTTCACCGGCACCCACTTGATCGGCCACGGCATTGGCATCGCCTTGCTCCGGTTCAAGTCACCCACCACGAAGATCGGCTTTTTTGGATGGTATTGCCGGAACCGTACAACTTTGTTGTAGAGGATCCCGTAATGTTTCAGCCACCTCGACTGTGACGGAAAGATTGTGGGCTCTTCGACTTTAGGAGGGCTAAGCGGCTTGTTCTCGCTCGCTCCCGTGATCGGGTGCAGTGGAAGCGTACGTGGTCGCGGTAGTTGCGGCGGTTTCTGAAGCCGCAGGCGTTTCGCTTGACCTGCTGGGTATTGACTATTCCTCACCAGCTACTGCCAGTCGTACGTGAACAGCGACAGCGCCACCACGACCAGGGCGAGCACGAGCACGAACCGGGTCAGCTTGTACCGCATCCAGCCCCGGAAACCGGGCGAGATCATCCATCCGATCGCCGCGATCAGGATCAGCACCCCGGCGAGGCTCACAAACGGCGCGAACGGCTCACCAGACAATGGCTTACCTCGTTCCTCTCGGGGCGGCGGAGGCGCCCGCGATCCAGGCGGAACACACCCTATCCGCTCGCTTCCCGGGGGCCGGTCACGGCGGCCCGTACGTACCGGAGATCCGCGGTGCCGGTGTACCGGTACGCCGCCAGCCCCGCGGCCCGGGCGCCGGTCACGTTGCGGGTGTCGTCGTCGACGAACAGGCACCGCGCCGGCGGTACGGCGACCGCCCGGCACGCCGCCGCGAAGAACTCCGCGGACGGCTTCGCATGCCCCACCACCGACGAGTTGACCACCACGTCCACCTCACCCAGGAGCCCGAGGGCGTCCAGGTCGGCGTCCAGCCAGTCACTGGCGTTGCTGGCGATCGCGACCGGGATCCCCGCGGCGCGTACCTCCCGTACCACCGCCAGCACCTCGGACTGCACCGATCCGCGGTGACTGGCCCACTCCGCCACCGCCGCTACCGCCACGGGCTCTCCGACCTGCTCAGCGGCCGGACCGGAGGCCAGCCCGGCCACCAGCTTCGTGGCCACGGATCCGGTGAGCGACTCGGCCGTGGCCGCCAGCCACTCGTCGTGGCTGATCTGGCCGGTGACCACACGTCGCAGCGGGTCTGTCGCGAACGCCGCCTGACTGATCGCTCCGGCGGCCAGCCCGTGCCGTTGCTCGACCCTGGGCAGGTGCCCCGGGTCGAACACCCGCAGTACGCCGTCGAGGTCGACCAGCAACGCCTCGCACGGCTGCCGGATCATCGAACCTCCCACGGGGAGCACCGCACCCCGGTCGCCAGAGCCGCAACAGAGCACCGTGCCCCGGTCTGGACCGCCGCCGAGCGCCGCACCCGGATCACCCGACCTCCTCGGTTTCCCGGAGCCGTTGTCCGATCACCTGGGACACGCCGCTGCGCATGCTCACCCCGTACAGGGCGTCGGCGATCTCCATGGTGCGCTTCTGGTGGGTGATGATGAGCAGCTGGCTGGAGTCCTTCAGCTGGCTGAGCAGGTTCAGCAACCGGCCGAGGTTGACGTCGTCCAACGCCGCCTCCACCTCGTCGAGCAGGTAGAACGGGCTGGGACGGGCCCGGAAGATGGCGCACAGCAGCGCGATCGCGGTCAGTGAACGCTCCCCACCGGACAGCAGCGAGAGCCGCTTCACCTTCTTGCCCGGTGGCCGCGCTTCGACCTCGATCCCGGTGGTGAGCAGGTCGTCCGGTTCGGTGAGCCGCAGCCGCCCTTCGCCACCCGGGAACAAGGTGGAGAAGACGACCTCGAACTCCCGGGCGGTGTCCGCGTACGCCGCCGCGAACACCTCCAGGATCCGGTCGTCTACCTCCTTGACCACCGTGAGCAGGTCACGCCGGGTCTTCTTCAGGTCTTCCAGCTGCTCGGAGAGGAACTTGAAACGTTCCTCCAGGGCGGCGAACTCCTCCAGCGCCAGCGGGTTCACCTTGCCCAACAGGGCCAGCTCCCGTTCCGCCCGCGCGGCTCGCTTCTCCTGTACGGCACGGTCGTAGCTGGCCGGCTCGGGGGCCGGTTTCTCGGCCGCCTCCGCGGCGGCGACCTCGGCGGCGGTGGGCGGCACCTGCTGCTCCGGGCTGTACTCGGCCAGCAGTGTCTCCACCCCGATGCCGAAGTCCTCCGCGGCCTTCGCCTCCAGCTGCTCGATCCGCAACCGCTGCTCGGCCCGCGCCACCTCGTCCCGGTGTACGGCGTCGGTGAGCCGTTCCAGCTCGGAGGCGAACTCCTTCGCCCGCTTCCGTACGTCGAGCAGCTCGCCCTCGCGGGCCACCCGGGCCTGCCCGACCGCGTCCCGTTCCTCGGCCGCGGCGGCGAGCGAGATCGCGATCTGGCGCAGCGCCTCCTCGGCGGCCAGCTGCACCGCCCCGGCCACGATGGCACCCCGCTGCCGGGCGGCACGGCGGGCGGCGGCGCGTTCCCGGGCGGCCCGCTCCTGCTGCGCCTGCCGGGCCAGCGAGTCGGCGCGGCCGGCGAGCGCGCGTACCCGCTCCTCGGCGGTACGCACCGCGAGGCGTACCTCCATCTCGTTCTGCCGGGCGGCCGCCACAGCACTCGCCAGCTCGTCCCGTTGCGTGGTCGAGGGTTCCTCCTCGACCGGCGTCTCCTCGGCGACCTGGAGCCGTTCCTCCAGGTCAGCCAGGCCCGTGAGGTCCTTCTGCCGGGCCGCTTCGGCGGTGGTACGCGACTGCTCCAGCCGCTGCACCTCGCCACGCGCCGAGCGCAGCGCCGCCGTCAGTTCGGCGATCTTGCGGGCGGCGGCGTTGCTGCGCTGCTCGGCCTGGCGTACCACCGCGGCGGCCTCCTTACGGGCCGTCTCCCGGGCGGTGACTTCGCCCCGGGCCGCCTCCAACTGCGCCCGCAACCGCTGCACCCGGTGCGCCGCCTCGGTACGCCGCTCAGCCGCCTCGTCCACCGCGGCCTGTATCTCGATCACGCTCGGGTTCTTCGCCGACCCGCCGTGCGCCCGGTCCACCGCGATCAGGTCGCCGTCGGTGGTGACGGCGCGGACCGTGGGCTCGGCGGCGACCAGCCGCTGCGCGGTCTGCAGGTCAGGCACCACCGCGACCCGCTCCAGCGCCCGGTGCACCGCCCCCGCGAGAGGCTCCTGGGCCTGTACCACGTCGACCGCCCAGCGGGCACCCTCGGGCAGCACCGGCCGGTCACCCCGATCGGGCGCGCTCACCCCGCCTACCAGCAGGTTCGCCCGGCCGCCTTCGTTGGACTTGAGCAGCCGGATCGCGTCGGCGGCGTCGACCACGGACCGTACGGCCACCGCGTCGGCCAACCCGCCCAACGCCACCGCGATCGCGCCCTGGTAGCCGGGTTCCACCGACAGCAGTACGGCCAGGCTCCCCAGTACGCCCGGCAGCCGGTCGGTGGACGCCAGCAGGGTGCCGGAGCCGTCCTTGCGCGCCAGCCCCATAGCCAGGGCCTCCTCGCGGGCGGCCCACTCGGACGCCTCCCGGTCGGCGGTACGTTCCGCGTCCGCCAACTCCTTCACCCGGTCCGCGGACACCTGGTACGCCTGTTCCGCGGCGGCCAGCCTGGTGC
>JBOGDK010000031.1:0-22857 GCA_050701795.1 Micromonosporaceae bacterium
GTCCAGATCGACGTGCACGTGGCCTCCATGGTCATCGTTGCTCAGCAACGTCGATCATGGACGCCCTCGCTTCTGTTCACTGCCCATACCCCTTGGAATAGATCGTCTAGTACTCCAGGCGGGTGTGCCGGGGTCGCTAGCCGCGCGGTCGGCCGGGCCGGGCGTTGCCCGCCCCGAAGTAGCGTTCCCGGAGCGTGCGCTCGGCCGGGTCGTACTCGGTGCGGAAGAGTCCTCGGCGCTGCAGTTCCGGCACCAGCAACTGGCAGATGTCGTCCAGCCCGCTCGAGGGTGGACACGGGATGAGGTTGAACCCGTCGACACCGGCGATCTCAAGCCACTGCTCAATCCGGTCGGCGACCTGCTCCGCGGTTCCGAACAGGGTGGCCGGGGCGTCCGTCCTTGGTCGGCGCGGCTGTGAGACCAGGTACCGGAGATCTCCCACCGTCCAGGTACGGTCCGGGGTGAGGCGACGCAGGAAGCCGATCAGGGAGTGGCTGCCGTGGGCGGTGATCTCCGCTACCGGGGTGTCGGCGTCGAAGGCGGCCAGATCGATGTCCATCCAGCCGCACCATTTCGCGAGGTGTCCGTCGGCGCTCCACAGCGCATTGTGCAGCTGCGCCTTCCGCCTGGCCTCCTCCTTCGTGCGGGCGACCATCGTCATGCACCCTTGTAGGATCTTCAGGTCCCGGGAGTCGCGGCCTTGTTCCTCGGCGCGCTGGCGGAGCCTGTCCACCCGCTCCTTACCACTGCCGGGGTCGGCGAGAGTCGTGAAGACCACCTCCGCGTGTCGCGCCGCGAACTGTTCGCCGCGCCCGGACGCGCCGGCCTGGTAGAGCACGGGGGTACGTTGCGGTGAGGGCTCGCACTGGTGCGGGCCCCGTACGGTGAACCACTTTCCGGCGTGGCCTATCTCCTGGACCTTCTCGGGGTCGGTGAACATGTCACGCTCGGCGTCGCGTACCACCGCGTCGTCGTCCCAGCTGTCTTCCCACAGGGCACGTGCCACGGCGACGTACTCGTCGGCGCGCTCGTAGCGGGTGTCGTGGTCGAGGTGCTCGCCCAGGCCGTTGCGCTCTGCGGAGCTCAGGTAGGAGGTGACGATGTTCCAGCCGATCCGGCCCTCGGTGAGGTGGTCGAGCGAGGAGAACAGCCGGGCGCACTCGTACGGCGGGTGGTACGTGGTCGAGTAGGTCACCGCGAACCCGAGCTTGCTGGTCGACATGGCAAGCGCGGGTATCAGCAGCGCCGGATCCACCGAGGGTGTCTGCACCGCATGCCGCACCGCTGTGGACCAGGAGCCGCGGTACACGTCGTACGTGCCATGGATGTCGGCGAAGAACAGCGCGTCGACACAGGCGTCCTCGAGCTTGCGTGCGATGTCTACCCAGTGCCTGGTGGAGCGGTACCCCTGGGCGGTCCGATCGGCGGTGTCCCGCCACATGCCTTTGAACTGTGGGGAAGGGGAACACTGCGTGAACACGTTCAGATGCATCAACGTTCCTCACCCTTCCAGGGAGCAAGACACTGTCACGGTACTCCTGGAGGCGAACGCAGCGAAAGCAAGTCCTGCGGTTTGGCTCGTAGTACGGAGGCAGCAGTCAGCTTTCTGTGATGAGCCTTTCGAGGACCGCCACGACCTCCTCGGGTTCTGCACGGTTCCAGTAGTCCGGGTGCACCTCGGCGAACCGGACGACGTGGTCGGGACCGGCGACGTATACGGCGGGCATCGGCAGCGTGAGGCTGTCATCTCCGTTGATCTTCGTGAAGTCCATACCGAAGGAGCGCCACACCGTCTGCAGCTCGTCGGAGAGTCGATAGACGATGTTGAAGCGTCGTGCGTAGCTGTTGCCGCGGTCGCCGAGCAGCCGGAACGACAGCTGGTTGCGGCGGATCGCGGCGCGTAGGCCCGGCATGGTCACCGGCGAGACTCCGACGAGTTCGGCGCCCAGCTCCCGAATCCGCGGATACACCTCCTCCAGGGCTTCCAGCTCGAAGTTGCAGTAGTCGCACCAGATGCCGCGGTAGAAGACAACCACTAGCGGACCGGCGGCCAGCAGCGGCTCGGACGAGACCAACTTGCCGGACTCGTCCGGCAACTCGAAGTCCGGGAAGGTCTCGCCGACCTTGAGAGTGCGTTCGTGCTGGCCGGTCCCGATGAGGTCGTCGGTCGCCCGGTACATCACGTTGAGGTGTTCGGTCGTGATCGGTGGGACCTGGCCCGCTTCCTGCCGTCGCTTGTAATCAGCCAGCCGTTCGCTCAGACGCACCGCAGTCTCCTCAAACTGTTATCTAACCAGACATACTACGTAGCTCGCACAGAACGTATCTGCGTTCTCTTCTGTGAGTCAAGGACAGCACAGCGTGGTTGACCACACTATGGTTATGCCATGTTCTTGGAACGTATCCGAGTGGAGCCGTACCTCCGCAGGGTCCGCGGGATGCTGGATGGCAGGACGGTGGTGGACTCAGAGCGCGCTGTGCTGCTGCTGGATCCGCAGCGGCTGCCGGTCTACTACTTTCCGGCCTCCGACGTCACCGCCGAACTGCTGGCCGACGAGGCCGCCGAGCCGTCGCGGTCCCGGTACGGGGAGGTCCGGCGGTGGTCCTTGCGCAGTGGCGGCCGCCTGGTCGCCGACGCCGCGTGGTCGTACCCGCGGCCGGCCGAAGGCCTGGCGTCTCTTCGTGACCTGGTCGCGTTCCGGTGGGACGTGATGGACTCCTGGTACGAGGAGGACGACGAGGTGTTCGTCCACCCGCGAGAGCCGTATTGCCGGGTCGACGTACTCCACAGCTCGAGGCATGTACGGGTCGAGGTGGCGGGGGAGACGGTCGCGGAGTCAAGCCGCCCCCGGATGCTCTTCGAGACCGGCCTGCCGGTCCGGTACTACCTGCCGGCCCCAGATGTGCGGCAGGAACTGCTGCGGCCCAGCGCGACCACCACGCAGTGTCCCTACAAGGGAGTCGCCTCCTACTGGTCCGTGACCGTGGGCAGCGAGGTCCTCGAGGACGTGGTGTGGGCGTACCGGTTCCCGGTCGTCGAGTGTCCGAAGATCGCCGGGCTGTTCGCCTTCTACAACGAGCAGGTCGATCTGTGGGTCGACGGTGTGTTGCAAGAACGCCCCAAGACACTGTGGTCTTGACAAACACTGTCTGCTGTCGTCTCTTGCTGACATCAAAGGACGTCGATAGCGTGTGAGGCACCGCTATCTATCCGTGCCGATCAAAGGGAGACGACGATGGGTAGCAAAGACAGTAACCCTTTCCTCAAGGCTCGTATGTCGGCGGACATCGAAGGTGACTTCGCGGTCTTCATCACGGGCATGCGCATCAACAACTTCTGGAAGGTTCACAAGTGGTGGCCGACCTTCAAATCGATGGCGCCGATTCTCATCGCGGTGCGTTCCAACCCGGAGCTCGGGCTGCTCGACCTGCACTCCTACATGTATCCACGCGGCGCGGTCATGATCACGTACTGGCGGAGCATCGAACACCTCGAGCGGTTCGCCAACAACCCCGAGGAGCCGCACAAGACCGCCTGGCGTAACTTCCTCAGCCGCGTCGGCACCACGGGCGATGTCGGCATCTGGCACGAGACGTACGTGATCCCGGCAGGGCACTACGAGGCGGTGTACACCAATATTCCGTTCGCGGCCGGGCTCGCCGCGGCCAGCCGGCACGTGCCGGTGCAGGAGATGGGACACACCGCGGTGCGGCGACGGGAGGCAGCGCTACGCAAGGCAGAGTCGGCGCCGGACCGGGAAGACGTACCGGCATCCGACGCGGGCGCCGTCGTGGCCGGCGCCCCGCCGCCCGCCACGACGGCCGAGGGGTGAGACGGATGCTGACAGGCTTCACCCCCTGGCCGGAGGAGCTGGCCGAGCGTTACCGGCGGGAAGGGTACTGGCGCGGCGAGGTGTTCGGTGACCTGCTCCGCGACCAGGCGGCTGGCGAGCCGGATCGAACAGCGGTAGTGACCCGCGACGGGAAGTACTCCTACGGAGTTCTGCACGCCAAGGCGGACCGGCTGGCCGCGGGGCTGGCCGAGTCGGGGATACGTCCTGGGGACCGGGTGGTTGTCCAACTGCCGAACACTGTCGACTTCGTGGTGGTGTCAGTGGCGCTGTTCCGGCTCGGGGCGCTGCCGGTGTACGCGCTCCCCGCGCACCGCAGGGCAGAGATCACCTACCTGTGCCGGTACGCCGAGGCGGTCGCCCTCGTCGTGCCGGATCGCGGTTCGGCCGTCGACTTCAGGACGCTGGCCCGGGAGGTCGTCAAGGACTGCCGGACCGTACGTCAGGTACTGGTCGCCGGCGACGCCGAGGAGTTCACGGCGCTGGAGGATGTGGCCGCCAGTCCGCGGGAGCTTCCCGGACCCCGTCCGGAGGATGTCGCGTTCTTGCTGCTGTCAGGGGGGAGCACCGGGATGCCGAAGCTGATCCCGCGGACCCACGACGACTACTCGTACCAGGTCCGGGCCACGGCG
This sequence comes from Micromonosporaceae bacterium, assembly GCA_050701795.1. Taxonomy (GTDB): domain Bacteria; phylum Actinomycetota; class Actinomycetes; order Mycobacteriales; family Micromonosporaceae; genus WHSM01. Next base: position 4,484 of record JBOGDK010000031.1, read on the forward strand.
GAGGCGATGGGCTTCACCCAGGACAGCGCATACCTCGCGGCGCTGCCCGTCGGCCACAACGCGGCCCTGGGCTGCCCCGGCGTACTGGGCGCATTGCGTGCGGGCGGCCGTGTGGCGATGGCCGCGAGCCCCAGCCCGGACGAGGTGTTCCCGCTCATCGCCGAGGCGAAGGCCACGTTGACCACGTTGATGCCCCCGGTGCTCGCGCTGTGGTTGGAGACCGCGGAGCTGTTCGAAGCCGACCTGTCCGAGATGGTGATCGAAGTGGGCGGGGCGATGCTCAGCCCCGAGGTGGCCCGGCAGGTGCCCACGACCCTGGGTGCCCGACTCAGCCACTGGTTCGGGATGGCCGAAGGCATCCTCTGTTTCACCAGGCTCGACGACCCCCAGAAGGTCGCGTTCACCACCCAGGGGGTGCCGCTGAGCCCGGCGGACGAGTTACGGGTGGTCGACGACGCGGGCCGGGATGTGCCGCCGGGTCAGGTCGGGCAACTATTGGTCCGGGGGCCGTACACGATCCGCGGGTACTACAACGTGCCGGAGCATAACCGGGACGCGTTCACCTCCGATGGGTTCCTGCGTACCGGCGACCTGGCCCGGATCGCCCAGGATGGTCGGTTGACCGTCACCGGCAGGACCAAGGACGTCATCAACCGCGGCGGCGAGAAGATCTCCGCCAGCGAGGTGGAAGGCCACCTGGTCGGACACCCGAAGGTGCGGCGCGCCGTGCTGGTGGCGGTCGCCGACAGCGGCCTCGGCGAGCGGTCCTGCGCGGTTGTGGTGCCCTACGGCGACCCGCCCACGCTGGAGGAGCTGCGGGTCTTCCTGCGCGAACGCGGCCTGGCCGACTTCAAGCTGCCGGATCGGCTCGAAGTCGTCGACGCGTTGCCACAGACCGGAGTCGGCAAGATCGACAAGCGGACGGTGGCGTCCACCGTGGCCAGTGGGGGCCAGGGAGCCGAGGACGGAGCCTGAGGACATGGAGACAGCGGCAGGCCGAAGTCTGTGGTGGGACACTGTGCCCGCAGGCGAACGACCCGAAGCCAAACCGTTGACCGGGGACACCAGCGCCGACGTGGTGATCGTGGGTGGCGGGTTCACCGGACTATGGACCGCCTACTACCTCCAGCAGCGTGTCCCGGACCGGCGGATCATGGTGATAGACGCCGGGCACGTGGCCTTCGGGGCGTCCGGGCGTAACGGCGGCTGGTGCAGCGCCGAGATGCCGCACCTTCTCGTCACCCTGGCCCGCACACACGGCCCGATGGCCGCGATGCGGATGTACCGCGCGGCGCGGCGCACCCTCGACGAGATCGAGCGAGTCGTCCGCGAGGAGGACATTTCCTGCGACTGGCGACGTGACGGCTCGCTCTATCTCGCTCGCACGGAGCCGCAGCGGGCGCGGCTGCTGGCCTGGGACGACATGCGACGGCGGCTCGGCATCACCGAACTGGAGATCCTCGACGCCGAAGGGGCACGCCGGTGGGTCGACGTGGAAGGGGTACTCGCCGCCGGTTACACGCCCCATTGCGCGGTGATACAGCCGATGCGGTTGGCGCTGGGCGTGGCGCGGGCGGCGGCGCGGCGCTCGGTGGCGCTCGTCGAGCACACCCGCGTGCTCGAAATACGCCCCGGCCGGGTGGTGACCGACCGGGGGATCGTCACCGCGGACGCGGTGGTCTGCGCGACCGAGGGATACACCGGCAGACTGCCCGGACACCGGCGGCGAGTGCTATCGGTGTACTCGCGCGTGATCGCCACCGAGCCGTTGCCGGCGGCGGCGTGGGAGCGGATCGGCTGGCGCGACCGGGTCACGGTGACCGAAGGCCGGCACCAGTACGCGTACCTGCAACGCACCGCCGGCGATCGGTTGGTGCTCGGCGGCCGGGGCAGCGGGTACTACTACGGCTCGCGCGTCGGTGACCGGTACGACCGGGACGCGGTCGTCTACCGCCGGCTGCGTGACGCGCTCGCCGAGCTGTTTCCCTCACTGGCTGGCGCGAACGTCACGCACCACTGGGGCGGCGCGTACGGCTGGCACCGCGACGGTGTGCCGTCGGTCGCCTTCGACCCCCGGACGGGGCTGGGGCGGGTCGGCGGTTACGGGGGAGAGGGAGTGCTGCTCAGCAACCTCGCGGGGCGCACCCTCGCCGCGCTGGTCGCCGGTGACAGCGCCGCGGAGACTCGGCTGCCCTGGACGAACCGGACGGTACGGCGGTGGGAACCGGAGCCGATGCGTTTCGTCGGCGTGCGCGGGCTCGGCGCACTGGCCTCACGGGCCGACACTTACGAGGACCGGACCAACCGCACCTCCAGACTCACCGGCGTTGCCATTCGGACCGTGCTGTGAGCGGGCCATCCAGGCGGGTGAGGGAGGTGTGGCTGAGGTGAACACCCCCCGGCTCAACGGCGACACACACGTCAACCTGACCGTTCGGGACCTGCAGACCAGCGCCGACTGGTACTGCCATGTACTCGGGTTCACCGCGATACGTGACGCGACGCCCCCGGGGTCGGGGTTCCGGTTCCGAACGTTGCTGCACCCCACCGCGCTGGCGTCCGTGGTGCTCGGTCAGGCCGACGAGCCCGACCCGGCGCCGTTCGACGAGCGACGGGTCGGGCTACATCATCTCGCGTACCACGTGCCTGAGCAGTCAGAGCTGGAGGCCTGGGCACGGCACCTCGACACCCGAGCGGTGCCGCACTCGGGGGTCCGGGAACTGTACGCCGAGGCCGGGTACGGCATCTGGCTGCGGGATCCGGACAACATCTGGCTGGAGCTGTACTGGCTCAACACGGCGTTCTTCCTCGACCGGTTGCGGCAACGGTGGCGGAGCGAGCGCGCCCCGTCGACCCCACGTGCCCGGAGGTGACGGTTGTGTCGGTGACCGATTCTCCACGGCGACCCAGGATCCAGGCCATCGAGCTGGCTTCCGCGCCCGACCCTTACCCCGCATATGCGGCGCTGCGCGAGCGTGGCGCGGTGGTGCGTGGCGAGTTCGGCCAGTGGCTGGTGACGCGACACTCTGAGATCTCCACGTTGTTGCGCGACCACCGGTTGGTCAGCGAGTTCCCGGCTGACTTCATCCGGCTGGCGCTCGGTGGGGGCGAGGCGGGCGCGTTCCTGGGCCGCATCGTACTCACCCAGGACCCGCCGACTCACACCCGATTGCGGCGCTTCCTGGGCAACGCCTTCGGTACCCGTACCATCCGGGCGTTGCAGGCGGGGGTGGCCAGCCTGGTCGACGAACTGCTCGAACCAGTCCGGGGGGCGGGTCGGTTCGATCTGGTCAACACGCTCGCCCTGCCGTTGCCGGTGACCGTGGTGTGTCGGCTGATCGGGATTCCGGACGCGGACCGGGCGGACGTGACACCGCGGGTGCTCGACCTCGCCAGGGTCTTCGACGCCGCGAATCTCGGGCCCGGGGAGCAACAGCGGATCGTGGTGGCCCTGCACTGGTTGCGCAACTACCTCGCCGACCTGCTGCGCCAGGAGCGGTCACGCCCGCGACCGCAGACGCTCACCGGCATGTACCAACTCGACTCGGGGCGGGCCGGGCTGACCACCGACGAGTTCATCGACAACCTGCTGTTCCTCTTCCACGCCGGGTTCGAGACCACTCAGGGTCTGATCGCGAACGGAATCGCCGCGCTGCTCGATCATCGCGACCAATTCGACCGGGTGCGTGCGGATCCCACCTTGACGCCCGCCGCGGTCGAGGAGTTCCTGCGTTTCGACCCGCCGATCCAGAACACGGTGCGGGTCGCGCGGGAGCGGATCGAGATCGCCGGGCAGGTCATCCGCCGCGGCAGATCGGTGATGCTGCTGCTCGGCGCCGCCAACCGGGACGAGCGGGTCTTCGCCGACCCGGACCGCCTCGACGTGGGTCGTACCCCCAATCCACACCTCGGCTTCGGCGGCGGGCTGCACCACTGTATCGGTGTCGCGCTGGCGCGGCTCACCGCTGAGGTGGCCTTCGACCGGCTGTTACGCGGATTCGCCGAAATCGAGCTCGACGGTACGCCGATCCGCCGGCCTCACGGCAGCCTGCGCGCCTTCGACCACATGCCGCTACGGGTGACCTGAGGAGATCAGAGATGGACCAGGTGTGTTACGACTCCTTCTGGGGTACGACCGAGGACGTCGAGGTCGGCGCGCCACTGCCAGGCGACCTGCGGTGTGACGTGTGCATCGTGGGCGGAGGTTACACGGGGCTGTGGGCCGCGCACTTCATCAAGCAGGCCGAACCCGGCGCCGATGTGCATCTGCTCGAGGCCGATTTCGCAGGCGCCGGCCCGTCCGGTCTCAACGCAGGCTTCGTCCAGATGACCGCGGGAAAGGTGTTGCGTCGACTGCTGTGGTACTACGGCCGCGCCAAGGCGGCGGGTGTCTACCGTGCCGTAGCCCGCTCGATCCTCGAGATCGGGCGGTTCTGCCGGCAGCACGGTATCGAGGCCGATTTCCAGAACAACGGGCTGCTGCAGGTGGTCACCGACAGCAAGCAACTGGCCCGGATGGAACTCCAGGTCAAGCGTGCCCGGCGAGCCGGGATGGGTGGTGCCCTCACCGTCCTGGACCAGGAGCAGGCGCAGGAGCGTATCGGATCACCGGCGGTCCTCGGGGCGCTGCGGGTCAGCGGTGCGCTGGTGAATCCCCACCGTCTCGTGCGCGGGCTCACCCGTGTGGTGCGTGAGCAGGGCGTGCGGATCCATGAACAGACTCCGGTGCAGACAGTCGAACGTACCAGTGACGGCTGGCGGGTGAGCACCCCGCACGGCACCGTTGTCGCACGCGAGGTGGTGGTGGCCACCAACGCGTGGCAGCACCGGTTCCCCGAGCTGCGAACCCGCCAGATGCCAGTCTGGAACTACCTGCTAGTCACCGAGCCGCTATCGGATGAGCGGCTGGCCCAGGTCGCGTGGCCGGGGCGGGAAGGGGTGGCGAACTCGCTGTCGTTCGGCACCGGTGCCCGGCTGGTTCCCGGTAACCGGGTGCTTTGGGCCGGTGGGCTGTGGTATTACTTCGACGGCCAGGACACCAGCTCCGAGCACGTCCGCAACGACGATGCCTACCGACGGCTGCGCGAGTCGTTCGTGGATTTCTTTCCAATGTGGCGGGACGTGCGGTTCACGCACGCCAACGGCGGGCCGATCAGTTGGAGCCACACCTTCATCCCGCAGTACGGCCGTACCCCGTCCGGCCTGATCTACGCTCACGGCTGCACCGGCAGCGGTATCGCGGCCAGCCATACCGGCGGGAAGATCCTCCGCGACCTCGTCTTGGGCCGTCAGACTGAGCACACCGACCTGGCGTTCGTGACGGTCAACCAACCGAAGTTCCTCGCCGGCCGGCTCGGGGATCTCAACACCCACTTCTTCATCTGGCGGCAGAAGGTGGGCGACCAACTGCCGTTGGTGCTGCCCTACCGGGCGGCGCTGGCTCCCGGCCGGTTCTTCGCCAGCCAACGGACCGCGTCCCGGTCGCGGACCCGCTGAGGCGGTTGACCGGTACCGCCGACCGGGGGTACCCGCCCCGCGGGCGGTCAACTCGCGCGGGAGTCTGCGGCGGCCAGCAGCCGGGTTTCGCCCACCGCGAAGTCCCACAGGTCGCCCGGCGACCGGCCCGCGGCGCGCCAGTGCCGGCGGATCTGCTCCAGCGGCGCCAGCGGCGGCTCCGCGCTGAGTACGAACGTTCCCCAGTGGATCGTGCCCATCCGCGCAGCGCCCAGGTCACCGAAGGCCCGTACCGCCTCGGCGGGGTTCATGTGCAGTGGTTTCATGAACCAGCGCGGCAGGTACGCGCCCACCGGTAGCAGTGCGAGGTCGATTCCGGGGAACCGGCGACCAAGTTCGGCGAAGCCGGGACCGTACGCCGAGTCGCCGGCGAAGTAGATGCGGCGACCACCGGCGAAGGCGTCTCCGGCCTCGACGATCCAGCCGCCCCACAGGCTCTGGCACGCGTCGAAGAGGGTGCGCCGGGTCCAGTGGTGTGCCGGGACGAATGTGAAGTCCACGCCGGCCATCCGGTGTGACTCCCACCAGTCCAGCTCCACGACCTGGGTGAACCGCAGTCTGCGAAACCACCAGCCGAGCCCGGCGGGTACGAGCATCGGCACGTCGCGCCGCAGCCTACGGATCGTCGGCCGGTCGAGATGGTCGAAGTGGTTGTGGCTGATGAGCACCGCGTCGACGTGCGGCAATCCGTCGAACGGCACCCCGGGCGGCGTGAGCCGCGGCGGCGTTCCGGGGATGCGCCGCGACCAGACCGGATCGGTGAGTACCACCAGCCCACCGACCTGCATGACGCAGGTCGCATGCCCGATCCAGGTCACCGCCGTGACACGTGGTGCGACCGGGGCCAGCGCCGCCTGGATCGCGACCGGGATGCGCCCGGCATGTGTGGTGTCCGCGCGGGTTCCGCCCTCCCGGTACAGGCGAAGTACCTTGCGGCCGGTGGGGGTCGGGTGGGAGAGGCGGTCGGCGAAGCTGCGCGGCCAGACGCGTCCGTTGCCGCGTGCCCGGATCCGGTCGACAGCGCGGTAGACGATGCGCGGAGAGTACATACCACAGAAGGCTATGGTGCTGTCTTCTCTGTGGTCAATGCGAGTGTTTCACGTCAGGGATAGAAGTCTCGGGACAATACAAATACGATGGTCGTAGACCGTCGATACACTCGACACCGAGTGAGGGTGTGATGGACGTCCTGAACACTGTGGTCGGGATCTGGGAGCGTATCTTCTCCGAGCGGGTGACGCCCGACACCGACTTCTTCGAGGACCTGGAAGGCGACTCCGGCGCGGCCGCCGCTGTGGTCCATTGGATCGGCGTCGACCTCGGTGTCGAAGTGCCGATGGTGGAGGTCTTCGACAACCCGACACCACGCGAGCTGGCCGATGTCGTCGACGGCCTGCTCGCCGCGCGGTCGGGCTGACCACCCGGGAGCGCGGATGGACGAGGTGCCGGCACGGGATGTGGCCGACGAGGTCGCGCTGACCGACCTGCAGCACGCGTACCTGCTGGGAGAGCTGGGCGACTTCCCGCTTGGCGGACCCGCGCTGTTCTTAGAGGAGTACCAGACCCCGGAACTGGACGTGGCGGCGTTGCGGCGGGCGCTGCAGACGCTGATGCGGCGGCACGAGATGCTTCGCGCCACCTTCCACGAGGACGGCTTGCTACGGATACACCAGGCGCTGCCGGTGCCACTGGAGACCGGTACCGCCACCGGACCTGGGGCGGAGCAGACACTGCAGAGCAGTCGTGAGGAGCTCTACGCCACCGGCCCACCGCTGCACGCGGCCCCGTTCGTGGTACGGGTGTTCACGACCGACGAGGGATTCCGGATCCAGGTGTGCGGCCGGCTTGCAGCCATCGACGGCGCCTCCGGGGAGATCTTCGCGCAGGAGCTGCGGTCACTGCTGGCGGGCGAGACCCTCGAGCCCCTCGGCTACGGCTACGCCGCCTATCGCCGGGAGATGGCCGCCCGCCAGGACGGGCCGGCACACCAGCGCGCCCGCGCGTACTGGATCGACCGGCTCGACACCCTGCCTCCCGCGCCGGACCTGCCGCGTACCCGCCAGACCGGATCCCGCGCGATCGTGCGCCGCCGGTTCGCGCTGCCGGCGGGGACCTGGCAGGCGCTCGCCGAGCGGAGCAAACGCAACCGGCTGACCCCGACCATGACCGTGGCCACTGCGTTTGCCGAGGTGCTGCGGCACTGGGCGAAGGACCCGGCGTTCTGCGTCAATCTGATGTACGGGGAGCGCACGCCGGTGCACCCGGACGTCGACCGGGTGATCGGCAGCTTCAGCCGCACCTTGCTGCTGGCCTGCATGCCCAAGCCGAACGACCTCACCTTCGCCGACCGGGCCCGGACCCTTCGCCGGCAACTGCTCACGGACATGCAGCACGGCTCGTACGGCGGGGTGTCGGTGCTCCGGGAGCTGAACCGGCGCAGCGGCAACACCCGCGGCGCCGCCATGCCGGTGGTGTTCACCAGCATGCTCAGCGTGGGCGAAGAACACACCGGTGTCTTCCTGGAGCACCTCGGCTGGAAGCGAATCGAGGGGCGGGTACGCACCCCACAGGTGTCGCTCGACCACCAGGTCTTCCTCGCCGACCACGCCATGGTGGTGCAATGGGACTGCGCCGAAGAGCTGTATCCGCGAGGACTGCTCGACGAGATGTTTGCCGGCTACGAACGCGTCCTGACCCGGCTGGCGGGTGAGGACGAGGCGTGGCGCGCCGAGGGGTTCGACCTGACCCCGGCCGCGCAGCTGGCGGTGCGGCAGCGTGTCAACGCGACGCAGGCGCCGGTGCCGCCCCGCACGCTGCACAGTCTGTTCCTCGACCGCGCGCGTGAGGACCCGCACCGCCCGGCTGTGATCACCGCCGACTCCGAGGTCAGCTACGGCGAGCTGGCGCGCAGTGCCCAGGGCGTGGCCGGCACGCTGCGCCGCCGCGGCGTCGGCCACGGCAGCCTGGTAGGCGTCACGGCGCGCCGCGGGATCGACCAGATCACGGCCCTGCTGGGTGTGCTGATCAGCGGTGCGGCGTACGTCCCGATCTCCCCGGAGTGGCCACGACGCCGGCGCGACCAGGTAGCCGCGTTGGCAGGCATCGAGGTCACGTTGGTGGACGGGGAGACTGCCGGCGGGGCGGCCGGTGTGCCCATCGCCGCCGCCGCCGGGGCCGCCGCCCTGCAGGAGCCGGCCAACGACAGCGAGGCGCTGGCGTACGTGGTGTTCACCTCCGGTACGACCGGCGCGCCGAAGGGCGTGATGATTCGCCACCAGAGTGCCGTGAACACGATCCTCGACGTCAACGAGCGTTTCGCGGTGACGGCGGAGGATCGGGTGCTGGCGGTGTCCGAGTTCACCTTCGACCTGTCCGTCTACGACGTGTTCGGCCTGCTCGCGGCCGGTGGCGCGGTGGTGGTCCCGGACCACGACCAGGCACGCGAGGTAACCCACCTGCACGATATGGCGGTACGGCACCGGGTGACGGTGTGGAACAGCGTGCCGGCCTACCTGGGTATGTTCGTCGACTTCATCCGGTCCGGCGGCCGCCGCCTTCTCGACACGTTGCGGTTGGCCCTGGTGAGCGGCGACTGGGTGCCGGTCACGCTTGCCCGCGAGCTCGCCGAGGTCGCGCCCGCGGCCCGGTGCGTCAGCCTGGGCGGCGCCACCGAAGCGTCGATCTGGTCCAACTACTTCCCCGTACCCGCCCGGCCGCCCTCGGAGTGGGTGAGCATCCCGTACGGCTATCCACTGCGAAATCAACGTTTCCGGGTGCTGGACCGCCGGTTGGCGGACCGGCCCGACTGGGTGCCCGGTGAGCTGCACATCGCAGGACGCGGCCTCGCGGACGGCTACCTCGGGGCGCCGGAGCAGACGGACCGGGCGTTCGTGACCTGTCCCGACACCGGCGAACGGCTTTACCGTACCGGTGACTGGGGCAGGTACTGGCCGGACGGCGTGCTGGAGTTCCTGGGTCGCGAGGACCCGCAGGTGAAGATCAACGGGTTCCGGGTGGAACTCGGTGAGGTGGAGTCCACGCTGCTGGGCCATCCCGCGGTCGGCGACGCGGTGGTGGTGACCCGGCGCAGCGCGCGTGGGCTGTCCCTGGTCGGCTTCGTGGTGGCCGGCCGGCACCCGGGTCGCCCGGACGAGCCGGACCGGGATCTGCGGGACGAGTTGGACGCACACCTGCGTGCCGAGCTTCCCGGGTACATGGTTCCGGCGACGATCGAGCTCCGCGCGCAGCTGCCGCTGACCCCGAACGGGAAGGTGGACCGCGGTGCGCTAGTCGCCGAGGCGGCCGAGCTTCGGGCCCCGGCGCCGGCCACCGCGGCTCCTCGTACCGATACCGAACGGCACCTGGCGCGACTGTGGGCCGGCGCCCTGGGTGTCGAGACGGTGGGGGTCCGCGACGACTTCTTCGACACCGGTGGGACGTCCCTGACAGCGGCGCAGCTGATGAACGGTCTCGAGCAGGAGTTCGGAGTTCGGCTGCCGCTGGCAGCGCTCTACACCAACGCCACGGTAGAGAGTCTCGCGCGGCGGCTCGACGAGTCGAGCGGAGGTCAGGACGGGTCGAGCGGGCGCCACGGCCGCTGTCTGGTGCCGTTGGCGCGTCACGGCCGGCCGCCGGTGGTACTGGTGCACCCGGTCGGCGGAGACCTGCTGTGCTACCGGCCTTTGGTGAGCGCGCTGGCCGACCGGTACGACGTGTTCGGAGTGCAGGCGGTGCCGGAGACCGCCGCGACGTCGGTGACCGAGCTGGCGCGCGAATACCTGCGCGAGGTACGCAGTGCGATTCCCGCGGGGCCGTACCGGATCGTGGGTTGGTCGCTCGGCGGTGTGGTGGCGCATGCCATGGGCGAGTTGCTGGTCGCCGACGGACAGGACTGCTCGGTCGTCATGATCGACCCGTGGCTCGCGCCGTCCGAAGGCGCCGCGGCGACCGAGTCCGCCCTGGTCAGCGCGTTCTTGTCCAATCTGACCGGGGGCGAGCCGGTGGAAGGGGTCCCGGACGGCGCCGACCCGCTAATTGACGCGTGGTCGCGGCTGAGGCGCGAGCGCCCCGACATCGCCGCGTTGGACACCGACGAGCTGGTACGGCGGTATCGAACGTTCGCGGGCAACACCCGTGCCCTGCTGGCGCACACGGTGTCCACCGCGCCCGGGTTGACACCGGTGGTGATCGAGGCGTCTGAGGGGCTGCCGGGCACCGCGGGCCAGTACCTGGCGCCCTGGCGGGTGGCCGCCGCGTCGGCGCCTGCCCGGTATCTTCGGGTGGCGGGAGACCACTTCGCGGTCCTCGATCCGGCCGTTTCCCGGCGGATCGCAACGCTGGTCGCCGAAGCCTTCAGTGGGTGAGCGCCGGGTCCGGATCATCGCCCGTTGTGGCCGAGGCGGTCGAGCAGTGCGGCCTTGATGCCCGGGCGCGAGCCGAACACCAGCAGGAAGGTCGCCTCGCGGAGCAGACGCTGGCCGTGCTCGTCGAGCAGCACCGACCGGCTGCCCATGGTGACGGTGAGCATCGCTGCGGCCCGCAGCGCCAGCTCGGCGGCGGCGGCCCGTGCCGCCGGCAACTCTTCGGGGCCGGCGCTGTCGAGGGCTTCGCGGCAGGCATCGAGCTGGCCGTTCCATACCCCCGCACCCAACAGGGTGCAGCAACGTGCCGTCACGCCGAGGCACAGCGAACCGTGGGACCGCAGGGTCGCCGGGTCCCGTTCGGCCCACACGTGCTGCGGCATGGTTCCGGTGATCCGTTCGTCGGGGACGAAGTACCGATCCAGGGCCAGGTGGACCGTACGGCTGGCGTGCACTGCGACCATGTCCAGCGGGCGGGCGGTGAGCTGGTCACCTTCCCGGGCGTCGACCAGCGCCCAGATGATGATGTCCTGCTCGTCCCGGGCGGCGATGTAGAGCACGTCTAGCATCCCCCAGCCGCTGACCCAGGGTGCCTCCCCATCGAAGACGTAGCCGCCGTCGACCTTGGTGGCACGCAGCAGCGGGGGGCCGGGGCGGACCGCGGCGCCGATCGCGAGCCCGGCGCGGTACTGGCCGGTGCACAACGGCTCCAGCCACCGCTCCCGGATCCCGGGGTTGGAGCTGTTGGCGGCGGCCATCACGGCGTTGTGGTGCTGTGCCCACACGAAGGACGTGGTCAGACAGCCGCCGGCGAGAGCCTCGATCACCTGGCACGCAGCCTGGAAGTCGGGCAGTTCCAGGCGGTTGAGCTCCGGTGGCGCGGCCATCCCGTAGAAGCCCTCGCTCGCCAGCAGGTCCAGGTTGGTACGCAGTGCGTCGTCGCCGGCGTCGACCTTGATCGCCGCCGGGAACAGCACGTCGTCGGCGATCTCCCGTGCCAGTCGCACACCCTTGGGATCGGTCATCCTCGTGTCCCCTGTCCACTGGTCGGTCGAGTCAGCAGGGTGTGCGGCGTCAACTCCGGATCGCCGGCGACGGCGCCGGCGAGCGCGGCGTAGTCGCGTACGAACCGCTCCGCCCACCGGTGGTCGAAACGGTCCCGGTCGCACATCAACAGTGCGGTGAGGCCTTCTCCCCGTGGCACCAGTACGAATTCCAGTGCGAACCGCCGGCGTTCCAGTTGCGCGTCCATGTCGTCGAGTTCCTCACCCTCCATGTCGTCACGGGTGAGGAAGGAGCCGAGAAGCTGGAACACGACGTCGTCGGCGCGACCGTACCCGGCGACCGTACCCGGAGACAGCAGCTGGTACGGCAGGTCCTGGTGTCGCATCGCGTCCATCACCGTCGACCGTGCCCGGCTGACCAGCTCGGCGAACGGTGCGGATACGTCCAGTTGGCAGCGCAGCAGGACCATGCTGATGAAGAAGCCGACGGTGTCCCGGACCTCGGGCCGGCCACGGTTGGCCAGCAGGGTGGCGACCGTGAGGTCGGATTGGCCGGTGTGGCGGCCCAGCAGCACGTAGAAGATGGCCAGCACCACCGGAAAGAGGGTGGTGCGGTGCTTGCGGGCAAGGCGGCGCAACGCGCGTGTCACGTCCGCGTCGACGGGATACTCCGCCGAGACCCACGGTGGCTCGCCGTCGCCGCGCACGGTGTCGGCCGCGGCCGGCAGCGCGGGCAGCGAAGCGCCGGCGAGCTTGTCCTGCCAGTAGTCGATGAGTCGGTCGCGGCTGGTGTCCAGCGCACCCTGCTGCCACTGCGACCAGTCGGCGTACTGCCACTGGACCGGGGGCAGTACGCCGCCGTTGCACAGCGCCCGGATGTCGCGGGAGAGCAGGGCGTTGGACCAGTCGTCGGTCACCAGGTGGTGCATGGTCAGTGCGAAGAGCCGGCGCTGGCCGCCGAGCTCGATCAGCGACGCGCGCACCGCCGAGTCCGCGCCGATCGGGGTACGGATCTCCTGGCCGAGAATCTCCCGCGCGGCCGCCACCGGGTCGGCGGCGGCGGAGGTGTCGAACCGGTGGAGGACGATCGGTGCCGGAGGATGCACGATCTGGGTGAACCGCGGTCCGCGGGAACGGAAGGTGGTGCGTAACGCCTCGTGCCGCTCGCAGAGTGCGGCCACTGCCCCGGTCAGGGTCTCGACATCGCAGGAGGCTGGTATCCGCCACAGTATCTGTTCGTTGAGCGTGCTTTCCTGTCCGCGGTAGTGGTCCATCAGCGACAACAGACGCTGTCCGACCGAGGCGGGTATCTCACGCACAGCAGAGAGCATAGTGCACTGAACCAAGAGAATCGATACGCTAAAGAAGGCAGAGCACAGCACCTGGAGGTGTTCGGATGGCAGTGGTCGCTTCCCGGTCGGCCAGGTTTGACATCCGCGACCCGGCGGTGCTGGCCGATCCCTATCCGACCTACGCGAGCCTGCGCGCCTACGGTCCGCTGGTCTCCGGCGGACCCGGTCAGTGGCTGGTGCCGCGGTACGCCGACGTGGCGGCGCTGCTGAAGGATTCCCGACTGACGAAGAACCTTCCCGAGGCCTACTACCGCTTCACCGTGGGCGACGCGAAGCTCGCCGCGTTTCTGGCGCGGATGAACCTCGGGCACCGAAACCGGCTCGCCAGCCGGGTACTGGTCAAGGTGTTCAGTCCCGGCCTGGTACGCCGGCTCGGTGACCACATGCGCGAGATGGTCGACGAGCTGCTGGCCCCGGGTCTGGACAGCGGCGAGCTGGACGCGATCAACGATCTCGCCCTGCCGCTCCCGATCCGGGTGATCTGCGAGCTGCTCGGCGTACCCGAGGAAGAACGGGGGGTCGTCTGGCCGCATGCCGCGGCGCTGATCCGGGTCTTCAGCGACGTGGCGTTCCTGTCCGAGAAGCCGGAAGGCGAGATCGCGGCCGCCTCCGACGCGCTCGGCTGGTTGCGGGAGTACCTGTGTGCGCTGCTGGACCGGCGGCGTGGCGGGGACGGACAGGACCTGCTGACCTCGATGCTCGCCGCCAGCGACGGCGGCGAGCGGTTGACCGACGACGAGATCGCCGACAACGCGATCACCGTGCTGTACGCGGGGTTCGAAACGTCGATGGGGATGGTGGGTAACGGGGTCGCGGAGTTGCTGCGCAATCCCGGCGAGCTGGACCGGCTCCGGGCCGACCCCGGGTTGGTGCCCGGCGCGGTGGAGGAGGTCCTGCGCTACGAGGCGCCGATCCAGGTCACCATGCGCTCGCCGCTGGAGCCGTTCGAGTTCGGGGGTCGTACGATGCGACCGGGCCGGGTGCTGTTCCTGCTGCTCGGCTCCGCCAATCGGGACCCTGCCCGGTTCGACGAGCCGGACCGGTTCGACATTGGACGTGCTCCCAACCCACACCTCAGTTTCGGTTCCGGCATCTACCACTGCATCGGGGCGGCGCTCGCGCGGGCCGAGGGTCACGCGGTGTTGCACGGGCTCATCAGCCGCTGCGGCACGATCGAACTCGCCGCCGAGCCGGTACGACGGCCCCGGTTCAACTTCCGTACCTATGACCGGCTCCCGCTGACGATACGACCGGCATGACCGGACAGCGACGCTACGGTGAGCTCAGGCGGCAGGCGTTCGGCCGCCGGCTCGGTCGAAGCTACCCGGGAGGAGTCCAATGACCAGCGTTGACGAGGTTCGTGAGATCGCCCTGTCGTTTCCAGGCGCGCACCAGAGCGGACACTTCGACGTCACCGACTTCCGCGTCAACAACAAGATCTTCTGCACGCTGCCCCCGAAACCCGGGCAGATGGGGCTGCGAATCACCGCGAGCGAGCAGGCGGCGCTGATCGCCGAGGCGCCCGAGACGTTCACCCCTGGTCCCGGCAAGTGGGGCGAACAAGGCTGGACCATGGTCCGGCTCGACCAGGTGGATCCCGTACAACTCCGTGAGCTGATCGCCGAGGCGTGGCGGATCCGGGCGCCGAAGAGGATGGTCGCCGAGTTCGATGCGGAGCGCTAGTACGAAGCGACAGGCCGGTCGGAGCGTGAAGACGGTCGGTCGAACCACGTGAGGAGGCCGACAGTGACCACCCGACGGACACCTGTCAACCCGGAGGCCATCTTCCGGCTCCTGGAGCTGGGCGACTACCTCATGCCGTACACCATCCGGGCGGTCTGCCTGCTGGGCGTGGCCGACCAGCTCGCCGAAGGGGCGCTCCCGGTGGCCCGGCTCGCGGCGGCGACGGGCGCCCACGAGCCGTCGCTGCGCAAGGCGCTGCGGTATCTGTGCGGCAGGGAGATCTTCGAGGAGGTGGCACCGGACACGTTCGGCCTGACGCCGATGGCGGACCTGCTGCGGGTCGACCACCCGTACTCGGCCCGGGACATCTTCCTCTCCCCGGTGGCGTGCGACCGGGCGATGGAGGGCCTCGACCACGCACTCCGCACCGGCGAGGCCGGCTTCGACGCCGTGCACGGCCACTCCATGTGGGAACACTTCCAGCGCCACCCCGAGGAAGGGGCAGGTTTCGATCGGGCGATGAGCGGCGTCACCGGCATGGAACTGTTGGCGATCCGCTCGGTGGTCGACTGGTCGGGCTACCGTACGGTCGTCGACGTGGGCGGGGGCAACGGCAGGTTCCTTGCCGAGCTGGTCCGCCGGTTCAAGGGCATGCGTGGGATCCTCTTCGACCTGCCTTCCGTAGTGGCCCACGCGCCGGACGTGTTCGCCGAGAGGGGAGTGGCCGACCGGGTGGAGGTGGTGCCCGGTAGCTTCCTGCAGGGGCCGATCCCGGCCGGCGGTGACGCGTACGTGCTCAAACGCATCCTGTACAGCTGGGACGACAAGACCGTGGTCGGCATTCTGGGCCGGCTGCGCAGCGCCATGAAGCCGGACAGCCGGCTGTTCATCATGGAGGCCGCGAGGCAGGACGGACAGGCAACACACCTGGCGAACCGGATGGACCTGTTGATGCTGACCCTCAGCGGTGGTGGGGCGCGCAGCGTCGACGAGCAGGAAGCACTGCTGGCGGAGGCGGGACTGGATCTGGTACGCAGCGTGGCCACCCCGATGTTCCCCGTCCTGGAGGCGCGTCGGTGACCACCCCGCTGCTGGCGTGGTTGCGGCGGTCGTCACCGGTGCGGGGGGTGCGGTTCAGCCAGCCGGACGGGTGGCGGCTGTGGCCCTACGACGAGTTGGCGCATCTGGTGCGGCGCACCGGCGCGGCGCTGGTCTCTGCCGGGGTGCGCCCCAACGATGTGGTGGTGGTAGCCCAGGGCACCGGTCCGGGCTTCGTCGGCACCCTGTTCGGCACCCTGCTGGCCGGTGGCGTCGCCTCGCCGGTCACGCCGCCCACCGCCTTCAGGGATCCGGGGGACTACGCCGCACACCTGACTCGTGTGCTGGAGACCGCCCGGCCCGCGCTTGTCGTGTACGACGCGCCCTCGGTCGGTGCGCTCGCGGCACGGGTCGGCGTACCCGCGATCGGCGTTCAGTCGCTGCTGGAGCTGGCCGGCGGGGCCGACCGGACACCGGCCCGCCCGCCGTCGCCGACCGCACTGTTGCAGTTCACCTCGGGCACCAGCGGCAGCGCCCGTGCGGTCCGGATCCCGCTGGCCGCGCTGGAGCGGAACATCGCGGGGATCCAGAGTTGGCTGGCGATGACGCCGGAGGACCCCACCGCCTCCTGGCTGCCGCCGCATCACGACATGGGGCTCGTCGGTTGCCTGCTGTCCCCGGTGGTGACCGGTGCCGACCTGTGGTTGATGTCGCCGGCGGAGTTCGTACGCCGGCCACTGCGGTATCTGTCCTGTTTCGGGCAGCACGGCGCCCGGCTGACCGCGATGCCGCCGTTCGGACTGGACCACCTGGTCCGCCGCGTCCGCCCGGATGACCTGACCGCAATGGACTTCCGGGACTGGCGGGCGGTGATTGTCGGCGCCGAGCGGATCTGGCCGGCCTGCCTGGAACGGTTCGCCGCACTCTGCGGGCCGTACGGCCTGCGACGACAGGCACTGCTGCCGGCGTACGGGCTGGCGGAGGCGACCCTGGCGGTGACCGGCCTGTCCCTTGCAGAGGGGTGGACGGCACACCACGACGGTGACGACGCGGCGCCGGTCGTGGGGTGCGGAAGGCCGCTGCCCGGGGTGAGCGTGTCGGTGGTCGACGACACCGGCCGCCGGCTGGCGGCCGGTGAGACCGGCGAGATCGTGGTGGGTGGCCGCTGCGTCGGCGACGGCTACGCGCCCGGCGTTCCACCTGACCGTTCCACGAGCCCGCCGGAGCCTGCCACCAGCTTCGCAGGCGGTACGGTCCACACCGGAGACATCGGCTTCCTGCACGAGGGGCAGCTCTTCGTGCTCGGCCGGCAAGGTGACAGCTTCAAGATCCGTGGCATCGCGGTGCACGCCGCTGACCTCGACACCGTGCTCGGCACCGAGCTGGGGCTGGTCTCGGGCAGCGCGGTCACCGTTCTCGGGTACGACAGCGGCTCGCCCACCGTGGTGGCGGTCCTCGAACAGGCACGGCAGGACCGGGCCGAGGCGGCCGTCGACGTGCTGCGTGCGCGGGTGAGTCCCGCAAGGGTGGTGGCGCTGCGGGTACCGATGGGCACCATCCCACGTACCACCAGTGGTAAGCCACGGCGCCGTGAGCTGTGGCAGGCCTACCGGTCCGGGGCGCTCACCGGGTCAGCGCGCCGGTGAGTTCGGCGACCACCGAGTCGATGTGGGGGAGCAGGTAGAAGTGGTCTCCCGGGTAGACCTTGAGGGTGAAGTCCCCGTGCGTGTGGTCGCGCCAGTCGGCCACCTCCTCCACCCGGGCTTCGGGGTCGGTGTCCCCGCTCAGCGCGGTGACCGGGCTGGCCAGCGGTGGCCCGGGAGTCGGGCGGTAGGTCTCGACCAACTGGTAGTCGGCGCGCAGCACCGGCAGCAACGCCGCCCGTAGCTCGGGATAGTCCAGCACGCCGGCGGCGGTGCCGCCGAGCCGGTGGATCTCCCCCCACAGCACCTCGTCGCCGGACAGGTGCTTCACGCCGCCCCGGTGGTGGCGAGGAGCGGGGCAGCCGGAGACGAACAGCCGCGCCAACCGTGCCCCGTGACGGTGCTCCAGACGGTGCGCGACCTCGTAGGCGATAGCCGCGCCCATGCTGTGACCGAACAGCGCCACGGGGCGTGACAGCAACGGCCGTAGCACCGCGGTCAGCGCGTCGGCCATGCTGTCCATGTCCCGCAGGCACGGCTCGCTCACCCGGTCCAGCCGCCCCGGGTACTGCACCGCGACCAGCTCGACGGACGGCGGCAGTCGGGTCAACCACACCCGGTAGAAGCTCGCGTTGCCGCTGGCGTGCGGCAGACAGATCAGCCGCACCGCCGCCGCCGGGCGCGGCCGGTAGCAACGCAGCCAGTCTTGGGAGGTTCCCACGATCTCCGTCATCTCAGTGCTCCGTCACGCCTTCGGCGGCCTCGCGGACGGCCTTGAAG
>JBOGDK010000032.1:0-22511 GCA_050701795.1 Micromonosporaceae bacterium
ACACCTGCTCCACCCGGCCCCGCGCGACGTGCACCTGGGGCAGGTCAGCAAGGTTGCCGCGCGGATCGGGCGCCGGGTCGGACTCCACCAGCACCACCCGCCCGCCCGGACCCACCCGCTCGGCGAGTGCCGCGGCGAACAGGCCGGCACCGCCGTACAGGTCCCAGGCCCGCTCCCCCGCACCCGGCCGCAGTATCTGCAGGACACACTCCACGAACGTGTCCGCCGCCCCACGGTGCACCTGCCAGAACGCTTCCGGTGCCAGCTCCCAGCGCCGCCCGGCGGCCCGCTCGGTCACCCGCTCCGGGCCGTCCACGACGGTGACGCCGCCCCGCCCGTGGGTCACCACAGTGGTGCCGGAGGCGCCTCGCACCACCTCCACCGCCGACACCCCAGGCCACAGCCGGTCGACGACCCGGACTGACTCCGCACCGTCCGGGCCCGGCACCATCGCGGCCTGGATCCCGGGCGCCGCGATCAGGCACCGGTCCACCGGCAGTACGTCGTGGGAGCGGTGCCGGCGCAGCCCCGCCCTGCCGTCGGGGTCGGTGGCGTACCGGACCCGGGTACGCCACCCGAGCGACCCGCCCGGCAGCTCCGCCACGGTGAAGCCGGCGACATCGGCGGGGTCGAGGCCGCCGAGGCGTACCAGTTGTTCCCGTACCACGTCAGCCTTGAGCCGGCGCTGCGCGGCTGGCGCCACATGCTGGAAGTCGCAGCCGCCGCAACGGCCCGGCCCCGCGTACGGGCACGGCGCCACCACACGGTCCGGCGAAGCGTCCAGCACCTCGACGGCGTCCGCCCGCAGATAGCTGCGGCGGACCTCGGTCACCGTCGCGACCACCCGTTCCCCCGGCAGCGCGTGCCGTACGAACACCACCCGCCCGGCGTGCCGTGCCACACAGTGCCCGCCATGCGCCACCGCACCGACGGTCAGCTCCAGCAGCTGACCGACTTCGGCCGCGCCGGCGTCAGATTCCCGGTTCACGTCGGCACCGCCCCTGACATCCCGGCTCACTTCCGGAGCGCCAGGTCGTCGGGGGATTCGTCGGACGGTGGTTCCGGATCCCAGCCGCGTCCCTGGCCGAGGCGGCGGTCCAGACGCGCCAGGTCCCGCAGTTCGCTGGATTCCAGCTGCCACGGCACGCTGGTCACCATCACGCCGGGTTCGAACAGCAGACGGGTCTTCAACCGCAGCGCGCTCTGGTTGTGCAGCAGGTGCTCCCACCAACGGCCCACCACGTACTCGGGGATGAAGACCGTCACCACGTCCCGGGGGCTCTTCTTCCGGATCGACTTCACGTACTCGATGATCGGTGTGGTCATTTCCCGGTACGGGGAGTCGATCACCGTCAGCGTGGCCGGCACCTCACGCCGTTCCCACTCGGCCTGCAACGCCCGGGTCTCGTTCTCCTCGACCTTGACGGTCACCGCGGTGAGCGTGTCCGGACGGGTGGCCCGGGCGTACGAGATCGCCCGCAGCGTGGGCAGGTGCAGCTTGCTGACCAGCACCACCGCGTGGTTGCGGGCAGGCAGCACAGGTCGTTCCTCCGACGGCTGCAACTCCGCGGCGATCCGGTCGTAGTGCTTGCGGATCGCGACCATCACACCGTAGATCACCGCCATCGCGACGATCGAGATCCAGGCACCCTGGGTGAACTTCGTGGCCAGCACGATCACCAGCACGGCGCCGGTCATCGCGCAGCCGAACCCGTTGATCAGCTGGGACCGGCGCATCCGGCGTCGCGCCGTGGGATCCCGTTCGGTACGCAGCAGCCGGTGCCAGTGCCGGATCATGCCGCTCTGCGAGATCGTGAACGACACGAACACGCCCACGATGTAGAGCTGGATCAGGTCGTGCTCCTGGGCACGGAAGGCAGCCACCAGGAGACCCGCGAACACCGCCAGGAACAGGATCCCGTTCGAGAACGCCAACCGGTCGCCGCGGGTGTGCAACTGCCGTGGCAGGTAGCGGTCCTGGGCGAGGATCGAGCCGAGCACCGGGAATCCGTTGAACGCCGTGTTCGCCGCCAGCACCAGGATCAGGCCCGTCACCGCGGCGATGAAGTAGAACCCCGGCGGGAAGTTGTCGAAGACCGACTCCGCCAGTTGCGCGACCAGCGTCTTCTGTAGGTAGCCCTCGGGGGCGCCGACGAGCTGGTGGGCCGGATCCTCGGCCAGCTTCACGCCCATCGTCCGGCCGAGCATCAACAGCCCGAGGAACATCGCGACCGAGATCAGGCCCATCAGAAGCAGGGTGGTCGCGGCGTTGCGACCTTTCGGCGGCTTGAACGCCGGGACCCCGTTGGCGATCGCCTCCACACCGGTGAGCGCGGCCGAGCCGGAGGAGAACGTACGCAGCAGCAGGAACGCGAACGCCAGTCCGGTCAGGTGAGCTTCCTCCGCGCGCAGCTCGAACTGGGCACTCTCGGCGCGCAGTGGGTCCCCGAGTACGAAGATCCGGAAGAAGCCGTACGCGACAAGCGCGAGGATCCCGATCACGAACGCGTACGTGGGAATCGCGAACGTCTTGCCCGACTCCTTCACGCCACGCAGGTTCATCGCCGTCAACAGCGCGATCGCGACCACCGAGAAGAGGACCCGGTGGTGCTCCACGAACGGCACCGCCGAGCCGACGTTCGCGGCCGCCGCCGAGATCGACACCGCCACGGTCAGCACGTAGTCGACCAGCAGCGCACTGGCCACCACCAGCCCGAACCGCGGGCCGTGGTTGACGCTCGCGACCTCGTAGTCACCGCCACCGGACTGGTACGCCTGCACGTTCTGCCGGTACGAAGCCACCACGGCGATCATCACCACGGCGACGAACAGACCCATCCACGGCCCGTACGAGTAGGCACCGAACCCCGCGATCGACAGCACCAGGAAGATCTGCTCCGGTGCGTACGCCACCGACGACAGCGCGTCTGAGGAGAAGACCGGGAGTGCGATCCGCTTCGGCAGCAGCGTGTGCTGCAGTCGATCGGATTTGAAGGGCCTGCCCACGAGCAGCCGTTTCAACAACGAGGTCGGCCTGGTCACGGCGGCCAGCATACGTCCGGCACACCACCGGTACCGGGACCACGGCACGGGTCGGAGTCCAGCGGTGTAGCGTCGCAGTGCACCGATTTTTTGGTACGCCAGGAGGCTGGCTTGCACGTCGTGATCATGGGCTCCGGCCGGGTCGGCTCCACGCTCGCCCAGAGTCTCGAAGCACTCGGACATTCGGTCGCGATCATCGACCAGAATCCCGAGGCGTTCCGCAGGCTGGGCAGCGACTTCGGCGGGTTGACGGTGGTGGGTATCGGCTTCGACCGGGATGTCCTGATCGAAGCCGGCGTGGAGCGCGCCGAGGCGTTCGCCGCGGTCTCTTCCGGGGACAACTCCAACATCATCTCGTCCCGGATCGCACGCGAGACCTTCGGTGTGCAGCGGGTGGTCGCCCGGATCTACGACACCAAGCGGGCCGTCGTCTACGAGCGGCTCGGTATCCCGACCGTCGCGACCGTACGGTGGACCGCCGACCGGATTCTGCGCCACGTGGTGCCGGACGGGCACGCCGAGCTGTGGCGGGATCCGAGCAATGCGGTGTCGATCATCGAGGTGCCGCTGCACCCCGCCTGGCTCACCCGTCCGGTGCAGCAGCTGGAGGAGGCGACCGGGGCACGGATGGCGTACCTGACCCGGTTCGGGATCGGCACACTGCCCACCGCGTCCACCCTGATGCAGGACGGCGATCAGGTGTTCATGCTGGTCACCGACGAGATGATGGATCCGGTCCTGAAGACGGCCAGCGCGCCACCAGAGGGGAGCCGGTGATGCGGGTCGCGATCGCCGGCGCGGGCAACGTGGGTCGTTCGATCGCGCAGGAGCTGATCGAAAACGGCCACCAGGTGCTTTTGATCGAACGCAGCCCGTCGATGCTGCGTCCGGAGCGGGTGCCGACCGCGGAGTGGTTGCTCGCCGATGCCTGCGAGCTGTCCAGCCTGCAGGAGGCCGAGCTGGCCGGATGTGACGTGGTGGTGGCCGCCAGCGGCGACGACAAGGTCAACCTGGTGGTGTCACTGCTGGCCAAGACCGAGTTCGCGGTGCCGCGGGTGGTGGCCCGGGTCAACCGTGCCGAGAACGAGTGGCTGTTCACGGAGCAGTGGGGTGTCGACGTTTCGGTGAGCAAGCCGCGGCTGTTGGCGGCCCTCGTCGAGGAGGCTGTCTCCGTCGGCGACCTGGTACGGCTGATGACGTTCCGGCAGGGGCAGGCCAACCTGGTCGAGATCACCTTGCCCCAGGCGGCACCGTACATCGGTCGCCCGGTACGGGAGATACCGCTGCCTCGGGACACCGCCCTGGTGGCGATCGTACGAGGCAACCGGGTGCTGGTGCCGGGCCCTGACGACCCGCTGGACGCCGGCGACGAGCTGATCTTCGTCTGCACCGCCGAGGTCGAGTCGGAGGTTCGCCGGGTGATACTAGGCATCACCCGCGCCGCCAGTAAGCCAACCAGTTCCTAGCGTGTGGCCTCGGCGGGCTCTTCGGTCACTGGTTCGTCGTGGGTGACGCGGCGTACCGCCCAGACCGTCACCCCGAGCATCACCAGGTACGGCGGATACCCCATGCCGATCCGGGCGATCCCGAGCCAGGTCTCCTCGTCCGCGGCCCAGAGCGCACCCTGCACCCCGCCCTTCAGCAGGAACAACGCCGCCCACAGCAGGGTCAGCCACTGGAACGTACGAAGCAGTCGGGGCCGGGTCCGCCACAGGTGTTTGCCACCGGCCGCGATCACCGCCCACATGTAGCCGATCACCGGGTGCCGCGCCGCCACTGAGAGGATCAGCAGGCCACCGTAGGCGAACGACATCACGATCCCCGGCAGGTAGTAGTCCTTCGCCTGACCGGTCTTCCAGGCGAGAGCGGCGCCCAGCGCCACCCCGAACAGTCCATTGATGGCGTGCCGGATCGGTTCCCTGCGACTCGCCCGGTACGCCACGATGCACCCCGCCACCACCAGCGAGGCGATCAACGCCGGGTTCAGCGACCACAGGACGTTGGCCAGCACGAACACCGCGACCGGAATGCTGGACTCGGTCAGCCCGCGTACCCCACCGAGCTGTTCGGCGAGTTGCTCGGAGAAGTTCGGCTCCCCGGGCGTGCCAGTGCCCCTCTCGCCAGTGCCCCTCTCGCCAGCGTCCGCCTCGCCGGCACCCACGTCCGGGTTGCCGAACGTGCCAGCGTCCCGCTTTCCAGGCGTCGTGTCAGCGTCCGCCTCACCAGGCGCGGCAGCGTCCAGGTCGCCGGGCACGGCAGCGTTGGCGGGTTCCGCCCGATCCGTCACAGGTGCTCCTCGCAATGGTCCGATGTCGCAGCAATCAGATGTTTCAGGTCGACGCCTCTAACACGTAATGGGGGTTGTAGATCACCTTGCGGTCGTCCCGCAGCGCCACCCTGCCGGTAGCGATCAGCTGCCGTCCCGGCTCGATTCCGGCGATCTGCCGGCGGCCCAGCCAGACCAAAGTGATGGCATCGGTGCCGTCGAAGAGGTCCGCTTCCAACGTCGGCAAGTTGGTGCGAGGCGTGTATACCACGGTCCGCAGCCGGCCAGTGACTGTAACGGTCTGACCCCTGCCGGCTTCTGAGGCCCTGGTGCACCCCGTCCGCTGAGTCTCGCGCTGCAACTCCTCGGCCTCCAACTCAGCCTCGGAGGCCATCAGCCGGCGCAGAAATCTGCGCAGCGGGGGCTCCCGACGCTCGGCGTTGGTCACCATGTTCGAAAACCATACGGGGACACGTGCACTCACCCAAGGCTATGCGCGGCCGTCACCGGCGACGGGCCGGCCTGCCGTTGGTCGCCGGCTTCTCCTCGGCAACCGTGGGGTCGGCACCGGACTGGGCGGCCTGCTCGGCGGCGATCTGCTGGGCGATGTCCTCCGGAAGGGTGAGAGGAAGCGGTTCCCTCACCGGCCGCGCTTCCTTGTCACGCTCCACCACCAACCCGAGGAGACACTCGTCGAGCGCCTTTCCGGCATCCGGGTCAGTCGCCGCCCGCCCCTGGTAGAGCCCACGCACGAACCAGCGTGGCCCGTCCACCCCGACGAACCGTACGTCGGCCGGACCGTTCGGGGTACGCACCCTGGCTCGGAGTTCGGTGCCGAACCGACCCGCGATCTCGCTGACGTTGCCGCCCTCGGAGGTGATCGACGAGACCAGCTCGGCACGCACCTCGTCCCAGATGTCGTCGCTGCGCGGCGCGGCGAACGCGCCAACCTGCAATGCGCTGTCATCGGCGACCAGCACCACGTCCGTGGCCCCACCCTGCGGGTCGGCCTGCATCCGGATCTCGACGTCGCTCACCTTCGGAATCTTCAGGCTGCCGAGATCCAACCGCTCCAGGTCGTCGTCGGGGGCTTCCTCGATGTCGTACGGCCCACCCTCACGCTCCGCCTCATCGCCGGAAAGGCCACCGACGTAGGACTGCAGAGTCTCTTCGTCGTCCTCGGAGTCCACGTCGGGGGCCGCGCTGAAGACGTCACCGTCTTCCGCGTGCCGGCCGGGACGGCGCCGACGGAAGAACATCACTGGACCTCCTCGTTTACGCCTGAGCTTGTTCCACTCGCGGCTGAGCCTGGTTCGCTCGCGACTGCGGGGCTCGCAAGCTCACTCCTCACGCTCGCGCTGGGGGTCGCAAGCTCGCTCGTCGCGCTCACCGTGCCTCCTGGTGAATGATGGCCGAATCCCCCGGTCGAGCCGTGTCCACCGGCACCGCGACTGGAGTCAGGCAGGCCGGTGACGAGGTGGAAGCGTGCCCGCTCCACCTGCTGCACCACCAGCTGCGCGATCCGGTCACCGCGAGCCAGTCGCGCGGTACGTACCGGGTCGTGGTTGACCAGGTTCACCCTGATCTCTCCACGGTAGCCGGCGTCGACCGTACCTGGCGCGTTCAGCACCGTCACGCCCATCCGGTCGGCGAGCCCAGAACGCGGGTGCACCAGACCCACGAACCCCTCCGGAAGAGCGATCGCCACGCCGGTACGTACCAGCGCCCGGCCGCCTGGTGGCAACTCGACGTCCTCGGCGGTCACCAGATCCGCGCCGGCGTCGCCCGGATGGGCGTACCGGGGCAGCGGTACGTCCGGGTCGATCTGTCGCACCAGCACTTCCACCGGACCGGCCACCGGCCGCGGTGTAGCGGAATCTGGCATCGCAAGGCTCCACGTCTGTCGTCCAGGAACTCACCGTCCCGGTACGGATCGCCAACGGGTGACTATCGCAGACGTCGTCCCCGGCGGGTACACGCCCCTCCGCGATGCGCCGGCCGTAGGCTCCCACCATGTCCGAAAACGCACCCGCGCGTTACGCGGAACGCCTGATCCTGCCGTGGTGGCTGTGGATCCCCGCGCTCGGCGTCGCCGGGTTGCTCGCCGCCGAGATCCACCTCGGTGCGCCGGGCGTCAGGTCCTGGGTGCCGTACGTGGTGCTGCTGCCGCTCGCCGCGGTCGGCCTGTGGTGGCTGGGCCGGATCAGAGTGGCGGTCGATGGCGAGACCCTGGTGGTTGACGACGCGAAGCTGCCGGTGCGGTACATCGCCAAGATCGAGTCCCTGAGCCCGGACCAGAAACGGGAGCTTCTCGGGCCTCACGCCCACCCACTCGGGTTCGTGGTGCAGCGCCCGTGGGTACGCGGCGCCGTGAAGGTGACCCTCGACGATCCGGAGGACCCGACGCCGTACTGGCTGGTGAGCTGCCGGCGCCCCGAGGCGCTGGCTGACGCGGTGACGCGGGCGCGGGCGCGGTACCTGAAGGAGTCAGGGAGCTGACCCGGCCGCCGTCCCCCTTCAGTCCGGCTTACCCAGGCTGCGGCGGACCCTGCCTTCGACGGTACGGCTGGGCGACTTCGCCCGGAGGTCGTCGCGGATCAGTTTGCCCACCGCGAGGGTGGCTCGCCGGTTCAGTTCAGCGCCCACCGTGGCGCCGACGAGCAGCGGCGCCAGCGTGGTGAGGTTGCGCCCGAACCGGCGCAACAACCGGTCCCGCAGCTCCTTACGGGCCGCCGTGGACAACACCGCGCCCATTCCGCGTCCCGGGGTCAACGGATTGACGCCACGGCGTGACGCCCATGCGGTGAGCAGTGCGGTGGCCCGCTGCATTCCGGTGCCGCGTACCGGTACGCCGTAGACCTCCTGCAGCTCGCCGATCAGCTTCAGCTCGATCCCCGCCACGGCGATCGTCTCAGCGGTCAGGAGTACGGGTGAGGTCAGCAGGGTGGGCGGCACGGTCCACTCGACGGCCGCGATGCCACCGCCAGCCGCACCGACGGTCGCGGTGGCCCGAGACGCGTTACGGATCAATCGGGTGACGAGTTCGTCGTCAGACATATCGGGATGATGCGCGCGCAGCGTGTCGAGGTCACGTACCGGGAGCCGTTCAGCCACCTCGACGAGCAGGTCGATCACGGTGCCGAGCACCGTGCCGGGGCGCGCCACCCAACCGTGCCGGGTACGGGTGGCCGTCTCGGCGACCAGCCGTCCCATCAGGCGTCGGCGTTCCGGGCCGTCCGCATCCTCCCGGGCGAGTCGGGCCACGGTGTCCGACACCCCGTCGGGCGGCACGGAACCGGCTGGCGGTCGGTCTGCTTCAGACATCAGGACCCCCGGAGGTCGACGCGGATCAGGCGGCGCACTCCCGGCATATCAGTTCGCCCCTGCGTTCCTCGGCTAGCTGGCTGCGGTGGTGTACCAGGAAGCAACGAGAGCAGCGGAACTCGTCCGACTGCATGGGCAGGACCTTCACGGTGAGTTCCTCGTCAGCCAGGTCAGCGCCTGGCAGCTCGAAGTTCTCACCCAGCTCGGCCTCGTCGACGTCGACGGTGCCTGACTGTGCGTCACCGCGACGAGCTTTCAGCTCCTCGAGGCTGTCCTCCCCCAACTCGACCTCGTCGCGACGCGGCGCGTCGTAGTCCGTGGCCATCGGTGTCACACTCCCGTATCGATGCTGCGCCCGGTGTAACGCCAGACGACATGTTCTCCATACCCGCGATCGGCAAGTGTGCCACCCCGATCGCGAAACGACTCCCAACGAGCGGGGGCACCTTACCTGCCTCTCGGAATCCAGTACGTTCTGGACCCCGACAGTTGTTCCCAATGTGACTCAAGCGACACACAAGATAGGTGACGAACCACTCCGTATCGGCACGGCGCGCCGGGGCTCGCCAAACGGTCTACAACCCGTCAGTGGAACGGGTGTCAGCACCCATGCCCAGCACGCCGACACGTTAATCTCACCTCCATGACGAGCAGGGGAAGCCGACGATGACCTTGGCACGGGTTCGAGCACTCCTTGTCGTGGGTTCGCTGGCGGCACTCGCGGCGATGTTCGTGATCTGGGCGATCATGCGGGACAGCCAGACCGACCCGGCCTCGGAGGCTGAGCGCCGCTGCAGCGAGGGCCAGGTGCCCGCCGCGACAGCCGTCCCGGAGCCGAAGGCGCTGACGATCAATGTCTACAACGACACCGACGAGGGCGGCCTCGCCAAGAGGGTCGCAGGTGAGCTCAAGGCCCGGGGGTTCAAGATCGGGAAGGTCGGAAACGACCCGAACCCGAATCCGGTGAAGGGGACCGCGGAGCTGCGGTTCGGGCCCAAGGGCCTGGGTGGCGCGCACCTGTTGAGCGCACATCTGATCGCCGCCGACATGGTTCCAGACACCGAGCGTGACGGCGCGGTGGTCGACGTCGTACTGGGCCAGGAGTTCAAGCAGCTCGCAAGTCCATCAGAGGTCAACGACGCGCTCCGTCTGATCGAGGACCCGTCGCCACCGCCCGGGATGTGCTGACGGTTCAGTGCTCACGGCCCACCGCTCAGGGCCCCGCGTCGGCGTCCGAGGCCACCAGCCGGTCGTGGAGCGCCTGATAGATCGTGTCAGGGGCAGCGATCACCGTCAGCGCGCCAGGCTCGCCGCCGCCCAGGCCGGTGACCCGCAACCCGGCTTCGCGCGCGATCAGGCCGCCCGCGGCAAGGTCCCACGGCGCCAGGCCTTTCTCGTAGAACGCGTCGATCCTGCCCTCAGCGACGTAACACAGGTCGAGGGCGGCGGCCCCGAGCCTGCGGATGTCACGCACCACGTCCATCAGTTCCGCGAGCACCCGGGCCTGGTACGCGCGGCGTGCCGGGTTGTATCCGAACCCGGTCGCCACCAGGGTCTGTGACAAGTCTGTCACCGTTGATCCGGTCAGCCGCCGTCCGTCCCGGTACGCCCCCTGCCCCGCCACCGCGCTCCATTCCTCACCGGTGACCGGATTGCGCACCACACCGACGACCACCTGGCCGTCCACCTCGGCGGCCAGCGACACGGCGTAGAACGGGATCCCGTACAGGTAGTTGACGGTGCCGTCGATCGGGTCCAGCACCCAGCGGACCCTGCTCTGAGGCACCGTGTTGTGGGCTCCGGTCTCCTCCCCCAGCACCTGGTCAGACGGCCGGAGCCGCCGCAACGTGTCGACGATCAACCGCTCCGTGGCTCGGTCGGCCTCGGTGACGACATCGGTCGGCGTGCTCTTGGTGGAGACTTCGGAGATCGCCTGGTCGCGCATCGAGCGGGCGTGCTCCCCGCCGGCGCGCACCAGTTCGACCGCTACGGCGAGCAGTTCATGAAGGTCCGGACTCGGCTCTGATCCTGGCACGTACGCCATCCTCTCAATACTGGTCGGACCACCACACCGGCGTGAAGCAGATGATCGTGTGGACGCGGCGTTACAATTCACGCCTGCCCTCGCGACGCTACTTTTCCTCCGCGGTGGCTCCCCGGTCAGGCAGGCCAGGTGCCTGTGCACGTTCCAGCCCTGAGAAAGGTTGTTCGTGACTGAAGTTCGCCGCACCACCGGCACCGACGTCCGTGCCCTCACCGAGGCTCTCGTCGAGCGCGCCGCTGGCGCGAACGGCCAGATCGCTTCCGCGGAGGTGGCCCAGGCGATGGCCGATTCTGGAATGACCCCCGCCCAAGGCAAGCGAGTGCTCAAAGCGCTCTCCGAGTCGGGGGTGACCGTCCTGGTGGACGGCTCCACCGGGCTCGGCCGACGGCGTGTGGTGGCCGCCCGCTCAGCGACCCCGGCGTCGAAGGCGACCACCGCCAAGGCTTCCGGGCCGAACGGTCAGCGTCCCGCCAAGCAGGATTCCGAGGCGGCCGACGACGGACCGACCGAGGCAGCGGAGGCGAAGCCCGCCAAACGCACCGCGAAGAAGGCCGCCGCGGGCAAGCGCACTGGCCGTAAGGGCGACGCCAAGGACGGCAAGAAGGGGTCCACCGAGGGCGGCATCAAGGTGGACGAGCCGATCGTGCTGTCCGACAGTGAAGACTTCGACTGGGACGATGAGGAGTCG
Source organism: Micromonosporaceae bacterium (assembly GCA_050701795.1). GTDB lineage: Bacteria > Actinomycetota > Actinomycetes > Mycobacteriales > Micromonosporaceae > WHSM01. The sequence continues at coordinate 11,365 of JBOGDK010000032.1, forward strand.
GAGGCGCTGCGACAGGCCCGCAAGGACGCAGAGCTGACCGCGTCGGCGGACTCGGTCCGGGCGTACCTGAAGCAGATCGGCAAGGTCCCGCTGCTCAACGCCGAGCAGGAGGTCGAGCTCGCCAAGCGGATCGAGGCCGGCCTGTACGCCGCCGAACGGCTCCGGCTCGCCGAGGACGAGGGTGAGAAGCTCAGCACCCAGGCCCGCCGTGACCTGCTCTGGGTGACCCGGGACGGGGAGCGTGCGAAGAATCACCTGCTCGAGGCGAACCTGCGACTCGTAGTTTCCCTCGCCAAGCGCTACACCGGACGCGGGATGGCGTTCCTGGACCTGATCCAGGAAGGCAACCTCGGTCTGATCCGCGCCGTGGAGAAGTTCGACTACACCAAGGGCTACAAGTTCTCCACGTACGCGACCTGGTGGATCCGGCAGGCGATCACCCGGGCGATGGCCGACCAGGCACGTACCATCCGGATCCCGGTGCACATGGTCGAGGTGATCAACAAGCTTGGCCGGATACAGCGTGAGCTGCTGCAGGATCTGGGCCGCGAGCCCACCCCGGAAGAGCTGGCCAAGGAGATGGACATCTCACCTGAGAAGGTCCTCGAGATCCAGCAGTACGCGCGGGAGCCGATCTCTCTCGACCAGACCATCGGTGACGAAGGCGACAGTCAGCTCGGCGACTTCATCGAGGACAGCGAAGCCGTTGTGGCGGTTGACGCGGTCTCGTTCAGCCTGTTGCAGGACCAGCTTCAGCAGGTGCTGCAGACGCTCTCAGAGCGCGAGGCAGGCGTGGTGCGGCTGCGGTTCGGGCTCACCGACGGGCAGCCCCGCACTCTGGACGAGATCGGCCAGGTGTACGGCGTGACCCGGGAACGGATCCGTCAGATCGAATCCAAGACGATGTCCAAGCTCAGGCACCCGTCCCGTTCCCAGGTACTCCGGGACTACCTCGACTGACCTGTGACGCCGCCAACACGGAATGTGATCCACCCGTGTTCGAGTCGTGACGATCCGCGTCCACTCTGTCGGTATGTCGCCATGCCCGCGTGTGACGCTCATCGCCACGTTCAATCTCGGGAACGTCACAGTTCGCTGGCATGTTGCAGCATGTGTGAGACCGTCAACGAACCCCAGTTCCGGCCAAGTGCAACAGCGAAGGAGGAGGCGATGACCCCGACACTGACGCCGCCGACAGCGGTATGGTCCGCGACCGGTGAGCGCTGTGATCGATGCAGTGCCGGTGCCAAACTCCGTGTCGTCATGGCCGGAGGCGGTGACCTGCTTTTCTGCGGGCATCACGCGAACAAGTACGCCGAACACCTCGTGAAAATCGCGGTGGAGTTCTCCGCCGACCCGGAGTTCACCTGGGTAGGCGCCGAGCGGATGTCCGGTAACTGACCCTGGCCCTCGATAGGGTCCTCGGGCGCACCGCCGACCAGGTGGTGCGCCCGATCGCTGTCCGTACCAGACGTGCGGCTCCCTGGCTGGCCACCGTCCTGGTCGGGGAGTTCGAGCACCCGGCGGGCCTGCAGGATCACGAAACCGAGCGCCGCCAGCGCGGCGACCCCGAGCGCCAGTGCCGGTGCCGGACCTTCGAGCGCGGAGTGCTCGAGGCCGGGGACTTTCGCGGAGCGTTCCACCGACACCATCGATGCCCGGTACGCCACGAAGGCAAGCCCCAGCATCCCCGTGCTGACCAGCATTGACACCATCGCCTGCCAGCGTTGTCGATCCCGGGTCGGCACCACCTCGGCCAGTCGACAGACCCCGACCGCGAGCAGTGTCGCCGTGATCGGCATCACCGGGAGCAGGTACCGCTGGCTCAGGTAGCCCCCGCCGCTGCGGAACTGACTCAGCAGCAGGAACAGCAGCACCGCGTGGCCGAGCAGCGCGCACCAGGCCGCACGACGGGCGGGTACGGCGGCGACCGGCCCAGCGGGCTGACAGCGCTGCCCTGTGACGCTCGGGGGCGTGCCGGCGGCGGACGGGCCGTCGGCAGCGGCCTGGGGACCGGGGACGGACGGCGTACCGGGGGCGGCGTACCTCCGGCGCAGCCAGTCGGCCAGAAGCAGCAGCAGCCCGATCACGGCCGCCGCGAACAGCGCGTCCGGGATCGGCCGCAGATGCGGGTCGTAGCCCGGCCGGATCCAGAACGACTCGAACAGGTGCCGCTGGAAGTCGACGCTGGTGATGGTCTCCAGGACCGTGTAGTGGGAACGTCGTCCGAACGCGGTGAACAACGCACTGGCGGCGGTCAGGTCGCCGTACAGGTAGAGGTTGCGCAGGTAGAACCACCCGAACCCGAGCGCCGGTACGCCGCCCACCAGCGTCGCCGTACCCGCCGCGGCCAGCCAACGCCGCTTCGGTCCGTACAGCAGTACCGCGATCCCCGCCATGAGGGTGCAGGCGGCGACCGCGACCAGGTTCGGCGCCTTGAGCCCGGCGGCCAGGGCGCCGGTGAGCGCGGCGGCGACCAGCAGCCCGCGGCGGGGACCACGGCGCAGGAGCCGGATGCCGTACAGCAGCGTGGCGGAGCCGGCCACCGCGGCGAGGCCGTCGTTGTAGCCGTACCCGCCCTCCATGGCGAGCGTGGACGCGGACGCCGCGATGGCCGCGGCGAGCAGCGGGACGCTACGCCGGCCCGGCACCAGTTCCCGGGCGATCAGGCCGACCAGCACCACGCTGGCGGCGGTGCCGGCGGCGTTGACCACACGCATCGCCAGGAATCCGGCCGCCGGTACGCCGAGCCACTCCGCCACCGCCATCAGCGGGGCGGTCAGCAGGTAGTACAACGGTGGATGGTTCGCCACCCAGATCTGCCGTCCGACGGTCTTCCAGCCGTCCAGGGAGGCGGACAACTCGGGGAACCGTGCGGGGTCGTCCAGCACCGGAGTGTGGATGGTCGGAAGGCGGCCTTCCATCACGTCGATCGTGTAGCCAGCATGGGCGCGCTCGTCGGCTCCCCACAGCAGCGGCATGTCGAAGGCGAACTTCAGGCTGATCCCGAACGAGACCATCGCCAACAGCGCCAGCGCGACCGCATCGAGGTTCCACCGCAGGGTCCAGCGCACTGATCGCACTGCGTGATTATCTCTATACGGAGAGGTCGACCAGATGAGAACCGGATGAACTGACCATCAACATCTGGCGTCCCATGTGCTGCGGTCACCGGGCGAGCATGGCTTGCAGCCGGCGGGGTTGACATGCAAGTGACGACTTGCCTATGGTGCTGGTGGTGGGTGATCTCTTCAAAGCACTGTCCGATCCAACACGGCGGGCGATCCTCGACGAGCTGACCGATCGCGACGGCCAGACGCTCTTCGAGATCTGTTCCCGGTTGACCACCAAGCACGGGCTGGGCACGTCACGACAAGCGATCTCCCAGCACCTCGACGTACTCGAAGCGGCCGGTCTGGTCCGTACCGAACGATCCGGCCGTTACAAATTCCACTTCCTCGACACCACGCCGCTGCGCGAGATCGCCGAGCGATGGCCGCAGCCGTCCACCAAGGAGCCGTCCGAGCCATGAGAATCAACCTCACCAGCGTCCTCGTCGACGACCAGGAGAAGGCGCTGCGCTTCTACACCGACACACTCGGATTCGTGAAGAAGAACGACGTGCCCATGGGCGGGGCCCGCTGGCTGACCGTCGTCTCGCCGCAACAGCCGGACGGTGTGGAGCTGGTCCTGGAGCCCGACGGACATCCGGCTGTCCGCCCGTTCAAAGAGGCGCTCGTCGCTGACGGCATCCCGTTCACCTCGTTCGCCGTCGACGACGTCAATACCGAATTCGAGCGCCTCTCCGCGTTGGGTGTCACATTCGTCCAGAAACCGGTCGAGATGGGCCCCGTGTCCACCGCGGTCTTCGACGACACCTGCGGCAACCTGATCCAGATCGCGAGCACCTGAGCACAGCACCCGGCGGCGCGGTCGCAGCGACCTCACCAGGACTGGATCGCCGCGATCCTCGCCTCCAACTGCTCCATGGTCGCCTGCGCGCTGGGCGGACCACCGCAGATCCGGCGGAGTTCGGCGTGGATCTGCCCGTGCGGTCTCTCCGATTTGCGATGTTCCGCGGCGACCAGCGCGTTGAGGTGCTTGCGGAGGGTCTGCCGACGCTGGCCGGTCGTCATCGCCGACTCAGGTAGCTCCGTGCCGCCCGCCTTCTCCGACCCGTCGCCCGCCGAGGTCGAGGCCCGCTTCTGGGCCGCGAGCTGCTCCGCCTGCCGTTTCCGCAGTACGGCGGCCACCTGTTCCTGAGTCAGGAGCCCCGGAAGTCCGAGGAAATCCTCCTCCTCAGGAGAACCGGCGAGGATCGGGGTGCCGAAAGAGTTGCCGTCGAAGATCACCTGATCCAGCTCGGCGGTAGCGGCCAGCGCCTCGAACGCTGGTGGCTGATCGGTCGCCTCGTCCTGTTGTCGCTGGGCCGCCTCCAACAGACCGTCGTCGAGCCCGTCATCGGCCTTCTGGCCCAACACGTGGTCGCGCTCCACCTCCATCGCGCTGGCCAGCTCCAGCAGCGGGGGCACGCTCGGCAGGAACACCGACGCGGTCTCCCCCGTACGGCGGGTCCGGACGAACCGGCCGATCGCCTGAGCGAAGTACAACGGGGTGGAGGCGCTGGTGGCGTACACCCCGACAGCCAGACGGGGGATGTCGACACCTTCGGAGACCATCCGTACCGCCACCAGCCAGCGGTCATCGGACTCGGTGAACTTGGCGATCCGTTCGCTGGCGCCGGTGTCGTCGGAGAGCACCACCACCGGGCTGTTGCCGGTGATCTCGGCGAGCCGCTTCGCGTACGCCCGCGCCGCGGTCTGGTCGGTGGCGATCACCAGGCCAGCGGCATCGGTCATCCCCGCCGCACGCTTGTGGCGCAGCCGGGCGTCGGCGGCGCGCAGCACCTGTGGGATCCAGTCGCCCTTCGGATCCAGCGCGGTACGCCACGCCTTCGCGGTCACGTCGTTGGTCAGCGGCTCCCCCAGCCGGGCCACCAGCTCGTCCCCGGCACTGGTGCGCCACCTGGCTTCTCCGGAGTACGCCAGGAAGATCACCGGGCGTACCACGCCGTCGGCGAGCGCCTCGGCGTAGCCGTACACCGAGTCGGACCTCGACCGCAGCAGACCGTCGGGGTCACGCTCGTACGTCACGAACGGGATCGGGTTCTCGTCGGAACGGAACGGGGTGCCGGTCAGCGCCAGGCGGCGTACCGCCGGCTCGAACGCCTGCTTCACCCCGTCGCCCCAGGTACGAGCGTCCCCGGCGTGGTGCACCTCGTCCAGGATCACCAGGCTGCGCCGGGCGAGGGTACGCCGCCGGTGCACCGCGGGAGCCATCCCGACCTGCGCGTACGTCACCACCACGCCGTCGAAGTCCGCGGCGGTGTGCAGTTGCGAGTTGCGGAAATCCGGGTCCAGCGCGATCCCGGTGCGCGCCGCGGCCGCAGCCCACTGGGTCTTCAGATGCTCGGTCGGGGCCACCACGGTGACGGTCTGCACCGTGCCCGCGGCCAGCAGCTCGGCCGCGATCCGCAGCGCGAACGTGGTCTTACCGGCACCGGGGGTGGCCACGGCGAGGAAGTCGGTGTCGCGGCTGCGGAGGTACGCCACCAGCGCCCGCCGCTGCCAGGCCCGCAAGGGTACGGCGTCGGCGGATGGTCGCGGTGGCATTCGTCCCCCAGGTCAGCGTCGCGCGGGCACAGAACACCCCCGGCGTACGCGGCGACGAGGGCCGGTCCAGGGTAGCGAGTCGCTCTGACAAACAGCCGGTACGACCCGGGTCTCCTGTCACACACCGCCGATAGCCTCCATCGCACACATGTTCGACCAGCGAGGAGGTACCGTGCATGCCATGGCGACACCCGCGGTGGACCACCCGTCCCACCGCACACCCATGTCCTGGGATGAGTACGAAGCCCTCGGCCCCGAGGTCCGCGGCGAGTACGTGGACGGCCACCTGGTGATGTCTCCACTCCCGAGCGGGCCCCACCAGGACATCTGCGCCCGCCTCTGGCGCCTGCTCGACGACGCCGTACCGGCCGGTGTCGAGGTCCGGATGAGCTGGGGCTGGAAGCCGGGTCCGGACGAGTTCGGCCCCGACGTGATGGTCTACGACGAGACCGACGAGGACCACCGGTTGTTCGACACCCCACACCTCGCCGTCGAGGTGCTGTCCACCGACCGGGCGGCCGACCTGGTCCGCAAGTTCCGCAAGTACGCGGCAGCCGGCCTGCCCCGCTACTGGATCATCGACCCGGAAGGCCCGGAGCTGGTGGTCTTCGAGCTGGAAGGCCACGGGTACGTCGAGCGGGTGACCCTGGGTCCGGACCAGGAGGCGGCGCTCGACTTCGGCCCGGGGACGATCACCGTACGCCCGAACGACCTGCTCAAACGCCGTTGAGGGACCACCCGCCGACCGGGGAGGCGGCGGGGACGGTCGGCCTCAGGTACCAGGGCCGCTGGGGACCGGGGCGGACCACTTGCGGTAGAGAGCCAGCATCCGTACCGCGAAGACCAGGATTGCGGCGCCGATCGCGGCGGCAGGCGGCGGCAGTGACGCGGCAGAAGCCGCGGTGATCGCCACCGCGCCGAGCAGCGACGCGACGGCGTAGATCTCCCGCCGCAGCACCACCGGGATCTCCCCGGTGAGCAGGTCGCGACCAAGGCCGCCACCAATCCCGGTGATCATCCCGATCACGCAGCTGCCGAGCGCTGGAACCCCCGCGTCGAGCGCCTTGAGAGTCCCGACCACGGTGAACAGGCCGAGCCCGGCCGCGTCGAGCACCAGGATCAGTTTCCGGAGCCGACCGAGCTGGGGGTGAATGTAGAAGACCAGCAGGGCGACGCCGGCTGCCACCGTGAGGTACGGCCACCAGACGAAGGCCACCGGGGGTACGTCCCCGATCACCAGGTCGCGTACCACCCCACCACCGAGCGCGGCGACCACCCCGACGAACGCCACCCCGAACAGGTCCAGGCGTTTCGCCACCCCGGCGGAGGCTCCCGAGGCGGCGAACACCGCCACCCCGACCAGGTCCAGGCCGCCCACCAAGGCGGGCACCCCGTTCAGTCGGAGCCCTCCGGCCCGGGCGCCATCGACTCGAAGATCTCCTTGCAGGCCGGGCACACCGGGGAGCCCGGTTTGGCGCTCTTGGTGACCGGAAAGGTCTCGCCGCACAACGCGATCACGTACGTGCCCATGACCGCGCTCTCAGCGATCTTCTCCTTGCGCACGTAGTGGAACATGTCGGGGCCGGTGTCGGCGTCTTTCGTCTCCGGCCGTACCTCGGTCGCTGTGCTCATGCGTACACCTCCGATCAACAAGTGTGACAGCCCGGCCACCTGCTCGGCGTCCCACCCCGGGGCGTGGGAGGCTTGAGGTATGAGTGTCGTGTTGCGTATCGCCCAGCACCCCGAGGCCGACCGAATGCTTGCCGACAACCCACTCGCCCTGCTCACCGGCATGCTGCTGGACCAGCAGGTGACCATGGAGAAGGCGTTCACCGGGCCGTACGAGCTCACCCAGCGGCTGGGCCACGAACCGTCCGCGGAGGAACTCGCCGACTTCGACACCGAGGCCCTGGTGGCGGTGTTCAGCCAGCGTCCCGCGATCCACCGCTTCCCCGGTGCCATGGCGAAGCGGGTCCAGGGCCTGTGCCGGTACCTGAGCGAGAACTACCGCGGCGACGCCGAGGCCGTGTGGCGGGACGCAGCCACCGGTGCTGACCTGCTCGCCCGACTCAAGGCGCTGCCCGGGTTCGGCGACCAGAAGGCGAAGATCTTCCTCGCCCTGCTGGGTAAGCAACTGGACGTACGGCCCGAGGGTTGGCGGGAGGCGGCCGGGGCGTACGGGGAGGACGGGTCGCTGCGCTCGGTCGCCGACATCACCGGCCCGGAGAGCCTGACCGCGGTACGCGAATTCAAGCGGCAGGCGAAACAGGCCGCCAAGGCGGGTGCGACGTGACCCGTAACCGGCGTCCGGTGATCATCACCAACGCCGAACCGAGCCAGGACGAACAGCTCCGTTCCCGGCAGATCCGGTACGCCTCCATGATGGGGATCCGGATCGTGTGCCTGATCATCGCCGGGGTGCTGGTCTCGGTTCAGGCACCGATGCTCTGGCTCTGGGTCCCGCTGTGCGTGGCCGGTATGGTGCTGCTGCCGTGGATGGCGGTCCTGATCGCCAACGACCGCCCACCGAAACAGCAGCACACACTCGGCTCCGTACTGCGGCGGGGTCGGCGCGGGAACTCGGAAGCCGACCAACCCTCTGTGCCTGACCGCGGCGGTGACGGCCCACCGGAGATCACCGCCCCGGAGGCCCGCACCATCGACGGGGACGCCTGATGCTCCGGGTCGGCACCGTGGTGATCGGTGTCAGCGATCTACGACGCGCCGCTGATTTCTGGATGCGGGCACTCGACTACGTGCCACGGGACGAACCGGACGACGACTGGGTGGTGCTGGTACCCGCGGAGGGCCACGGGACGCATCTCGCCCTCGGGCTCAGCGAAACCCCGGTGCAGGATCACCCCCGGGTGCATCTCGACCTGTACGCCGGCGACGCCGCCGACCAGGCCGCACAGGTGGAACGACTGGTGGCACTCGGTGCGCGGCGGGTCGACTGGGACAGCTACCCCGAGGACCCGGATTTCGTCGTGCTCGCCGACTCCGAAGGAAACCGGTTCTGCGTGATCGACACCAGCGGCCACGGCTGAGCCCACTACGACCGGCATCCCGCTGGGGGCCGGGCACCGATCTGTGCGACGGCGATGGCGCCGTACCGGGCGGCGGTGGACAGCACCTCGGCGGGCCCCGACCCAGCGAGCCAGGCCCGTAGCGCACCGGCGGCGAAGGCGTCGCCTGCCCCCGTCACGTCCACCACCCGGGTCGGTACGGCGCTCCTCCGTACCACCCCGGCCCTGGAGCCGCTGTCGGCCCAGACAGCGCCGTCAGCGCCGAGCTTCACGATCACGGTCGCCACGTGGCCGGCCAGCCTCCTGGCCAGCTCGTCGGGCGCCACGTCCCCCACCAGCACCCGGGCCTCGTCCGCGTTGGCGAACAACAGATCCACGCCGCGTACCCACTCCAGGAAGGAAGCCGGCCCCGCCTGCCGCAACGGACGAGCGGACGCCGCGTCGACGCTGACCGTCAGCCCCGCCGTACGGGCCGCCGCCAGCGCGTACCGTCCGGCGGGACGGGTGCGTTCGTCGAACAGCGGGTACCCCGACAGGTGCAGGTGCCCAGCACCGGGAAGCCCCGCGTCGATGTCGCCCGTGGACAGGTGGGCGTTCGCACCCCGATCGCAGAGCATCGTGCGTTCAGCCCCGTCCGCGATCACCACCACCGTGCCGGAGGGCCCTGGATGCCGGGACACCGCACACCGCACGCCAGCGGACTCCAACTCCGCCACCCGCTGCGCCCCCGCCGGGTCGTCACCGACCGCCGCGACGAGTGTCACCGGCAGCTGGGCGTACGCCAGCCAGGCGGCGGTGTTCGCCGCGGCTCCGCCCCCGGTGAGGGTGATCGAGGCGGCGGTATCGGTGCCCTCGGCGAGCGGCCCAGCGGCGACCGCCACCACATCGGTCACCAGATCCCCCACCACCAGCACTGAGGTCACACGGACGCCGCGATCTGGGCGGCCAAAGCGGCGTTGCGCAGGATGATCCGTATGTTTACCGCGAGGCTCTCCCCCTCGGTGGCCTGGTGGAAGTAGCCGAGCAGGTACGGGGTCACGTCCTTGCCGCTGACGTGGTCCGCGATGAGGCCCGCGAGCCCTTCGCCGAGCACCCGGTGGTGCAGGTCGGGGTCGAGCTGCTGGTCGGCCGGCAACGGGTTGCCGACCACCACGGCGCTACGGGCGACACCCTGGTCGCGGCGCGCCGCCAGTACGGCTGCGACCTGCTGCGGCGACTCGACGGACCAGTCGATCTCGTGCCCGGAGTCGGTGAGGTAGAAGCCGGGAAACCGGCGGGTCTGGTAGCCCAGCACCGCGACCCCCAGGCTCTCCAGCCGTTCCAGGGTGGCGGCGACGTCGAGGATGGATTTGACCCCGGCGCACACCACACAGATCGGGGTACGGGACAGGGTCACCAGGTCGGCTGATTCGTCGAAGCTGCTGGCAGCCCCCCGGTGCACTCCACCGAGCCCGCCGGTGGCGAACACCCTGATCCCGGCACGGTGGGCGATCGCCGCGGTGCTCGCCACGGTGGTGGCGCCGTCGACCTTGGCGACCGCCGCGGGGGCCAGGTCGCGTACCGACAGTTTGGCCACCCCGTCGCTGCTGGCGAGATGCTCCACCTCGGCGTCATCGAGACCGATCACGATCTCGCCGCCGATCATGCCGATCGTGGCCGGTACGGCGCCGTTGTCCCGTACTGTCTGCTCGATCCGCCGGGCCACGACGAGGTTGTCCGGGCGGGGTAGTCCGTGCGCCACGATGGTGCTCTCCAGCGCCACCACGGGGCCCCCGGCCCGCAGCGCGTCGCCGGCCGCTGACCCGTACCTGATCACAGTCACGACCTGACGGTACGTTGCCGGACGGGCCGACGCGGCGTGACATCGCCGGGCGTGGCCGGGACCACCCAGCAGACACAGTGAGTGAGAGGTGCGCCGTGCGGGCAGTGGTACAGACCGTGAGCAGCGCCAAGGTGACCGTCGACGACGAGGTCGTCGGGGCGATCACCGATGGCCTGCTGGTGCTACTGGGCGTCACCCACGACGACACCCCCGCGGCGGCGGAGAAACTCGCCCGCAAGGTGTACGAGCTGCGGATCCTGGATCAGGAGCGTTCGGCGGCCGACGTCACCGCACCGGTGCTGGTGGTCAGCCAGTTCACCTTGTACGGGGACACCCGGAAGGGACGTCGCCCGTCCTGGAGCCCGGCGGCTCCGGCCGAGGTGGCCGAGCCGTTGGTGACCGGTTTCGCCGATGCGCTACGGGCTCGGGGCGCCCACGTCGAGACCGGTCGGTTCCGGGCGCACATGCAGGTGGCCAGCGTCAACGTAGGCCCCCGGACCGTACTGCTGGAGGTCTGAGCCTCGATCCTTTCGGAGCCGGGCGGGCAGGGACAGGGCGGGCGGCCCGGGCGGGCAGGGACCGCGGGAAGCCCGGCGCACCGGCGTGCCCGCGTCATCAGCGCTCCGG
>JBOGDK010000033.1:0-22439 GCA_050701795.1 Micromonosporaceae bacterium
CCGCAGTGGCGGCGCCGGCCAGGGCGTTCGCCAGGCCGGCGATGGTGGGATGGGTCATGAACGTCCGCAACGACACGGTGCTGTGGCGGGCGTGGAGCCGGCTGACCACCTGCATGGCAGTGACCGAGTTTCCACCCGCCTCGAAGAACGGCGTGGTCACGTCGATGTCCGGGATGCCCAGGACCTCGGTCCAGACCTCGCGGATGCTCGCCTCCAGCGAGGGGCCCGTCGGCGCCGGAACCGCCGCCACCTGATTGTCGGTCGATGTACGGGTGTCGATCGTCATCACCTCTCACACCGCGGTGTGCCGGAAAGTGTCGGGTTTGCCGGCCTCGCCGATCAGGTACGGCAATGTAGCATCGAGGCTCGGCGTAGGCGCCCGGTCGCCGGCCGGGGTTCCATCGGTTGCCGCTCGATCTTCGATCGCTTATCTTTCGCGATGTGGTCGTGCTCGCAACCCTCCACATGAAACCCGTCTCACACGGTCCGATGTGGATTGAACAGCTACGGAACAGCTGGTCGCCTCGGACGGGAGAACACACAGCATGGCCGACCGGACGGAGCCGGGAAACACCGCCGGCAACTGCCCGATCTCCTCTCGGCCGCGCGGACCGCTGGACGTCGGCGCGCTGATCGAGAGGGATTGAAGGGTCGTGACTCCCCCTTGAGCACACCACCGGCACGTTCGCTGCCCACGCTCGCCGAAGGCCGCTGGGCGCGGCGCCTGCGGCCCGGTTCCGGCCCCGGGATCCGGCTCTTCTGCTTCCCGTACGCGGGTGGCGGCGCCTCGATGTTCCGGGACTGGCCGTCCCGGCTGCCGCTGTCCGTCGAACCGTACGCGGTCCATCTGCCCGGCCGGGAGAGTCGCATGGCCGAGCCGGCCTACGACCGGATGGCACCCCTCGTCGACGCCTTGGCCGGCGGGCTCGGCCCACTGCTGGCCGGACCCGAGCCGTACGCCTTCGCCGGGATCAGCATGGGCGCCAAGGTGGCCCTCGAGCTGACCCGGGTGCTCCGCGACCGGGGCCGACCGCTGCCCCGGCTGCTCAGCGTGGCCAGCTGCACCGCCCCCAGCCTGCACGCCCCGCTGCCCTGGAACGAGCCGGACGAGAAGATCGTCGACTACATGCGCTCGCTCGGCGCCACCCCCGACGGGGTGCTCGCCGACGAGGAACTGCTCGACCTGCTGGTCCCGACGATGCGGGCAGACCTGACCCTGCTGTCTGTGCACGAATACCCGGCCGACGACCCGGTGAACGTGCCGATCCACGCCTTCGCCGGCCTCGGCGACCCCGAATCGTCGCCCGAGCGGATGCGGCCGTGGGGCGCCGAGACCACGGCCGGCTTCCGCCTCGACGCCCTGCCCGGCGACCACCTGCTCTCCCCCGACGGAGAGCGCCAGATGCTCGACCTGATCGCGGCCGACCTGACCAACTGACCGTCCCCGACCCCACCCGAGGAGTTGAGCCGGTGAATCCGTTCGACGATCCCGCCGGGACCTTCCTGGTCCTGGTGAACGACAACGAGCAGGCCTCACTGTGGCCGGCCGCCCTGCCGGTGCCGGCCGGCTGGCGGATCGCGCACGGTCCGGCCGCCCTGGACGACTGCCTGGGCGAGGTCGAACGGGTGTGGACCGACCTGCGGCCGCTCGGCGCCCGCCGCGGCGCCCGTTCGGGGCCACCGTGCATCCACGAGCTCGTCGCCGACCAGGCCGCGCGGACCCCCGACCGGATCGCGGTCAGCGATCACGGCCGTACGCTCACCTACCACGACCTGAACGCCGCCGCCGACGTCCTCGCGGCCCGGCTCCGGGCGGCCGGAGTCGGCGGCGGCGTGCCGGTCGCCGTGGTCCTGCCCCGCTCCCCCGAGCTGATCGTCACGCTGACCGCGGTGCTCAAGGCGGGCGGCGCCTACCTCTACCTCGACCCGGCCGAGCCGGCCGAGCAGCGGTCCCGGGTCATCCACGACGCGCGGGCCGGCTTCGCGGTCGCCGTCGACCGGGAGCTGATCCCCGACGTACCCCGGGTGCTTCTGCTCGACGAGCCGGCCGAGGACCCGCCACCGGCCACCGGCGAGGCACCTCCGCCGCCGGGACCGGACACCCCTGCGTACGTCTGTTACACCTCGGGGTCGACCGGCGAGCCCAAGGGTGTCGTCGTGTCACACCGCGCGGTGCACCGCCTGATCACCCGGCCGTCCTTCATGGAGGTCCGCGACGACGACGTCTTCTTCCAGCTCACCCGGGTCGGCTTCGACGTCTCCACGTGGGAGATCTGGACGCCGCTGGTGCACGGCTGCCGGCTCGCGCTGGCCCCGGCCGGGCATGCCGACCTCGCCGAGCTGACCGATCTGATCAAGGTCGAGGGGGTGACCGTCCTCTGGCTGACCACCGGCCTGTTCCACAAGATGGTCACCCACCAGCTGCCCGGGCTGGGCGGCCTCCGCCACCTGCTGGCCGGCGGCGACGTACTCTCGCCCGAGCATGTGCGCCGGGTGCTGGCGGCGCACCCGCACCTGCTCTTCACCAACGGCTACGGCCCGACCGAGAACACCACGTTCAGCACGTGCTGGACGACCACCGTGGCCGGCGACGGCCCGCGGGTGCCGATCGGGGTGCCGATCGCGGGGTCGACCGCGGTCGTGCTGGACGACGCGCTCCAGCCCGTCGGCCCTGGCGAGACCGGTGAGTTGTGGGTCGGCGGGGACGGCGTGGCCATCGGTTACCTCAACAAGGCGGGCGCCACCGCCGTACGCTTCGTGGCCGACCCGGCCGCCGACCAGCCCGGCGGGCGGATGTACCGCACCGGCGACCTGGCTCGCTGGGACGACGGCAACCTGGACTTCCTCGGCCGTTCCGACCGCCAGGTCAAGATCCGGGGCTACCGGGTCGAGCCGAGCACGGTCGAGAACGAGCTGCTGCGCCAACCCGGCGTCGAGCAGGCGGCCGCGCTGACCTACACCGACGGGGCGGGCGACGTGCGGCTGATGGCGTACGCGGCGGTCGGCGCTATGGATCGCGCCGAGTGGCCCGCGTTCGGCGTCGAGCTGCGCGGCCGGCTGAGCGCGACACTGCCCGCCCATCTGGTGCCGTGGGCGGTCATCGTGCTGTCCGACATCCCGCTCAACCCCAACGGCAAGGTGGACCGGTCGGCCCTGCCCGCCACCCGCATCCCGCGCAACGTGTGGAACGAGTACGTCGCGCCGGCCGACGGCGTCGAGTCGCGGCTGGCCACCATATGGAGCGAGACCCTGGACGTGGAGCCGGTCGGCGTGACCGACAACTTCTTCGACCTCGGCGGGCACTCGCTGATGGCGGCCGAGTTGCTCGCGACGGTGCAGGACGAGTTCGCCGTACGGCTACCGGCTCGCACCCTCTACCTGCGGCCGACCATCGCCGACCTGGCCGGTGAGCTGCGTAAACAGGGCGCAACCACGGACGTAGCGGAGGAGGCCGTCGATGTCGCGGTCCGATAACCCTTCGGGTTGCCCGGTCAGCCACGGCGCGGCCGGGCTCGCCGACCCGGTGCTGTTCAGCACCGGCGACTACCGCGCCACCTGGGACGAGCTGCGCCGGCGGGACAGGCTGGCCTGGCAGGACGTGGACGGGCGACCCGGCTTCTGGTCGGTGGTGCGCTACCACGACGCCGACCGGGTGCTGCGCGACGCCGACACGTTCACCTCCGAGCGTGGCACGATGCTGTTCACCCTCGGCGAGCAGGACCCGGCCGGCGGGCGGCAGATCCCGGTGACCGACCCGCCCCGGCATACGGCCATGCGCGCCCGTCTCCAGAAGGCCCTGACCATCAAGTCGGTCGAGCAACAGACCGAGCTGATCCGCGGCCTGGTCCGCGAGGTCATCGCCCCGCTCGGCGACGGCGAATTCGACTTCGCCCAGGCCATGCTCACCTTGCCGGTCGCGGTCGGCGGCACCGCCATGGGCCTGCCCCGCGCCGACTGGCCCCGGCTGGTCCGGCTGCTCAACGCCTCGACCGCGCCCGACGACCCCGAGTACCGCGACCCGGACGGCCCGCAGGCCACCCTGGAGGCCGCGCACCGGGAGCTGTTCGCCTACTTCCAGGACATCTACTCCGACCGCCGGCGCCGGCCCGGGGACGACCTGATCAGCGTGCTGATCACGACCGAGGTCGACGGGCGGGCGATGTCGGCGGGCGAGGTGCTGTCCAACTGCTACAGCGTGCTGCTGGGCGCCTCGGTCACCACGCCCCATTCGCCCAACTACGTGATGGCCGAGCACCTCGGTGACGGGCTGCTCGACCGGTGGGCGGCCGATCCGGGCGCCACCGCCTCGGGCGTCGAGGAGGCGCTGCGGATGGCCTCGCCGGTCAGCTACTTCATGCGCTACGCGACCCGGGACGTGACGATCCGGGACACTCCGATCAAGGCCGGCGACGCGGTGGTCGTCTGGTTCGGCGCGGCCAACCGGGACGCCGAGGTGTTCCCCGACCCCGACCGGTTCCTGCTGCGCCGCAAACCCAACCGGCACCTCGCGTTCGGGATCGGGCCGCACTACTGCGTCGGGCACACCCTCGCCCGGGTCACCCTGCGGCTCCTCTTCGACGAGCTGCTGTCCGGGTTCACCGACTTCGAGCCGGCCGGCGCGCCATCGCGGATGCACTCGAACTTCATCTCCGGCTACAAGCACCTGCCGATCACGGCCAAGCCCAGGATGGCCGCATGACCAGGCCGGTACGCAATCCCTGGCTTCCCCGCCCGCCGTCCCCGGCCGTGACCGCCCGGGTCTTCTGTATCCCCTACTCGGGCACCGGCGCCGGCATCTACCGGAGCTGGCCGCAGGAGCGCGACGGCGTCGAGTTCCTGCCGGTCGAGCTGCCCGGTCACGAGTCGCGCTTCGCGGAACCACCGGCCGAGACGTACCAGGAGCTGGCCAAGGGGATGGTCGACGGGCTACGCCCCTGGCTCGACGTGCCGTACGCCTTCTTCGGCCACTGCTGGTCGGCCAACGTCGCGTACGAGGCGACCGTCGAGCTGGCGTCCGGGCCCGCCCCGGCCCACCTCTTCCTGTCCTCCCAGGTGGCGCCGCAGGACGGCCCGTACGCCCGGATGCTCGCCATGGACGACACCGAGCTCGAGGCCGAGATGACCACGATGATCCGGAACCTGGGCGGCGTCCCCCAGCACGACTTCGTCGAGCTCTACACCGAGGTGCTGCGGGCCGACGTGGAGGTCAACCGCCGATACGTACGCCCCGACCCGCCACGGGTGCCGTGCCCGATCACCGCCATCGGCTGGACCGAGGACACCGAGGTCACGCCGGCGCAGATGGGCGGATGGACGGCGTGCGGCGAGACCACGTTCACCGTGCTCGCGGGCCGCCACCTGAGCTTCACCGAAGCACCCCCGCCCCTGATCGACCTGCTGACCACGATCCGTGACTAGCCCATTGTCCGGTTCGGCCGCGGTGACGGCCGCCAGGCGGTACTACTCCTCTGGAAGCCCGTGACCACGGCGGCGGTACAGGTCGAGCACCACTTCGCGCGGGATCACGCCACAGCGTTGCGCCCAGGCGGCGTACCCGGTCGACAGCTCGGTGACCAGGTCCGGGTGCCGCTCAGCCAGGTTGTCGCGCTCGGCGCGGTCGGTGTCGATGTCGTACAGCTCCCAGGGCTGAGCGTGCTTGCGGACCAGTTTCCAGCGACCCTGACGTACTCCGGCGTTGCCTTCGTGTTCCCAGTACAGGGTGCGCTCAGCGGGTGCGTCGCCGCCCAGCACCGGTAGCAGGCTCTCCCCCTCCAACGGCGGCACCGGCGACCCGTCACGTTCGGTGGGATGGTCGACTCCGGCCGCGTCCAGCAGGGTGGGCAGCACGTCGAGCAGGCACGCCGGCTCCCGGTGCAACCGGCCGCCACCGCCGTCGCGGGGCAGGCCGGCCTCACCGAGTCCGGCCGGCCAGTGGACGATGAACGGCGTCGAGATCCCGCCCTCGTGCACCCAGTGCTTGTACTCCCGGAACGGGGTGTTCGACAGGTTCGCCCAGGCCCGGCCGTACGCCTGGTAGGTCGACTCCGGTCCCGGCATCAGACCGGGGTGGTCGCCGGGTACGACATCCTCGCCGCCACGCGTGGTCAGCTTCATCGGTACGAACGCGGTGACGAACTCCGCGACCTTCTCCGGAGGCATCTCCTCGGCACAGCCCCCGTTGTCGGACAGGAAGATCACGATCGTGTTGTCGAGCCGGCCGTGCCGCTCCAGCTCGGCGACGACCCGGCCGATCCCCTGGTCCATCCGGTCCACCTGGGCGGCGTACACCTCCATCCGGCGGGCTTCCCACTCGGGGTCGGTGACCGACGACCAGCCCTTGACCCGTGGGTCCGGCTCGCTGAGCGCGCTGCCCGGTTCCACGATGCCCTCGGTGACCAGGCGGTCGAGCCGTTCCGCCCGTAGCTGTTCCCAGCCCTTGTCGAACCGGCCGTGGTACTTCGCGATGTCCTCGTCGTGCGCGTGCAGCGGCCAGTGCGGGGCGGTGTACGCGAGGTAGAGGAAGAACGGCTGGTCACCGCGTTCGGAGGCATGCTCGGAGATGAAGGAGACCGCGTTGTCGCTGATCGCGTCGGTGTAGAAGAAGTCGTCCCGTTCGGCTTCGGGCTCGATGTTCTCCTCGCCCCGGGTCAGGGTGCGCGGCTGGTAGAACGAGCCGGCCCCTTCCAGGGTGCCGAAGAACCGGTCGAACCCGCGCCGGGTCGGCCAGGCGGCGTTGGGCCGCTCCATGTCGCTGGCCAGGTGCCACTTCCCGCTGAGGTACGTCGCGTACCCGGCCCCTTTCATGGCCTCGGCGACGGTGACGCACCGCTCGGACAGGTTGCCCGGGTAGCCGTCGGGTGTGTCGTCGAAGTTGAGGATGCCGACGCCGACCTGGTGCGGATGCAGGCCGGTCATCAGGGACGCCCGGGACGGGCTGCACCGCGGCGAGTTGTAGAACTGCGTGAACCTGACCCCGCGCCGTCCCAGCCGGTCCAGCGCCGGAGTGTCGATCTCCCCGCCGTAGCAACCGAGGTCGGAGAATCCCATGTCGTCGGCGAGGATCAACACCACGTCCGGTTGCCGGGTCACTTGCGTATCGTCCCCTCGGTCGGTGCGGCGTGGGTGCCGACCGGCGCGGCCGAGTCGTCGGCGTCGATCACGCGCCGGTACGTCTCCGGCGAGAACACCAGCGACACCACGGTGAGTACGGCTATCAGCGCGACGTACCCGGCCACCGGCCAGGAGACGCCGCCGAACGCGCCGAGCAGGCTGGTGGCCACGAGCGGGGCGATCGCTCCCGACGGCAGCACGCCGATCTGGTAGACCACCGACATCCCGCTGTACCGCACCCGGGTCGGGTACAGCTCGGCGAAGAAGGCGCCCTGCGGCCCGTACATCATGCAGGCGGCGAAGCCCCAGCCGATCACGATGGCGATCCAGATCAGCACGGTGTTCTCGGTGTCGATCATCCAGAAGATCGGGAACGCACTGACCGCCGCCAGCAGCGCACCCGCCATGTAGACCGGGCGCCGGCCCACCTTGTCCGAGACGTGACCGGCGAGCGGGATGACGAAGAAGCCGACCCCGGCCGCGATCAACAGGCCGCCGAAAGCGACGTTCTTCGACAATCCGAGCACCAGCGTGGTGTACGTGAGGATGAACGCGTTGTAGACGTTGAAGGTCACGCTCTCGGACAGCCGGGCACCCATCGCCAGCAACGTCGTCTTCGGGTGCCGGCGTACCACCTCGATCAGGGGCTGTTTCGCCTGCACGCCGGATTCCTTCACCGCCTCGAAAGCGGGGGATTCGGCGATCCGGAGCCGGATGAACAGACCGACGGCGATGAGTACGAAGCTGAGCAGGAACGGCACCCGCCAGGCCCAGTCCCGCAACGCGTCGTCGCCGAGCATCCCGGCCGCGGCGACCGCGACGGTGGACAGCAGCAGGCCGATCGGTACCCCCATCTGGGGCCAGCTGCTGTACCAGCCGCGCCGCCGGTCGGGCGCGTGCTCGACCGCCATCAGGATCGCGCCGCCCCATTCGCCGCCCAGCCCGATGCCCTGCAGCATCCGGAGGATCAGCAGCAGTATCGGAGCCCAGATCCCGATCTGCGCGTACGTCGGCAGCAGGCCCATCATGAAGGTCGCCCCGCCCATGATCATCATGGTGAGTACGAGCATCTGCTTGCGACCGAGACGATCCCCGAAGTGTCCGAACAGGATGCCGCCGAGCGGTCGGGTGATGAAGCCCGCCGCGAACGTGGCGAAGGCGATCATCGTGCCCAGCAGCGGGTCGACGACGGGGAAGAACTCGCTGTTGAACACCAGCGCTGCCATCGTGCCGTAGAGGAAGAAGTCGTACCACTCCACGACGGTGCCGATCAGGCTGGCTCCGGCGATCTCGCGAATGTGGGACGGACCGGCGTCCTGCTGGGATCGGCTCACTGGGACCTCCCTGGTACTGTCCCGTGTAGCGGGACACTTGCCCCGTGGAATAGGACACCCATGCTGGGTGCTTGTCTGGAGCCGTGTCAAGAGCTTGAGGCCGCACATGTGGCCCCGGGCGTGAGGCGTGGAGATCGAGGAGGACCGGGTGAGCGAGTTGCTGCACCGCGCCGTACGGGTGCTGGAAGTGCTCCGTACCTCGGAGGACCCGCTCAGCATCCGGCAGGTCGCCGAGAAGGCCGGCCTGTCGAAGAGCACAGTGCAGCGGCTGCTTCGCGAGTTGGTCGCTACCGATCTGGCCAGCCAACACCGGATCACTCAGCGCTACCAGCTCGGGCCGCGCACCCTGGCATTGGGCGCCGCGTACCAGAAGCGGCTCGACGTACGGCAACTCTCGTTGGCACACATGACCCGGCTACGCGACGCCACCGGCGAAACCGCCGGCCTGTCCGTCGGGTACGGCGACCAGCTGATGCACATCGAACAGGTGCCGAGCGGGTCGCAACTGCGGGCGATCTTCGACATCGGCCGGCCGCTACCGCTCTGGAGCGGGGCACCGAGCCGGTTACTGCTCGCCGACCGGGCCCCCGAGGAGATCCGGCGGATCCTCGCCGAGCACGGGCACGGCGACCTGGAGCCGGTCGATCCGCCGTCGCCGGACAAGCTGCTCGCGGACATCGAGACAGCCCGCGAGTCGGGGTACGCGATGGCGATCGAGGAGACCCTGCCGGGAGTCAGCACGATGTCCGCCGCGGTACGGGATTCCACCGGCGCGCTGGTGGCCACGCTGTCGTTGACCATGCCCAGCAGCCGGCTCACCGCGGACACCAAGCAGGAGCTGCTGCGTCACCTGCTGCGCGCCGCCGATGCGATCAGCGCCGAGCTGGGTTGGGTCCCCCGCCCCCGCGCCCACTAGCTCGCGTGACGCCGCCTCCCGGGCTGGGCCGACCTCGCTACCGCTTCCACTCTTCGGCCAGCAGCGACCAGACCTCATCGTCGTGGCGCACCCCGCGGTACGGATATGCCTGGCGGAGTACGCCGTCCAGCCGCATGCCGAGGCGGCGGGCCACGTTGCCGCTGCGTACGTTGGTCGGGGTGGTACGCCATTCGAGCCGGTGCATACCCCGTACGGTGAAGGCCCAGTCGATCAGGTGCCGCACCGCGGCGGTGACCAGCCCGCGGCCCTCCCCGGCAGGCTCCGCCCACACGCCGATCTCCGCGATGCCCGACTCGGCGTCGAACCGGACGAACATGGTCCCGCCGACGAGTGTGCCGTCCAACCAGATGCCGTACAGCCGTCTGGTGTCGGCGGCCTGGCCGTCGGCGTAGCGCTGCAGCGTGGCTCGCGCGCTGTCCAGGTCCGTACTCACCGACGCCCATGGGACCCACGGGTCGACGGTGGCGCGCGCCCGTTCGATGTGCGCGAAGAACTCGGGAGCCTGCCACGGTTCGAGGGGCCGGAGCTGCGCATCGTGACCGGAGCCGATGTCCAAGGGGAGCGAAAACACGCGACCTCACTTCGTACCGGCGGCGCTCGACATGTACGCCCTGTGCCATAGGAGATCACGGGGCGCGGAACGGGTAGCGCGTGAGGTGCGTGGGGCGGACCACTGTTGGTGGTCCCGGGAGCACGGCGCGCTCACGGGGCCACCAACAGCGCGATCGCCAGGCCCGTGACGGGCTCAGCTCGCCGCGGACTGGCACGGCAGGCAGAACCTGGCGTGTGGCAGGACCTCAAGGCGTTCCGGCGGGATCTGGTCACCGCACTGCTCACACTGGCCGTACCGGCCTTCGGCCATCCGGCGCAACGCCTGGGTCACCTCGGCCAGTGCCCGCCGGGTGTTCCCCGTCAGCGCGGCCTGGGTGTGTGAGTCGGATGGGTCGGACTCCGCTTTGCCCGGGTCGGACAACGTCGTCAAACGAGCTGTCAGGCTGTTGAACTCTTCTTCCAACATCATCTGCAGGCGTTGTTGGTCTTCGGAGTTGATCTGCTGCATGTCGCTGCTCATCTTTGCCCTCTTTTCATACGAAGAAGGCGGAGCGTGTGACCGCTCCGCCCGTCTGCCTCTGGTTACTGCGAGGGGACGGGCGGAGGGCCACGGTCACCGCGCGGACGCGGCAGCGGTCGGGTGATCCGGTCGGCGCAGAGGCAGAGCAACCGCTCGGCGTACGCCGCCACCGGGGAGAAGGTCACGCTCCGGGCGACGAACGCCGCGACGCGGGACGGCAACCTGGTCGAGACGGTTTCGGCAGGCGCGGACGCGTAGTAGCCAGGCGTCAGGGCGCTGGGTTCCGGGCCGGTCGAATCCGGTGTAGCGGCGCCGGCGGCCGCGAACATGCCCAGTGCCAGGAAGACGGCACCAAGCAGCCCAGCAGACCGGAACGCGCGCATCCCCCACCTTAGGCCGACCGGGTTGCGCCTGGCCATCAGATTGCCAACGCCCAGATCGCAGACAGCCGGCGCCCAGCTCGAGCGACGCGCCCGTGCCACATTCTTGACTCATTCCAGAAAATCGGCGAGACTGCAGCACGTGCCCACGACCTCGGACCTCCAGCAGATGCTTCGCGCGGCCACATTGCGCGTGACCCGTCCCCGGGTGGCGGTACTGAGCGCGGTGCACACGCACGCACACGCCGACACGGACACCATCATCGGTGCCGTTCGCGACTCGCTGCCGGACGTGTCTCACCAGGCCGTGTACGACTGTCTGCACGCGCTCACGGCAGCGGGCCTGCTGCGGCGCATCAAGCCATCCGGCTCCGTGGCCCGCTACGAGTCGCGGGTCGGAGACAATCACCACCACGTGGTGTGCCGGTCCTGCGGTCTGATCGCCGATGTCGAATGCGCTGTCGGCCACGCACCTTGCCTGACCGCGACCGACGACCACGGCTTCACGATCGACGAGGCCGAGGTCATCTACTGGGGCCTGTGCCCCGACTGTGCCGCCACTTCCCGTGCCTGACCACCGTTGCCTGACCACCCCCTGATCCCGCACAGCCCTGACCTGACCATTCCCTGAACCGGACAGCCCGAAAGGATGCCCATGTCTGAGAACCACGATGCAGTCATCGGAGACGTGAACGAGGAAAGCGAAGCTCGCTGCCCGGTCGTGCACGGCCGTGCTCCGCACCCGACCCAGGGCGGGGGGAACCGGGGCTGGTGGCCGAACCAGCTCACCCTGAAGATCCTCGCCAAGAACCCCGCTGTGACCAACCCCCTGGGTGAGGAGTTCGACTACGCCGAAGAGTTCAAGACCCTCGACCTCGCCGCCGTCAAGCGGGACCTCGCGGATGTGCTCACGTCCTCGCAGGACTGGTGGCCCGCTGACTACGGCAATTACGGGCCGTTCATGATCCGGATGGCCTGGCACAGCGCCGGCACGTACCGGATCAGCGACGGACGCGGTGGCGGCGGAGCCGGCATGCAGCGCTTCGCGCCGCTGAACAGCTGGCCGGACAACGGGAACCTGGACAAGGCCCGCCGGCTGCTGTGGCCGGTCAAGAAGAAGTACGGCCAGCAGATCTCCTGGGCCGACCTGATGATCCTCGCCGGCAACGTCGCCCTGGAGTCGATGGGATTCAAGACCTTCGGCTTCGCCGGCGGCCGTCCCGACGTCTGGGAGCCCGAGGAGGACGTGTACTGGGGTCCGGAGACCACCTGGCTCGGCGACGAGCGCTACAGCGGAGACCGGGAGCTCGAAGAGCCATTCGGCGCGGTCCAGATGGGCCTGATCTACGTCAACCCGGAGGGCCCGAACGGCAACCCGGACCCACTCGCGGCGGCCAGGGACATCCGCGAGACCTTCCACCGGATGGCGATGAACGACGAGGAAACCGTCGCGCTGATCGCCGGCGGTCACACGTTCGGCAAGACCCACGGCGCGGCCGACCCGGAGCGCCACGTCGGCCCCGAGCCGGAGGGCGCTCCACTCGAGGAACAGGGGCTCGGCTGGAAGAACAGCTTCCACACCGGGAAAGGCGCCCACGCGATCACCAGCGGGCTCGAGGGCACGTGGACGAACACCCCGTTGACCTGGGACAACAGCTTCTTCGAGATCCTGTTCGGGTACGAGTGGGAGCTCACGAAGAGCCCCGCTGGCGCGTACCAGTGGAAGCCGAAGGACGGCGCGGGCGCGGGGACCGTCCCGGACGCCCACGACCCGGCGAAGAGCCACGCTCCGACGATGCTCACGACGGATCTCTCGCTGCGGTTCGACCCGGTCTACGAGCCGATCTCCCGGCGCTTCCTGGAGCACCCGGACGAATTCGCGGACGCCTTCGCCCGGGCGTGGTTCAAGCTGACGCACCGTGACATGGGACCTGTCGCCCGCTACCTCGGCCCGGAGGTCCCGGCCGAGACGCTGATCTGGCAGGACCCCGTCCCCGCGGTGGACCACGAGCTCATCGGCGCCGGGGACGTCGCCGCGCTCAAGGGTCAGATCCTCTCCTCGGGGCTGTCGGTGTCCGAGTTGGTCTCCACCGCGTGGGCGTCGGCATCGACGTTCCGGGGCAGCGACAAACGCGGCGGGGCCAACGGCGCGCGGATCCGCCTCGAGCCGCAGAACGGCTGGGAGGTCAACAACCCGGACCAGCTCGTCGCCGTGCTGCGCACCCTGGAGGGCATCCAGCAGGCGTTCAACAGCTCCCAGTCCGGGGCCAGGCGGGTCTCTCTGGCCGACCTGATCGTGCTCGGCGGGTGTGCCGGGGTCGAGCAGGCCGCCAGGAACGCCGGGTACGACGTCGAGGTTCCCTTCACGCCAGGACGTACGGACGCCTCGCAGGATCAGACCGATGTGGAGTCCTTCGCCGCGCTCGAACCGGCCGCGGACGGGTTCCGCAACTACCTCGGGAAGGGCAGCCGGCTGCCAGCTGAGTACCTCCTGCTGGACCGGGCGAACCTGCTGACCCTCAGTGCCCCCGAGATGACAGTCCTGGTCGGTGGTCTGCGGGTCCTCGGCGCGAACGTTAAGCAGTCGTCGGTAGGCGTCTTCACCAGCACCACTGGGTCATTGACCAACGACTTCTTCGTGAACCTGCTCGACCTGGGTACGACCTGGCAGCAGGCGAACGGTGACGGCGAAACGTTCGAGGGTCGCGACCTGGCCACCGGCGAAGTGACGTGGACCGGCAGCCGCGTCGACCTCGTCTTCGGTTCGAACTCCGAGCTGCGCGCGCTCGCCGAGGTCTACGCGAGCGACGACGCGCGGCAGAAGTTCGTACACGACTTCGTCGCGGCGTGGGACAAGGTGATGAACCTCGACCGGTACGAGCTCGCCTGATCCTGACGTCCAGGGCCTGTGTGGAGACCCGGCCGGTTTCCACACAGGCTCTCGGTCGACCGGTGCCGGCCGACCTCGACATCGGCCGGGCACGGGACGCGGTTCAGTCGATCTCAGGTACCGGGCGGCCTGGCGGGGTGATGGCCGCGAGCATGGTGGCCGCGATTATCCGGGGCGCCTCCTCGGCGGTCATCTCACCACGATGGAGCGCGCCGGCGGCCGCATGGGTGACGTTGTGGAGCACGGTGCTCAGCCAGTGAGCGGGAAGGTCGGCGCGGAAGACTCCGTCCTGCCGTCCGCGCTCGATGAGGCGTTCCACCCGTCGCATCGGTTCGGCGTGTGCCCGGACAACCTGCTCAGCGGACAGTTCCCGCTCGGCGGCCACCACCAGGGCGCCGAACTGGCTGGTCAACCGCCAGGTGGAGGTGATCAGGCGCACCAGGGCGTCCCGCGGGTCACCATCCAGGTCGGTGGCCTCGAGGGCCGCGTCGGTCTCCCGGAGCGCGCGCTCGACCACCGCGGTGACCAGCGTGGCGCGGGAGTCGAAGTGGCCGTACAAGGTGACCCTCCCGACGCCGGCGGCCTTGGCGATCGCGTTCACGCTGGCGTCGGGATCCCTGGCCAGGCATTCGGTGGCGGCGTCCAGGATGGCGGCGATGTTCTTGCGCGCGTCCGCCCGGCGATGATGGCCCCCATCGACCTTGCCGGCCCGCTGCACCGCCTCCACGACCAGCCTCCCAGCTGACAGAACCCAGCGTCGGGTATTCGTACACTCCTGTACATCTTAGTGTCTGCCAACCGGCCACCCGGTGCGCCTGGTGGCAGCCTCACCTGGGTTGGTGTGCCCGGCCGTGATGGTGCGTCGTGTACTCGGCGCGCCGCAGGAGCATCGCCACCAGCATGAACACGAGCATCAGTACGTGCCCGTACATCATCACGTCACCATCACTGAGGGCCCCCGCCCAGAACCCGGGGAAGAGTACGACAAAGCCCGCGTACATCGCCGCGCACATCTCGATGATCGGCTGCCAGGTGTGTTTGCGGAACCGCATCCAGGCACCCATCCCGATCGACATCGTGGTGGCCATCACGAGCGACTCGACCTCCGCGCCCCGCAGGACATTGGAGTCGTCCACACCGCCGGTGGCGAGCGTCCACAGCGGATACAGCAACATCATCCCGGCCACCATGGCGATCACCATCGCCACGTAATGCAACGCGAACCGGCCGACTGGGCCGTTACGTACTGCCATGATCTGATCTCCTCCGAGACAGCCCTACATCTTGAACAGCTTTGTTCGAGTTACTTGGCACCAGATTAACTTGAACACCTATGTTCGACAACGCGGATCGCCAGCTGAGTTGCGAGAAGCCGCCTTGCTGCCTTCCTAGGCACGTGTTTTGGGTGGATAAGCCGTACCCTGAGGTGCACTGTCCGGTTTGCCGCAACTTTGGGGAGGCTGCATGCGCCGGTTAGCGAGCACGTTCACCTTGGGCACTGCCCTGGTGATAGCGGCACTGGGTCTGACCGCCACCGTGGCGACAGCCCAGCAGGTCAACGCGCAGGGCACAGATTCGCCAGCGTCCGTCGAACGCTCCGACGTGACCACGTCCGGCGTACTGGACGTCGCGTGGGAGCAACAGGTCACCGGGTATTTCTGCGGCCCGGCCGCGACCCGGATGGCCCTGAAGGCTCAGACCAGCTCACCGCCCGGTCAATGGGACCTGGCCAGCATGATGGGTACGGATCAGAACGGCACCGATCACGTCGGCCTGGTGGCGGACGCGATGAACAGCGTGCTCGGCTCGTCGTACTACGAAGACAAGTACCTGGACTACAGCCCCACCCAGGCCCAGCGTGACCTGTTCACGCAGGACGTCATCTACGACATCGACCGCGGGTACGCGATCGTCGCGAACATCTGGGTGGCGGCCGGCGGTCCACGGCCGCCCGGCTACCCGTCAGGGGCGGTGTTCCACTACGTCACCATCATCGGGTACGACAACGGCGGCGACCGGGTACTGATCGCCGACCCCGCCGCCGGCATCGGCGGTTTCGAGAACGTCGAATCGAAGTACTGGCTCGACACGTACACGATGGGCACCCTGATCGGCGGAAAGGGCTACGCGGCATAGAGGGTACGAGACCGCTACTGGAACGTTCTGCTTGAAGGCACTGCGCCACCTGTTCACATGATCGTGGCGTCCACGAAGCCCTCTTCAGGGGCCTTGCGGACGCCACGATCATGAGGCGGGACGGTCTACTGGCAGCAGATGTTGTACCCGCGGTCCATCCAGAACGTCGTCGGGATCGGGTTGCTCAAGGTGGGATCACCGACACTGACGGCGGCGCGTTCCTGGCGACCGGGACGCATCTCGACGTGCGTGTGGGCCGAGCTGGCGCCACGGGATGCCTCAGAGGCGATCCGCTGGCCGCGGTTGACGTGCTCACCGACGCGGAGCCCGTCGAGCGGGTTGGTGTGCAGGTAGATGATGCTCCTGTTGAGGGTGGCGTTGTAGATCGACAGGGTGGACAGTCCACCGCCGCCCTCGTTCTTGTAGATCACCGTCCCGGATGTGAGGGAGTACACCGCCGCGCCGGAGCCTCGCGCGAGGTCGATCCCCTCGTGACGACCCGACGTGTTCAGGTAACCGTCGAAGTAGGACGTGATCCGGCCGCCGGTGCTGTGGTAGACACCGGTCTCCAGGCGATCGTTGGAGCTTCTCCCGACCACGTGGCCGGCGTTCTCGTTCTTCAGCGCTGCACTGAGGTTGAGCTTCGCCCCGGAGACGAATGAGTCAATGGCTCCGGACCAGTTGCTCTTGTAAAAGACCGTGACCGCGACCGACTTACGGTTCCAGGCCGAGGCCGCGTTGTTCTTCACGCATTGACCGCGGCCGTTACCGCTGCTGATGAACCTGACGCAGCCTGAGCCAGTGCCGTACGACTTGATCGACCCCGTGAAGTCCACCAGCGACCCCTGGTGGTTACTGTTGTAGTAGAGGCAGAACTCCCCGGACTCGCATGAACCGTTCCGCGCGGCCGCCTGTGCCGGCGACGCGACCATGACGATCCCGCCCAGCAGCGCCGCGGCCAACGCGGCGAACATGACCTTCTTCACGATGCCTCCTGTTCGGCTTTGCGCTCGCTCCGCGCCTCACTCGCTCCGCTCGCTGCGATGCTCATTCGCGGTCGCCTCACGATGCTTGACTGTTCGGCTCCGCGCTCGCGGTCGCCTCACGATGCCTCCTCGACACACTGGGCGCACAGTGCGGAGTCGGACGCTACGAAGCCGCCATACATTTTCGCTACATCCCGAGCCCGCTCGGCCGGGTCGCGGTGACGAGCCAGGCAGTGCCGAGGGTTCGTACGTCACCACCTCGCTGGTGGGGGCGCAGTGCGTCCACCAGCGCCGCCCGTACCTGGTCGGCGACGGCGTCGGCCACCTTGTTCAGTTGGTGTTGGACCGGCCCCCAACCGAAGAGGAACCGCGCCGCGTCCTCGGCGTCGCGGCCCCACATCTGCGGCGCCTCCACCGGCGTGCAGGTGACGCCTGTGAAGCCCGCGGCGTCCAGGATGGCGCGGATCCGGGCCGGGTCCGCGAGCGAGTCCGGGCCGGCGTCC
Source organism: Micromonosporaceae bacterium (assembly GCA_050701795.1). GTDB lineage: Bacteria > Actinomycetota > Actinomycetes > Mycobacteriales > Micromonosporaceae > WHSM01. The sequence goes on from JBOGDK010000033.1 coordinate 17,349, forward strand.
TCGAGGTCCGGGCCGGCGCCGTCGTCCTGGACGGCGTCGGCGTCGGCGTGGGTACGAAGGTGTGGCCGTATGGCGGCGAGTACGCCACCGATCTCACTGTCGTCGATCGCCCGCAGGCTCAGAAACGCAATGCGTCCACCCGGTCGCAGGGCGCGCATGATGTTTCCGAACCCGGCGACGGGGTCGGTGAAGAACATGATCCCGAACCGGCTGATCGCCACGTCGAAGCCGCCGCCCGGAAACGGATGGACCTGGGCGTCGCCCTGCTCGAAAGTCACGTTGCCGACGTTGTCGCGTTCCGCCGTACGACGGGCCCGCGCGAGCATCGGCCACGACAGGTCGACGCCGACCGCGGCCCCGCGTACCGCCTGACCGGCGGCGAGTCGGGTGGTCTGGCCGCAGCCGCATCCGATGTCGAGCACCCGCTCCGCCGCGCCGATCGCCGCGGCCCGGAGCAGGGGTTCGTTGAATCCGTGGTTGACGGCGTCGTAGCGGTCCTGATGGTCCGCCCAATGGCGGCCTTCGTAGCCGTTCCAGGCGTCGAACTGGTGTGCGTTCACGATGGTGTCCATGGCGGGTCTCCTTCGGTACGTGGTCAGGCACGCACAGCGGTGACCAGCCACACCGCGCCGCGGACACGTACCCCCTCGGGGGTTTCGTACGGCCGGAAGCCGTCCGCCAACTCCTCGCGGAGCCGGTCTCGGGTGGCCTGGTCGAGTTCGGAGAGGTTGAACTCCAAGGGCGGGAGGCCACCGACGAAGTCGGCTGCGTCGGCGGCGTCCCGGCCGAGGTTCTCGGTGCCCTCCACGGGTGCGATCGCAATGTCGCGGAAGCCCGCCTCGGTGAGGACCTCCTGGATCCGGGCCGGGTCGATCAGTGACATCATGCCGATCGCGGCCGGTGACGGCGCCTTCAGATGCGGCGCCACCGCCGAGATGGCGCGGGAGAAGTCGCCGTCCGGGTTGGGGGGCTGCGGGCCGACGAACGCGAGCCTGCCACCGGGCCGCAGGGCCCGCCTGATGTTCCTGAACCCCGCGACGAGGTCGGCGAAGAACATCACGCCACCCCGGCTGATCGCCACATCGAAGCCGGCGTCCGGGAAGGGGTGGACCTGAGCGTCGCCCTGCTCGAAGGTCACGTTGTTGACCTCCTCCTCAGCGGCTCTGGCACGGGCGTAGGCGAGCATCTGCCCTGCCAGGTCGATCCCGACGGCGTCGCCCCGTACCGCCTGCCTTCCCGCCAGGCGGGTGGTCTGGCCGCATCCGCAGCCGACGTCGAGTACCCGATCTGTGCTGGTGATCCCGGCGGCGTCGAGCAGCGGGGCGTTGAAGTCGCCCAGCATCGCGTCGTAGTGGGCGGCGTGCTCTGCCCAGTAGTCGCCCTCCCAGCTGTTCCACGCCTGGTGCTGCTGGGTGTTGGCGATGGTGTACGTCATGACCTCTCCCAATCATTAGAGTTGAACTCTAGTGTCTAACTCTAGAGATAGACTACCGGCATGGTTGCGGTCAAGCGGAACAGCGCACGTGCCGAGAAGACCCGGCAGACCCGGCTCCGGATGCTGCGGGCCGCCGAAGAGCTGTTCGTGGAACGTGGCTACGGCGCGACCCCGCTACAGGACATCGCTGACCGGGCCGGTGTCGCGGTGCAGACGCTCTACTTCGCGTTCGGAAACAAGCGGACATTGTTGAAGGAGGTCGTGGACACCGCGGTGGCCGGCGACGACGAACCGGTCGCCACCATGCAGCGCCCGTGGTTCCGGGAAGCCCTCGCCGCCACCACCGCCGAAACACTGCTCCGCCGCCACGTCGCCGGGGTACGGAAGATCCTGGAACGGGTCGCCCCGATCACCGAGGTGCTACGGGTCGCCGCGGCCACCGACCCGGACATCAGCTATCTCGGGGCAGGCGACTCCGACCCCCGCTATCTAGTCCAGTCGGCCGTCGCCGATGCCCTTCTAACCAAGCCGGACGCGGATACCGACCTGACCGCCGCCGAAGCGGCCGACACCCTGTACGGACTGCTCAGCCCCGAGATCTACCTCACGCTGGTACGCGATCGTGGCTGGCCACCCGAGCGGTGGGAGCGTTGGACCGGGGACCTGCTGCGCGGCCAGCTCTGCCGCGCCTGACCGGCGCGACGTACGACCCACCGTCAGCGCTCCGAGGAGGACCGATTGCGCGAACCTCGTACCGCTGAACACCGCCGACAACTGGGTGCACCTGCTGCTCGGGGTGGGCATGATCGGGCTCGGCCTGCTCGGCCGAAGATCGTCGCCAGCAACCCGCTAGCGACGGCCGGGGCACTACACGCCGGGGGCGAGTCCGTCAGGTGTGGCTTCGTGGCCGGGCACTCCCCGGCTGCGGCGCTGTTCCTTCAGGCTCGCCTCGTAGCGATGGCGATAACCGTCCGTGAGTTTCCGCGCCTCCTCGGCGGCGGCCCGGAACGCCTCGTAGTAGGTGTCGTCATAGTCCTCGACGACCTGGAAGGTCCACCGCCCCGGCAGTACGTTCCGGCCCAGAAGCTCGGTGTCGAGCCGCCGACTGAACTCCTCGTAACCAGCCTCCCGCAGCAGGCCGATCGCGTCCTCCAGGCAGAAGTCCGCGGAGCCGGTCAGCTGGTGGAACGCGTACAGGTGACCGCGGGCACGCTCCACGGTCTCGAATGCCTCCGTCAGCTTCCCGACGGCCTTCACGGTCGGATCGTCGGGGTCCGTCGCCCCCGGCACCGCGGCCGACTCACTGCCCGAAGCAGGTCGCGTAAGCCCCATGTGTCACCTGTACCCGCTACCAGCGGAGATGATGCGGACCAGTCGCGGGGTGCCAGGGAGTCGGGGCTGCCCGGATCGGGTACGCCCGGGATGTGCAGACGTTCCTGCCGTACCCGGACTTCGCTGCCACCGCCGACCCGGCGCTGCACCGCAGCCACCGGGCGGCTCTGACACGGAAGGACCCACGTCACTACCGGCGCCACTTCGGCGACCTGCCGTACGTGTGGCCGGTATCGGGCCGCCGAGCGCAATGAGGGCATCCGCCGGCCCGCTGACGAGCCGGGAAACCCCGGGGGACGCGCCTCACCGGCCGCAGGCGTACCCCTGCATGCCCCGTGGGTTGGCGGCGGCCGAGAGCACCCTGGTGCCCGGATCTCTGGCGACCGCACACATCCGGCCCAGGCTCCAGGGGCCGCTGACCTGCACCCGGTGACCGCGCCGGGACAGCTCCCCGATCACATCGACGCCCAGCCGATCCTCCACGACCAGGCCACCGGGGTCGGTCCGCCTGGGGAAGAACGAACTCGGCAACGAGGTGGTGTGCAGGTGCGGCGCGTCGATCGCGGCCTGCATGTCGAGCCCGCCGACCAGGTGCCGGAGCAGAAACAGCAACTGCCACTGATCCTGTTGATCCCCACCTGGTGAGCCACACGCCAGCACCGGTACGCCGCCGGCGAGCACCAATGTGGGAGTCAACGTGGTACGCGGTCGCGCCCCCGGCGCCAGCGAGGCGGGCAGCCCCGGCTCCAACCAGAACATCTGCGCCCGGCTCCCGAGACAGAACCCCAGCTCAGGGATGGTCGGCGAACTCTGCAACCAACCACCGCTGGGCGTGGCCGAGATGATGTTGCCCCACCGGTCGACCACATCGAGATGACAGGTGTCGCCGCGTGGCTCGGCATACCGGCCCAGGGTGGGCTCGCCCAACGACCCGGCGGCGGTGGTATCCGGGGCTGCGGCGTCCGCGTCGTCCGCGTCGGCCACGTAGCGCGGCAGACGCGGCTGTCGACCGTCGGGTACGCCCGGCCGCAGGACCGTCGACGCAGCCTCACCGATCAACGCCCGGCGGGTCTCGGCGTACCCGGGTGACAGGAGGGTGCTCAGTGGCGTGTCCAGGCCGTCGCCGTACCACGCCTCACGGTCGGCGAATGCCAGCTTCAACGCCTCCGCCACCAGATGCGCGCCGTCCGCGGTGCCAGGGTCGAGCTGGTCGTCGTCGTACCCGCTGAGAATCGCCAGGGCCTGCAACAACACCGGTCCCTGGCCCCACGGGCCGGTCTTCGCCACGTCGTACCCGCGGAACCTCAGCATCGCCGGCTGTTCGTAGCAGGCCCGCCAGCCGGCGAGGTCCTCCTCGGTCAGCAGACCAGCGTGATCGACACCCGACGAGTCGCGGTACGGAGTCCGCTGGAACTCGGCCACCGCCGTGGCGACGAATCCGGTACGCCAGGTCTCACGTGCGACGTCGATCTGCGCCTCACGGTCGCCACCGGCCGACTCCGCCGTGGTCACCAGGCGTTCCAGGGTCTGCGCGTACGCCTGGTTGCGGAACACCGCGTACGGCTCGGGCACCGTGCCACCCGGCAACCACAGCGACGCCGATGTGCTCCAGTGTTCGGTGAACAACCCGGCCACCCGCCGGATCACATCGACCACGGCGGGGGCGAGCGGATGGCCGTGCCTGGCGTACTGGTGGGCGTAACCCAGTACGTCACGCAGCGAACGGGTGCCGTGATCCCGCAGCAGCAGCAACCAGGCATCAACGGCACCCGGTACGGTCGCGGCCAGCGGCCCGGCGCCGGGCACGAGGTCGAACCCGAGGCCGCGGTAGTGCTCGATCGTCGCCCCGGCCGGTGCCACGCCCTGGCCACACAGCACGACCGGTCGTGAATCGTCCCCACGCGCGAACACCGCCGGCACCTCGCCACCCGGGCCGTTCATGTGCGGCTCGACGACATGCAGAACGAACGCCGAGGCGACCGCGGCGTCGAACGCGTTGCCACCCGCCTCCAACTCCGCCATCCCAGACTGGCTGGCCAGCCAGTGTGTCGACGACACCATCCCGTGCATGCCGCGAAGTGTCGGACGGGTGGTGAATCGCATCCCGGCTCCTGGGGGTGTCGGCGTACGGGCGCGCAAGCACCGTATCCGACGCCGCCGGCCGCAGGCCGGGACGCCGCTGCTGCCTTGGCAAGGCCGCTGCCGCCTGGTAAGTCGCTGCCGCCTGGTAAGTCGTCAGGACCGACGGCGGCGGGGCTCTTCGGAGGAACGTCGCTGAGTCTCGGAAGACCGCCTCCGGGCCTCCTCCGAGCGTCGGTGGCGGG
>JBOGDK010000034.1:0-20788 GCA_050701795.1 Micromonosporaceae bacterium
CGCTCACGTCCTGTAAACCTTCACCACTTCATCGGCGAACTGCAGGCTGGACTTCGGGCCGCCGAAGGTCCAGATCCCGTCGCCCAGCCGGTGTACGTTTCCCGCCTTCACGAACGGCAGCGACTTCCAGATCGCGTTGTCTTTCAGCCCGTCGGCGAACACGTCCTTGCCGTCGGAGGCGTTGTAGAGGAACTTGACGTTCTTGTCCTTGATCGTGGTCAGGCCCTCGACGTCGGTCTGGCCCAGGCCCCACACCTTGTCCACCTTGCCGGTCCAGGCGTTCTTGAGCCCGAGCTGGATCGCGACCTGGGACACCAGGGCACCTTCGCCGAACGGCCGGATCGAGACCGTACTGCCCTTGGCGGTGCCGTCAGCCATCACGAAACTCGTGGCCCCAGCCCCCGCTTCGGCGAGCTGCTTCTTGGCGTCGGCCAGGGACGCGTCGAAGTCGGAGAGCACCGACGTCGCCTCGGCGTCCTTGCCCACCGCCTTGGCGATCATGGTGAAGTCGTCCTTCATCCGACCCAGGTTGTCGCTGGCGTCGCTGCCTTTCGCGACCACCACGGGGACGTGCTCCTCGAGCTGCTTGACCAGGGAGGCGCTGCGCCCCTCCTCCATGACCACCAGGTCAGGCTCCAGCTTCACGATCGAGTCGACGCTCGGTTCGGCGCGGGTGCCGACATCGGCCACGCTGCCGTTGAGTTTCTCGGCGGTGACCCAGGTGCCGTACCCCTTGACGTCGGCGACCCCGACCGGCATGACACCGAGCGTGACCAGCATCTCGGCCTCGCCCCATTCCAGGGCGACAACCTTCTTGGCGGGAGCGTCGAGCGTGACGTCCTTACCGCGGCTGTCGGTGACGGTGACCGGGCCGGCTCCGGCGTAGTCGTCGCCGGAGTCGGCGGGCTTCTCCGTGGTGCCGCACGCGCCGAGCAGCAGTACGGCGCTCACGGCGAACGCCGCGGCGATACGGGATCTGGTCATGGATAACCTCTGCATTCGGTGAGGGGACTGTTACGAGCCCCGCACTGGTCAGGCCCGTACTGGTCAGGACAGCACTGGTCAGGACAGTGCGACGGCTGCCCGGTGGGTGTGCCGGCCGACCGGTCGTACGGTCAGGTGGCCGGTGGCGGGGTCAGGTGCGACCTCGATGCGGATGCCGTACGTCTCGCTGAGTACGTCCTCGATCAGCACCTGCTCGGGGGGTCCGCTACCGCGGATCCGTCCCCGTTGCAGCAGTACGACGTGGTCCGCGACGGCGGCCGCCTGGTTCAGGTCGTGCAGCACCACCCCGACGGCGACGGCGTGGTCGTCGGCGAGCTCGCGTACCAGGTCGAGGATCTCCACCTGGTAGCGAAGGTCGAGGAACGTGGTGGGCTCGTCGAGCAGCAGCACCCGGGTGTCCTGGGCGAGGCAGGCGGCGAGCCAGACCCGCTGCAGCTCGCCGCCGGACAGTTCGTCGACCGGACGCCCGGCCATCGCGCCGACCCCGGTGACGTCCATCGCCCAGGTGATGGCACGCGGACCGTCCGGGTCCTCGCCGCGCCACCGGGTCCGGTACGGGTGCCGGCCGTATCCGACGACGTCGCGTACCGAGACGCCACTCGGGGTGGGCCGGCTCTGGGAGAGCAGGGTGACCCGGCGCGCGAATTCCTTGGCGGTCAGATGCAGCGCGGACGACCCGTCTTCGAGGCGGATCTCGCCGCTGTCGGGTCGGTGCAGCCGTGCCAGGGAGCGCAGCAGGGTGGACTTGCCGCTGCCGTTCGGGCCGACGAGCGCGGTGACCTGGCCGCCGTACAGGCTGACTGAGGCGTCCTGGACGACGGTGGTGCCGTGGTAGCCGAGGTGGAGCTGCGACCCGCTGATGCCAGCGCGTGTTTCCTCGGCCCCTCTCATGTGGAGGAGGTTAGCCTATCCTAACCTTGAGAGCAAAGCTCACGGCCGCCCGACTCACGTTCGCGGGGTTCTCCTGGCGAGGTAGACACCCGCCAGGCAGATCGCGCCACCCAGGTACGCCAGTGGCGCCGGGGTTTCACCGAGCAGCAGCCAGCCGAGCCCGATCGCCACCGGAGGCACCAGGTACGTGGAGACGCCCAGCTTCCCCGCGTCGGTACGCGCCAGCGCGTACGCCCACGTGGTGAACGCCAGCGCCGTCGGCATCACGCCGAGGTAGACCACCCACCAGACGGTCGCCGGCTGCGCGGCGGCCAGATCCCGGAGCAGATCGGGGCCGAACGGCAGGCAGCTCACCGCACCGATGGTGCACGCCAGCCAGGTCACCCGTAGCGCCGAGACCTCCTTGAGCAGCGGCTTCTGCGAAATCACGCCGACGGCGTACCCCACGGCGGAGACCAGACACAGCGCCACCCCCCAGAGGTCGGCGTCGCCGCCGGGTGAGGTGGACGTACCGATCACCAGTACGCCGAGAAAGGCCACGGCCATGCCGGTGAGCAGCCGTTTCGGGAACCCCTCCCCGAGCATCAGCCCGGCCAGCACCGCGATCAGGATCGGGCCGATGTTCACCAGCATCGCCGCGGTACCGGCGTCGACGCGTTGCTCGGCGGCGTTCAGCGCGACATTGTAGATCCCGAACCAGGCGACCCCACACACCAGCATTCGCACCCAGCCGGCTCCGGACGGCCAGCCGGTGCCACGTTCGGCGGGCTCACCACGGCGTGCCAGAACGAATCCACCGAGCACCAGACTCGCGACCAGCAACCGACCCAGGGACAGCGCACCGGGCGACATCTCGTGCCCCAGGTGTCGGATCGCCACGAACGCCGACGCCCACAACACGACCGTGACCAGCACCGCCGCCAAGGGCAGCCAGGTCGGCCCGGTTCGCTGTCTCGCTGCCGCATCAGAAGTCACGGCATGACGGTACGTCCCCGGCGATCACCCACCCGACGAGCCTCCCGACTGGGCGGGCTGACCCTTCTGAGGTAAGCTATCGTTGAAGCTTCAATCATTGGGAGCAGCGATGACGTATCCCCTGGACAAATTCCTCGTCGACGCCGTACCGGCAACCCGGGCGCAACGGCGCTGGACCCCCGACGACGGCCCGATGCCGGCGCTCTACCTCGGACACGGTGCGCCGCCGCTGCTGGACGACACACTCTGGATGACACAGCTGTTCGGCTGGGCGCAGCAGCTCCCGAAGCCGACCAGCGTCCTGATCGTCAGCGCGCACTGGGAGCATGCGCCGCTGTCGATCTCCGGCACCGCCGCCAACACCCCCCTGGTGTACGACTTCGGCGGCTTCGAGCAACGCTTCTTCGAGATGACGTACCCGACACCGGCGGCGACCGAGCTGGGACGCCAGGTGACCACGCTGATGCCCGACAGCGAAGACGTCCACGAACACCGGACCCGCGGTCTGGACCACGGCGCGTGGGTGCCGCTGAAGGTGATGTACCCCGACGGTGACGTACCGGTGCTGCAGCTCAGCCTGCCCACCCAGGACCCACACCGACTCATCGACCTCGGCCGGCGGCTACGCCCGCTGCGGGACGAAGGCGTCCTAGTGATCGGATCCGGGTTCCTGACCCACGGGCTGCCGTACCTGACCCGCGAAGACATGTTCGGGACGAAGCCGGCGCCGGGCTGGTCCGCGGACTTCGACACCTGGGCCGCCGAAGCCCTGGAACGCGGCGACGTCGAGGCACTCGCCAACTACCGCGGCGCGCCGGGGATGCCGTACGCGCACCCCACCGTGGAGCACTACACGCCCCTGTTCGTCACCCTCGGCACGGCCGACGACCCCGAGCACCCGCCCCGTACCACCGTCGACGGCTTCTTCATGGGCCTGTCGAAACGCTCCATCCAGGTCGCCTGAGATGCGGCGCCTGCCCGGTTACTGCCGGGGTTCCGGGGTCACCGTGTAGTCGCTGGCCCGGAATCTGCGGGTACGCAGCCGGAACTGCCAGGTGAAACGGGGCCAGATCGTGCTGTTGCGGCCGTTGGCGTCGAGATACCAGCTGGCACAGCCGCCGGAGTTCCACACCGTGCCCGGCAGCTTGCGCTGCAGTTCGGCGTTGTACGCCCGCTCCACCGACGGCCGCACCTCCGCGGTACGCCATCCCCGCCGGTCCATCTCCCGCAGGCACCGCATCACGTAGTCGATCTGGGCCTCGATCATGAAGACCACCGAGGTGTGGCCGAGCCCGGTGTTCGGCCCGAGCAGGGTGAACGCGTTCGGGAAGTTGGCCATCGTGGTCCCCAGGTACGCCCTCGGGCTCCCGGCGAACACATCGGCGAGGGAACGCCCGTCCCGGCCCTCGACATTGTCCTTGTACGGCGGGTCGGTGACGTGGAACCCGGTGCCGAAGACGATCGCGTCCACCTCGTGCTCGGTGCCGTCCGCCGCCACCACCGATCGTGGCTTCACCGCCGCCACCGCCGAGGCCACCACATCGACGTTCGGCCGGGTCAGGGCCGGGTAGTAGTCGTTCGACATCAGGATCCGCTTGCAACCCAGCCGGAACGCCGGTGTCAGCTTCTCCCGTAGCGCCCGGTCCGGCACCTGGGAGGCCAGGTGCCGGCGACCCATCCGTTCGATCACCTTCAGCAGACCGGGCCGGAACCCCATCCCCAGCACCAGCAGCTCCCGGCTGGCGTAGATGCCGGCACGCACCGCCCGTTGAGCGATAGGGAGACGCCGGTAGAGCCACCTTTCGGGGGCGGTGATCCGCCGGTTGGTGTGTGGCAACACCCATGCCGGGGTGCGCTGGAAGAGCACCAGCCGCCGCACCGCGGGCTGGATCTCCGGTACGAACTGCACCGCCGAGGCCCCCGTACCCACCACGGCGACCCGCTTGCCGGACAGGTCGTACCCGTGGTTCCAGCCCGCGGAGTGGAACACCTCGCCCTCGAACGTGTCCAGACCCGGCAGATCAGGAATCGCGGGGTCACTCAGCCCTCCGACGCCGAGCACCAGATACCGGGCGGTGAGTTCGCCGCCGCTGCCCTTCAACCGCCACAGCCGCGCCTCGTCATCCCACTGGGCGTACTGCAGGTCATGCCCGTACCTGATGTGGGGTTCGAGGTCGTACCGGTCGGCGACGGTACGCAGGTAGTCCCAGATTTCCCGCTGCGCGGAGTACGTCTGGGTCCAGCTCGGGTTCGGGGCGAACGAGTACGAATACAGATGCGACGGCACGTCGCAGCGGCACCCCGGGTAGCTGTTGTCCCGCCAGGTGCCGCCGAGATCGTCGGCCCGTTCCCAGATCACGAACTCGCGCACCCCGGCCTGGGCCAGCCGCACCGCGAGACCGAGGCCGGAGAAGCCGCTGCCGATGATCGCGATCCGTACGTCCGGCTCAGGTGAGGTCATCGGAGACCCTTCCGGCGTCGGGGACGGTACCGGTCGATGCCGCACACCACAGCGGCGCGGATCCACTCATCCTGCCAGCCGACCAGCTCACGCCAGTAGACCGGCCGGCAGGTACCGTACCGGCGACTCCCGCTGGGCTCCCCGCTACGCCCCGCTCGTCCCGGACGATACGGAGGGCTTCGCCTCAGCGCCCCCCTCGCCCTCTGCGCCGTCGACGGCCTCGACGGCCTTGTTGGTCGGGTCGGACGCCGTCGCACTGTCGCCGGACGGCGCCGTGGTCGGCGCTGTCCCGCCGTCCTCGCCGATCACGCAGCGACGCGCCTCGCCCAGGAACGCGTCCACGTACCTGACATCCGGGAAGTCGCCGAGGTAGTACGTCTTCATCTTCTTCCGGGTGTCGGCGAGCGGGTCGGTACGCAGCAGCGCGTCGAGCACCTGCTCGGTGTTGGACGCCTTGCGGTTGAGGATGTACGCCGCCCGGGACAGCGGGAACGTCTCGGCGAACTCCTCGCCTTCGCCCTGCATGTCCGTGGTGGCGAACGGCTTCTCGGAGTAGAGCCAGTCAGCGGCGACCGCACTCACGTCGGTCACCATGGCGTCGGCGGCGTTGATGCAGTCCAGCAGGGACATCTCGACGCTGGCCGCCTTGCCCCACCGATGGTCGCGGCCGGTGCGCTTGGCATCCTCGGCGAGCAGTTGCTGCACCCGCGCCAGTTGCCGTGCCGACGCGGGATTCCGGGAGGTGTACGGGTGCGCCCGCAGGATCACCGTGGCGCCCTTGTCGAGCAGGCCCCGTACGATGTTCTCTCCCACGCCCAGGGACGAGTAGTTGACGTCCGAGGAGTTGCCGGTCCAGGTCGGCGCGTACAGCACGGTCGGATTCTCCACCGCGGACACCGCGCTGGTCGTGATCTCCACGTCGGCGACCTGCGGCCGACCGACGATCCGAAAGTGCTCCGGCGGGATGTTCACGCCGTGCTTGAGGTAGCGGTCAACTCCGGCCTGCCCGGCCACGTAGACCAGGTCGTACATCGCGGTGATCGGATTGTAGCTGGAGGACTTGTCGGAGTCACCGTGCAGCAGCTGCACGTGGGTGAGGTGGCCGAACCGTACGCAGTGGGTGTTCTTCATGCCGTTGTTGACGTAGAACACCACCCGCATGGTGTCCACCAGCATGTGCTCCAGGTTCGCGATGCTCGGAGCCACCACCACTGGACGCTCGGTGGATTTCGCGATCCCCGGCAGGGCGTGTGCCTCTCGAAGCACGATGAGGTACGGCTCGCCGAGCTGGTCCAGGTAGGGCAACCACATCTGCAGCTGGTACTCAGACCCGGCGGGTGCGGAGAAGTGCACCAGGAACCGCGGGGCGACCTTCTCCACCGCGGCATGCACCTCGGCGTCCAACTGGTGGGCGGCGCTACGGCGTTCCCGCCAGGCGGCCGCGATCGCCACGAGGAACAGCAGGGTGACCGTGATCGTGGTGATCGCCAGCGACCACACCATCCAGGAGAACGCGGCACACGCGAGGAACCCGACGGTGAGCACCGTGGTGATCAGGTACGCCCACCGCGGGTCCAGGATCCGCTCGCTTCCAGAACGGGTGACCCCGAGGTTGGCGGTACGCAGCCGCCCGGTCATCAACGCCTTGGAGAGCATCTGTTCGTGTGCGATCAGGCCGACCAGAAGGACACCGGTGATCGCCAACGGCAACCCGAGACCCTCGTCGTGATCGCCTGGTCTCGCCACCTCCACCAGCACCGCGACGATCACCAGGCTCCGTCCGAGCCGGTACTTACCGAGCCCGTCCAGCCCGGCCTGGTGCCAGCTGTACACCAGGGTCGCCAGGGCGAGAAGGTAGCCCAGCCACAGCGGCAGCCGGGTCAGCGCGAACGCTGCCAACGCTGCGGTCGGCAGCACCGTCCCGGCAGACTTGACGTAGAGGTTGCGGATTGTCGCGGACTGCATCCGGTTAGCGTCTCCTGACTTGCTGCGTGGTACCGGGACCCCCGAGGCATGTCGGGGCGATTTGTCTGTTCCCCCGACAGAAAACGGGCCGCACCCCGACCGGCCGGAACTCCAGCCAGACTCGGCGTACGGCCGGCGGAACTACATCCGTACGACCAGATTTCGGCTGTCGACGAAGCGACCCACGTCCGAGTTCAGCATGTCGATCACGCCGGCCACGTGCTCCGGCTGCATGATCGTCGAGGGGTCCTCGTCGGGAGCCAGGGTCTTGCGCAGGTCGGTGGCGCAGCGCCCGGGCGAGATGCACACCACCCGGGTGCCGTAGATCGCCAGCTCCTCCTTCATCACCTCGCTCATGGTCATCAGCGCGGCCTTCGAGGAGGAGTACGTGAGCCATCCGGGGCGTCCGTTCATGCCCGCGGTGGACGCCACGTTGACGATCAGCTCGAACGTGTTGCCGTTGTGCAGCAGCTCCTGCACGATCGTGAACGGCGCGTAGAGATTGACTCCGATGGTCCGCTCGAAATCGGCGAACTCGACCTGCTGCATGGCGCACGGCGCGGTGTAACCGGCGTTGTTGACCAGAAGATCAACTTTGCCGTGCGCGCTCATCACGTCCTTCATCAGCCCGACGGTGCGGGCCCGGTCGGCGAGGTCGATGAAGTACGGCGTGACCTTCTTCCCGTACGGGTTCTCCGCCTCGAGCTTGCCGAGGAATTCGGTGAAGGCGTCCGACTCGCGGGCCAGCAGGATGAAGTCGGTGACCTCGTTGTCGGCGTAGAAGAAGCGCTCGACGGTGGCCGCCCCGATGCCCTTGGAGGCACCGGTCACCATGATCGACTTACTCATCGTCGTCTTCTCCCCCAAGAAGGAAACCGGCAAGGCGTACGTCAGTGGGCGTGGTGACCTTGAAGTTGCGGTCCGCTCCGTCGAGGAAGTACACGTCGAATCCCGCGACGGCGACGAGCGTGGCGTCCTCGGTGAACACCACACCTTCGCGTTCGGCGTAGTCGTGGCCGGCCTCCAGATCCGCCTTCCGGAACTTCTGGGGCAGCTGGACGTTGCGCAGCTTGTTCCGCTCCAGGGAGCCGGTGACCTTCCCGGTCTCCGGTTCCACCGGCGCCACGGTGAACGGGAGCGGCAGCATGAAACTGACATTGTCGTGCGGGTCGGCGAGGAGCCGGCGGAACCCGTCCGCGGTGGTCAGCGGCCGCGCGGTCTCGTGCACCACGACGTTGTCGTTCTTGCAGTGCGGCAGCATGGTGCGTACTGAGTCGTGGCGGCTGCTTCCGGCCGGGACGTAGGTCACTGGCTTCTTGATCGCGTAGTTGATGACGAGTTTCTCGGTGTCCTCACGCCACCCCTCGGGGTAGTTGAGCACGATCTCGTCGATGTCATCGACTGCGTCCGCGGCGACCAGCGAATAGACGATGATGGGCAGCCCATTGACGTGGATGAACTGCTTCGGCTGACCTGCGGCGACGCGGTTTCCGACGCCGCCGTTGAGAAGGACCAAGCTATACATACTGGAATACCCCTAGAGGACAGCGTGCGATCACGCGCACCAATGGTGAGGTCACGACAGACAGCATGATCGGTAGCGCTCTCCCACAGTTGTAGTCTCCGATCACGACTCCAGAACGCTCTACCCGGAGCGGATCGGTCAGGTGAACGACGAGTGTCGCAGAAGTTAGCGCACACTGCCGAATGGTCACGGATGCTACCCCCTGTCAGCGTCTCGGCATAGTCCGAGTACGGGGTCGAACACCCACGAACAGGGCGACGCGCCACAGAACGTGCACGACACCGGCGCCGACGATGGCACAGCTCACGGAAGGCGGTACGCAGAGTGATCACTCCGGCGGAGCCACTCGCCGACAAGACGTACCGGCGTGGTGACGCATCGTACGCGGAGCTGACGTCTGGGTGGAACACCCGGATCCGGCACCGGCCCCGTTGCGTCGTGGTCGCCACCGATCCCGACGACGTGACGGAAGCCGTCCGGTACGCGGCGACCCGCCGGATGCCGATCCGGGTTCAGGCCACCGGACACGGCGCACTCGCCGGAGCCGACGACGGAATGCTGATCCACACCGGACACTGGACCGGTGTCACCGTGGACGGGCAGCGTCGTACCGCGGAGGTACGAGGTGGCACCCGGTGGCAGGAGGTGCTGGACGCCACCCAGCCGTACGGCCTGGCCGGGCTGTCGGGCAGCGCGTCGTTCGTCGGCGCCATCGGGTACGCCCTGGGCGGCGGCGCCGGCTGGCTCGCCCGCCGGTACGGCCTGTGCTCCGACACCATCGAGGCCGCCGAGGTGGTCACCGCCGACGGCCGCAGACGCTGGGTGGACGCCGACCACGAACCCGACCTGTGGTGGGCGCTGCGCGGCGGGTTCGGCAACGTCGGCGCGGTGACTGCTCTGCGGCTGCGGCTGGTACCGGTACCCGAGGTGTACGCCGGAGCCCGTTCCTGGCCGGTCGCGGCGGCACCGGAGATCCTGGCGGCGTACCGGGAGTGGGTGGCCGGCGTACCGCCCGAGGTCGGCTCCGCGATCACGTTCGTGCAGTACCCGGACGTACCCCAGGTGCCCGAGCCGGTACGCGGTCGGACCGTGGTGCAGGTACGCGCCTGTTCCTGCGGCCCGCTGGAGGAGGCACCGGCCCTGCTGGCGCCGCTGACCGGGCTCGGTGGCGCGCTGCTCGACACCTTCCGGGTGATGCCGTACCGGGAGATCGGCACGGTCACCCAGGATCCGGAGCGGCCGATGCCGCGTACCGGCCACTCCACGGCGGTCACCGAGCTTTCCGACCCGGTGCTTGGCGCTCTGGCCGGGCTCGCCCAGCCCGGGGCGGCGTTCATGTCTCTGGAAGCGCGGCACGTCGCCGGGGTCACGGCGGCGCGCGGCGAGCCGGCCGGGCCGGCGCACTGTGACGCCGGGTTCCTGCTGTTCACCATGGCGGTCACCCCCGACGAGGCCAGCCGCCGCGCCGCCGCCGGATTCGGCTCCCGACTACTGCGTGCGACCGGCGCCTGGCAGACCGGCCACAACCTGGGGACGTTCGTACTCGCGCCACCGGACCCGGCGGGAGCCCCGGAGCAGGTGCGCTCCTCGTACGCCCCGGGCGACCTCGCCAGGCTGGCCGCGATCAAGGCGGCGTACGACCCTCAGGGCCTGTTCGGTGGCGACCGCCGCATCGAAGCGGCGTCCAGCAACGGCTGACGAGCCACTCCGGGCGCCTCTGACGGGGCACCCCCAGAGCGCCCTGATCTGCTGAAACGAACTCAGAAAGCGATTACCCGATCACCGTACGAAGGCCTGCACGGCTGGCACGAAGAGGGGACCCGGATCGTCGAAACCGGCCACTACCGTGGTGCTTGTCAACGGGGCGCATAGCGCACAAACAGTACGACCGAGGAGAGAGCAGTGAGCGAGGGCTACTACGCGGACTACGCCGACGTCGACGGCGATGGGACCAAAGACGACCTCCAGGTCGAGACCAACGCCGACGGCAGCACCACCTACATGGTGGACACCGACAACGACGGCACCGCCAACATTGAGGTCACCGACACCGACAGCGACGGCGTCTACGACTCAGGCACTGACTCCGTCGAGGTCGACACCGACGGCGACGGCGTCTACGACGAGACGTACTGAACCTCAGCAACACCAGTGGCCGGCACCCGGGGAGGGTGCCGGCCACCGTTGTGTCCACCACCGAACCAGCAGCGCCAGCCCAGGCCATGGCCCTTGCTTGGTGGACGATCCTGGATCTATGGATCGACCTTGAACACCCTGTGGATAACGTTCCACCGTGGACAGGTACGGCCGGTTATGGTTCCCGGTCAGTGATGCCAGCCAGCGGGAACGGGAGAGCACGTACATGCCCGAACACACAGGAGCGACACTCGGTGCGGATCTGCACCGGCTGTTGATCGTCGCGCGGGAGAAGATACCGGGAGTCGCGGAGTACTACCTGGACAGCAACCGCATCGTCGCCACGACAGCGGACACCGATTCCAGGGCGTTCGGGGAGAGCCGGGTCGGGCCGGCCTGGATCGCGCTCCGCGACGAATACCAGGCGATTCTCGGCAGGACAGCCGACAACCTCAACGACACCGGGCGGGCGTTGGAGCGGGTCGTCGAGTACTACTCCAGCACTGACGAAGCCGCCGCCGACAAGCTCAAGGCACTGCTCGGCGACCCAGGAATGACCAGCCCCTCGATGCGCACGGCCGCCGACTCCCCCGAACCTCGGATGCCGGAGGCATAGCCCCATGGACACACCGGACGGCGGCGGAGGCGGGGACGCGTTCGCCGGCAAGCTCCGCACGAAGGCTCACCACATCGCGAAGCTCGCGGTCGAGAAGCGGGCCGAGGACATCAACGACTTCGTGGGCCGGGGCATGCGCCTCCCGCTCGACGACGAACACCTGCTGTACGGCACCCGGACCGGCCAGGTGGTCGCTGTCGAAGTGGTGCCAGGGACGCTTGAATGGGCGACGCTGGAGAAGCATTACGCCTGGGTCGCTGACTCCTACGGCATCTTCACGCGGCTGCCCGATCCTCGCGGCTTTGTTCCACTCGTGGAGGCGATGGAGAAGACCCTCAAGGTGTTCGGAGGCGAATCGGGCAGCGAGAAGCAGCCAGACATCACCGACACCGCCTGGGGAAACATGAACAGCACCCAGATCTGGATCACCGGTTGGTATGGCGACGCCGCCACCCAGTTCGCCAAATTCGCCGACCCGTTCGAGGAGATCGGCAACAATCACGCCGCGCTCGCTGACGCGCTACTACGGGGGGCGGCGGCGACCGGCAAGGTGTTCGCCAATGCCCGCAAGGACGTGGACAACATCGCCGACGCCACGATAGGCGCCTTGAAGGGCAAGTCTCCCGGTGGCGGAGACGATCTCGTCGTCGTCCTGTCGGTGGTCGCCACTGTCGCCGGGTTCATCGCATCCGTCCCTACCCTGGGCGCCACGCTCGCGATTGGGTTCGCTGGGGCCGCCGCGCTCGCCTCGCTGGCGAAAGACACGATGCCAGCGCCCAAAGGCGAGGGCGAAGAATCCAAGGTCGAGGTGGTGATTGGCGGGCATACGGTCGACGCCATCATCAGCTCGATGTCGCAGGAGCTGAGTCGGCTGAACCGCTTCATCGAAGACGAGGAAACCGAGATCAAGAGGATTCTGGAAGACAATCATTCAGAGATCCTTGTGCCCAGGAACCGGAAGAAGGTCGAGGCGCCCCGGCCAGACCTGGCGGATCTGACGAGTGGCCCTATCCGCCCCAACTTGAGCCCACCCGTCTGACCACTGATGAGCTCCCCGACGAACGAAGGCACCTCAGAAGTGACGCAGCCCCATAGCCGTATCAAGACAGGCACCTCCCCTACATCTCGTTGGCGGGCCACGGTTACCTCCGTCGTCACGGTTCCGGTGCTCGCTATCGCGTTGGCGGGCTGCGTGGCGGGCGGCGAAGCAGACAAGCCGCGCAGCAAGCCGTCCCCGACCAAGTGCAGCGTGACGTCCAGGCCTTATCCCGGAGAGAAGGACAAGGTGAGCGTTGTCGAAACCGGATTCAGTGTCGACCGAGACAGCCAAGGGCGACACCGCATCTCCTACGGCGCTGTCCTGCGCAATGAATCGCCAGACCTCGTGGCGGGCCGTCTCCAGGTGTACGTGCGGTTCCGGAAGGCGCCAGAGGGCTTGGTGAAGTTTCGGGAGGAACCCGGCTCGGATCCAGTGGAGGAGATTGGGTTCGGCGACATGTGGCTGGGCCCAGGCGAACGACTCGGGATCGGCGATTCCGTCACCGTCACGGATCCCGCCGGAGGGAAGCTCCCCGACATCGAGGTGAAGGTAAGCGTGTTTGGTGGGGGTTGGTTTACCACCTGTGCCTTTGTGCGGCACCGGGTCGAGGTGAACGAGATCGAGGTGAAGCAGCGAGGTGGCGCGGACACCGCCACGATCGGGCTCACGGTACGCATGCCGTGCCCGGACAAAGACCTCACCAGCGACTTCGCGAGGCTCCAGGCCGTCTACCACGATGCCGCGGGGAAGGTCGCCGGTGGCGACGTCCTCGACTTCCCTGACCCGGACCCGGGATATCACCAGGATCCCGATCCCTATCGCGTGGCCACCACCGCCCACATACCGAAGGATGCGGATCCCAGTCGCACCAAGGTCTACTCCCTCGCCGGTTGCGTCCCACCCGACGACAGCCCCACCGGGTAGCGACCCCCAACGGTGAATCACGGGATCGCCAGAGCGCCAGCAAACCTTGACGGTGGCGCTCTGGCGATCCCGCGAGAACCGAGCTGCGTTAGTGAACTGGCGAGCCGCCGAGAACCTCGCGCCGGAGCTCTGCGATCTTGTCGCCATGGTCCGCCATCAGGCGAGGAACGCACCCCACACGTCGTTGAGGAAGGCATCCTCGTCCACCAGACGAACCGTGTCCTCCTTGATGCGTACCTGCCACGTCGACAGGCCCGTGGTGGCTACCAGGACTCGCCCGCTGGGAGAGCGACCCTCAGCGCGCACCTCGGCTCGGGCATCGGTGAACCGGCTACTCGATCCGTCGACGCGAGATCCCTGGCCGCGGACGTAACAGCCGGACTCTTCCCGGAGCATGGCGAGGTGAGCCTCGCGATGCCCTGCCCACAGCGACGTCAGCACGCTGGACAGCTCCGCCTCCGGGTACCGGCGGTACGTTCCCGAGGCGAAGCCCATCACGACGTTCCTGCCGTCCCCGAGTTCACACTCGAGGTTTCCGTCCGGGGACTTCACGGTGATGGTGATTCCATCCAGAAGACCCGAGAACAGTCCCATGGACGTCCTTTCCGGCGATGCGGCGGTGGCTCAGCACCGTACCGCGGCCGGCGGGTTCGCCGACCGCGGTACGGAGGGGGATCAGCTACGGCAGTGGGATCCGCCGACTCAGGTCCGGCTCGGTGGACGCACCGGGCTGCCACCGGGTCACCCACGGCCCGGTGTCCGTGATCGGGAGTACGCCGTCCTCCAGCCACTCGTACCGGCCGTCGACGAGCCGCCTGGTGACGTGGCCGTCCGCGTCGTCGGTGTTGCGCCACAGATCGCGTAGCAGGGCGTTGACCCGCAGCCGGGACTGGGCGCAGAACAGGCCAGCGAGCTCCGCGGCGGCTGCCCCTTCGGGGATGCCCCGCATCGACCTGGCGCGTACGCAGCAGGCGCTGATCGCGAACAACTCGGCACCGATGTCGACGATGCGTCCCAGGAACGCCTGCTTCTGCTCCAGCTTCCCCTGCCATCGGGACATCCCGTAGAACGTGGAACGGGCGAGCTTACGGCTGGTGCGCTCGACGTACCGGAGGTGCTTGGCGAGCGGCCCGAACTCGCCGTACGCCCCGGGGAGCTGTCCCTTGCCGACCGCGAGTGTGGGCAACCAGCCCGCGTAGAACATGCCCGCCTTGCCTGCCGCCTTCGCCTTACCGGCGAGCTTCACATCCGGGTCGATGATGTCGCCCGCGACCGAGAGGTGCTGGTCAACCGCTTCCCGGGCGATGAACAGGTGCATGATCTCGGTGGCACCCTCGAAGATCCGGTTGATCCGCAGGTCGCGCAGCAGTTGCTCGGCCGGGATGCCGCGTTCGCCGCGGGCGGACAGCGACTCGGCCGTCTCGTACCCGCGACCGCCGCGTACCTGCACCAGGTCGTCGGCGACCTGCCACGCCACCTCGGAGGCGAACAGCTTCGCGATCGCCGCCTCGATCCGGATGTCGTTGCGTTCGTCGTCGGCGAGCATCGTGCACAGGTCGAGTACGGCCTCCATGGCGAAGGTATTGGCCGTCATGGACGCCAACTTGACCGCGATCGCCTCGTGCCTGGCGACCGGCTTGCCCCACTGGACCCGCTCGGCGGCCCAGGCCCGGGCAGTGGCGACGCTGTGTTTGCCGGCGGCGACGCACATCGCCGGCAACGACAACCGGCCGGTGTTCAAGGTGGTCAGCGCGATCTTGAGGCCCTTGCCCTCGCCGCCGATCACGTTCTCCGCCGGCACCCGTACGTCGTGGAACCGGGTGACGCTGTTTTCCAGACCCCGCAGCCCCATGAACGTGTTGCGGCGTTCCACCGTGATCCCGGGCGAGTCGGCCTCCACCACGAACGCCGTGATGCCACCCCGCCGGCCCTCGCCGCGGGGCACCATCGCCATCACCACGAGCTGGTCGGCGACCACCCCGTTGGTGGCCCACAGCTTCACCCCGTTGAGCAGGTACGCCGTACCGTCCTCGGTGGGGGTGGCGGTGGAGCCGAGCCTTGCCGGGTCGGAGCCGGCGTCCGGCTCAGTCAGCAGGAACGCGCTGATTTCGCCCTTCGCCAGCAGGGGCAGGAACTTCTGCTTCTGCTCCTCGCTGCCGAGCAGCTTCAGTGGCTGCGGTACGCCGATCGACTGGTGCGCCGAGAGCATCGCCCCGAGCGCCGGGCTCGCCGAACCGATGACCTGTAGCGCCTTGGCGTAGTAGTGGTTCGTCAAGCCGACCCCGTCGTACTTGGTGTCGATCTTCATACCGAACGCGCCGACCTCGCGCATCCGCTGGATGACGTCGTCCGGAATCTGCGCGTCGCGCTCGATCACGGCGTTGTCGATGGTGGCGCAGACGTCCTGAAGCTTCGACAAGAACGCCTCACCCCGCTCCCGGTCCTCCGGGGTGGGCTGCGGGTGCGGGTCGATCAGGTCCAGCCGGAACCGGCCCAGGAACAACTCCTTGCCGAAGCTCGGCTTCCGCCATTCCTTCTCCCGCGCCTCCTCGGCGACCTCGCGGGCTTCGCGTTCAGAGGGCCCAGCGGTGGCGCTCACGTCGCTCATTGGTGGCCGGTCCGTGGCCACGTTCCGCTGCAATGTCGCATCGTCAGCGGCGGGCTTCTCGGGGGTCGGACGGGCCGTACTCTCTGTCGTCGTCATCGCCATCCCCTTGTGATCTACATCTGGAGCCGAGGCTACCCGCCTTGGTTACCCGTGGGTAGGGTTCGTCAATCACAAAGCCGGTGGCCGGTCCCCACACGGGACCGACCACCGGCTAGGCGCAAGGAACCGGACGGAGTGGAACAATCCGCCCGTACCACTAAATTTCAGCTTGCAGGTGCCAAGCAGAGCACCAGGCCCTTCTCGCCTGGCTTTCCCTGCCAGAACGCCTGACGCGCGTCCTTGAACTTCGTGCAGGACGTACTGGCCTGCGCCTCGCTCTTGTTCTCGACCCGACCCACGACCTTCGACTCCGCCTCGGGCGCGCTGCACTCCACGATCTCCAGCTCCTCCGCGCTGGTGCCGGAGACGCAGTCACCCACCTTCGCGTTGCCTGGCTCGCTCTGCGCGAAATACAGCGCGACACCGAACACCACCACGGCCAGGGCCAGGCCGATCACGACCCGAAGCACCTTCGATTTCTGCTTGGGCGCGGGCGGTGGCGGCGGCACTGCCGCACCCGGCGCCGGGGCCGGGCCCTGCGACTCGTTCGGCGCGGCGTCTTGCTGAGTCACTTCTGCCTCCAGGGGTGCAATCTTCTAGAGCCCAGGGGCAGGCACCGGAACGACTCGAGGCGACCTGCCCAGCGAGCTCATCAACGCGAGGAGCGTACTGAAGCGGCGCAACCGCCAACCGCCGGGACCGCGGCGCGGACGCCAGGTGCCCGTGACCGGGAAGGTCGCGGGCACCTGGTGAGGAAGAGCCAGAGCCTGGATCAGCTCGCGTACGGGTTGGTGTCGTTGTCGCCGTAGTGCACGGTGTCCCTGACCCCGTCGCCATCGGTGTCCGAGGTGGTCCGGTCGACGTTGCCGTCCTCGTCCGGGTCCTCGGCGGTGTAGTCCACGGTGCCGTCGAAGTCGCGGTCGGCCACCGCGGTGTCGGTGCGACCGTCGTGGTCGGTGTCGGCGACCACGGTGTCCATCGCGCTGTCGTCGTTGCGGTCGTACGCCTCGGTGTCCACCCGGCCGTCAGCGTTGGTGTCGGCGCTGACCGCGTCCGGGTCCCGGTCGTCGTCAAGGTCGTGCACCGTGGTGTCGAGCTTGTTGTCGTTGTCGGTGTCGTAGTCGACGTTCTCCGGGTTGCCGTCGCCGTCGGCGTCGTACGCCGCCGCGTCGGCGAAGTCGTCGTTATCGGTGTCGGCCAACGTGACCGTGCCGCCGTCGGTGTAAGCGGCGGTGTCCACGTCGTCGGCGACGCCGTCATTGTTCACGTCGTAGTTGTCGAAGTCGCTCATCGGATAAACCCCCCAGGAAATGGTTCGAAGTCGCCAGCGCCGGTGCAGCGCCGGGACAACAATCGCACCGCTCCCGGTACGTCGCGTTGACCACGCGTTGACGTGGCACACAGTCGGGAGACAAGTCGCCACATCGTACTGAGGACGCACCTGGCCGGACCAACGTCTGTCGGCTGCCCGACCAGGACAGTCACCACCGGCGACCGCGCCAGGAACGCCGGTCACACAGCGGTAAGCGGCAATTGCCGTCAGTTGTGGGGATTCTGGTGCTGCCAACGAGACCCGCACCACGCATAATCGACGGCACCGGCATCGCGCACGCGGTGCCGGTTATGAGCATCCCGGTGACCGGAGACAGAACGGGAGCTGCTGGATCAGGCACACACAAACGAAAGGGGCCAGTGCGGGTGGGTTCGCCGGAGCCAGGGTACGACCCGGGACACGACCCGCCCGCCGGCCCGGGCGGCCACCGCCCTTCGCCGCAACCGGCCGGTGAAGCAGCCCGTTCCACCGACAATCTCCGGCAGCTGATCCGCGACATCCGCTCCAACGACGCGGTGGTGCTGGCCGACCGGATCGCCACCACGTCCCCCGACCCGTACGAGGTGGCCCGCGCCTACCTGATGAAGCTCGGAGCCCTGATCAACCTCGGCCGTACCGCCGAGTGCCCCCCGGTGGTGGACCGGGCCGATCAGGCGTTGCGACGGCAGCCGGACCCCGCACTGCTCGGTGAGTTCCATGCCCTCGCCGGCTACGTGGCGAACTCTGAGGGATCCCTCGACCGCGCCACCATGCACCTGGTCTGTGCCAGCCGGGTGCTCGAAACGGTGCAGCGGAACGACATCGCCGCCGCTGACGCCTGGTCCGACCTGGCGACGGTCTACTCGTACCTCGGGTTCCACGAACACGCGCGGTACACCGCCGGTCGCGGCCACCAGTCCGCGACCGCGGCCGACCTCAACCCGGCCGAACACGCCGTGCCCGAAGTCGGGATCCGGGCCGCTGTCTCCTACGACCACCGCGGGGACACCGACCGGTGTCGCCAGGAGCTGATCGGCGCACTCGCCGGGCTGGAGGAACTACTCGCCCGGGCCGGTGGGATGTCCGCACTGCGCCCCGACCATCTGCCGTACGTGGAGTACGCCGTTGCCCGGCTCGCCGCCATCGGGCACACCGATCCCGCACTCCCGCAGCCACAGGTCTCCCACGTACGGAAGGTGAGCCTGCCCGAGGCGGTTGACCTGCGGGAACTGTCCACCGTGTGCCGGGCGATCGCGGAAGGGCGGACCAGTGACGCACTGGCGCGGTTGGATCGGGTCACCGTCGACCCGCGCACCCTCGGCGGCGCCGAGACGCACCGGCTGCGCGCCATCGCGTACGCCGCAGCGGGCGATCACGTCGCCGCCGACCTCGCGGACCGGGCGGCGTTCCGGATCGCGTCTGCGGACCTGGAACGGGTACGCGGCCTGTTCGTGGACGGCATCGCGGTACGCCTCGACCACGAGGAGTTGCGCCGCACCATCGGCCGGTACGCCGGTGAGGCCCTCTCCGATCCACTCACCGGGCTGGCCAACCGTCGCAGCCTGGAAAACCGGATCGAGCAGCTGACCCGGGACAAAGAGGTGGGCGTACTCGGGGTGATCGACCTCGACTCGTTCAAGTCGGTCAACACCGTACACGGGCACCTGACGGGCGACCTGGTACTGCAACGGGTCGCATCAGTGCTGGTACGCACCTTGCGGCGGCGGGACTTCCTCGCCCGGTACGGTGGTGACGAGTTCGTGGTGATCCTGCCGTCGGCCACGCTTGACGAAGCCACGTTGATCGGACGGCGGATCGCGACCGCGATCCGGGCCGAAGACTGGGAGTCGCTGGTACCCGGCGTTCCGGTCTCAGCGAGTGTGGGTTGGTCCGAGCTGGATCCGACAACCGGTCTGATCGGCGCGTTCCGGAAGGCGGACCGCGCCATGCTCGATGCCAAACACCGCCCCTAACCCACCGCTGCGGCAACCGCCCGCGCCCTGTCACGCCCCAAGATCCTCGCTTGTTTCCGGAAACAAGCGGCTTCCGGCCGGCGTGAAGCAGCTTGTTTTCGGTTACTTGCGTGGATCTTGGGTCGCCGTCGGGGGCGGGCCGGGATCGGGATCGGGCGATCCCGGTCAGCACTCGATGACGTTGACGGCCAGGCCACCGCGCGCGGTTTCCTTGTACTTCACCTTCATGTCGGCGCCGGTCTCCCGCATGGTTTTGATCACCTTGTCCAGGGAGACGAAGTGCTGGCCGGAACCACGTAGCGCCAGCCTGGCCGCGGTGATCGCCTTGATACTGGCGACCGCGTTGCGTTCGATGCACGGGATCTGCACCAGCCCACCCACCGGATCGCAGGTCAGCCCCAGGTTGTGCTCCATCGCGATCTCCGCGGCGTTCTCCACCTGACGCGGCGTACCCCCGAGGACTTCGGCGAGACCGGCGGCGGCCATCGAGCAGGCCGACCCCACCTCACCCTGGCAGCCCACCTCAGCGCCTGAGATGGAGGCGTTCTCCTTGAAGAGCACGCCGATCGCTCCGGCGGTGAGCAGGAACCGGATCACGCCGTCGTCGTCGGCCCCGGAGACGAACTTTGCGTAGTAGTGCAGCACCGCCGGGACGATTCCGGCCGCGCCGTTGGTGGGCGCGGTGACCACCCGGCCACCGGCGGCGTTCTCCTCGTTGACCGCGAGGGCGTACAACGTCACCCAGTCCATCGCCCGGAGCGGGTCGGTGAGGGTGCCGATCGCGCTTGCTGTGACAGCGGCGGCCGTCGCGGGCTCGCCCAGCACCGATACGCCGTCACCGCCCGGTTCCCCGGCCATCGTCTGGTGCAACTGTGCGGCCCGGCGCCGGACCTTCAACCCACCAGGAAGTACGCCTTCGGCGGCGCAGCCGTGACGTACACACTCCTGCATCACGTCCCAGATCCGGAGCAGCCCGGCGCGTACCTCCGACTCGGGACGCCACGCGGTCTCGTTCGCCAGCATCAGTGCCGAGATCGGAAGGCCGGCGCCGTCCGCGTGCGCCAGCAGCTCGGCACCGGTACGGAACGGGTACCGCACGGGGGTGTCGTCCGGCTTGATCCGATCCGCCCCAGCGGCCTGGTCGTCGAGCACGAACCCGCCGCCGACCGAGTAGTAGGTGCGCTCCCGCAGCGCCGCCCCGGACGCGTCGTACGCCCGGAAGATCATTCCGTTCGGGTGGTAGGGCAGTGACTTGCGGC
>JBOGDK010000035.1:0-20785 GCA_050701795.1 Micromonosporaceae bacterium
TCAACGGCGACGGTCGCGATGACATCATCACGTTCACCCAGGGCGCGAACGCCGACGTGTACGTCGCGCTGTCCACCGGTTCGGGCTTCGGTGCGGGCGTGAAGTGGCACGACTGGTTCGCCCCAGCGGGTGAGGTGCCGGCGGTCGGAGACGTCAATGGCGACGGCAAGGCCGACATCATCACGTTCAGCAACAACGCCGCTGGTGACGTGTACGTGGCGCTGTCCACCGGGTCGGGCTTCTCAGGGACCGAGCAGAAGTGGCACGACTGGTTCGCGCCGTATCGCGAGTTCCCGGCGGTGGCTGACGTCAATGGCGACGGCAAGGACGACATCGTCACGTTCACCCGCGGCACCACCGGGGACGTGTACGTCGCGCTCTCCACCGGGTCCGGGTTCGCCGCCAGCGCGAAGTGGCACGACTGGTTCGCGATCGGCGGCGAGGAACCCCGGGTCGGCGACGTCAACGGCGACGGCAGCGACGACATCGTCGTGTTCGCCCGCGGCAGTGGCGGGGACGTGTACGTCGCCACGTCCACTGGTTCCGGGTTCTCCGGCAGCGCGAAGTGGCACGACTGGTTCGCCCCGTTCGGTGAGGTGCCCACCGTGTCCGACGTCAACGGCGACGGCAAGGCCGACGTCGTCACCTTCACGTACGCCCTAACGGCGGACGTGTACGTGGCCACCTCCACCGGTTCCGGGTTCTCGGGCACCGAGCAGAAGTGGCACGACTTCTTCGGCCTGCCCGGCGAAACCGTCTTCTGACCCCTGTCCGCTTCTACCTTCCGACACCCGTCGCCACCTCGGGTTTGTGGTCATTGTGCGGTCACCCGGCACCCGGAGACCGCGACATGGCCACAAGCCCGAGGCCCAAAACACCCCGCCCCCACCACCGGCGGCTAGGGTCCCTCGGGTGGTCACACAGGAGACGTTGTCCGGCTCTGTCGCCCTCGTCACCGGCGGCGGGCGCGGCTTCGGCCGGGTCATCGCCCGGGAGCTCGCGTCGGCGGGGGCCGCGGTGGCCGTCACCGGCCGTACCAGAGAGCACCTGGCCGAGGCGGTACGTGAGATCGAAGCCGGCGGCGGCACCGGTGTCGCGGTGCCGATGGACGTCACTGACCCCGACGCCGTACGAGACGGCGTGGCCGCGGCGGCCGACGCGCTCGGGCCGATCGACCTGCTGGTCAACAACGCCGGCCTGAACGGCCCGGTAGGCCCACAGTGGGACGTGGACGAGCAGTTCTGGTGGCGAACCGTGGAGGTGAACCTCCGCGGGGTGGCGCTGTGCTCGGCGGCGGTGTTGCCGTCGATGGTCGAACGCGGTGCCGGTCGGCTGGTCAATATCGCCAGCCACGCCGGTGTGTTCCGGTGGCCGCACATGTCGGCGTACTCGGTGTCCAAGGCCGCGGTGA
Organism: Micromonosporaceae bacterium; assembly: GCA_050701795.1. Lineage (GTDB taxonomy): Bacteria > Actinomycetota > Actinomycetes > Mycobacteriales > Micromonosporaceae > WHSM01. The sequence goes on from JBOGDK010000035.1 coordinate 1,412, forward strand.
TCAAACTGACCGAGAACCAGGCGTACGAGACCCGCCATCGGGGTCTGCGGGTGTTCGCGGTGCATCCCGGTGTGCTGCCGATCGGCCTGTCGGAGGAGGTCTTCGGGTTCCAGGGCGCGGAAGGTTCGTACGAGGCGAAGATGACCAGCTGGCTGCGGCGGCAGTTCGACGAGGGGAACGTGGTGGCGCCGGAGCGCGCGGCCGGCCTGATCGTACGGATCGCCACCGGCGAGGTGGACGCGCTGTCGGGGCGCTACCTCCGCGGTGACGATGACCTGGAGCTGCTGCTCGCCCAGGCGGAGAAGATCACGGCCGAGGACCGGCTGCTGCTCCGGCTGCGCGACTGAGCGCCAGGGGCCCAGGCACCGGGCCGGCCGGACACCAGGCTGCGCCGCTGACGGCCGGGGGCCGGGCTCAGGCCAGCCGCGCCGCGAGGTCCATCGTCTGGTACGCCATCGGGCAGGGTCCGGAGCCGGTTGCCCAACCGGTTGGTCGCCTCCCGCATCGCCTGCTCGGCGTCGTCGGCGGGGATGCTCCCGATCAGGTGTACGTTCCGCAGCGGGTCGTCGGCTTCACCATCGTTCATGGAGACCCTCCCCTGATGTCTGGAGATTCACCTTATGGGTGAAACTGGCTAAGGCGGCAGGCTCGATCTGGTGACATTCACCAGTTCCTGCCGACAATGAGGGCCAGCCCTCCAGGTGACTGCCGGCGGACTGGCCCTGATCGTGCGGCCGTCGAACGGCGCGTTTGTCCCACGAGGACGTGAGCATTCCTCTGGATTCGGCGCGGAATCGCGCGGTACGGCCTACCGGTAATTGGTGAACTGCAGGGGCACGTCCAGGTCGGCCTGCTTGAGCATCGCGATAACGGCCTGCAGATCGTCCTTCTTCTTGCCGGTGACCCGGATCTGTTCGCCCTGAATCTGCGTCTGTACGCCCTTGGGGCCCTCGTCCCGGATCTGTTTCGCGATCGCCTTCGCCTTGTCCGACGCGAGCCCCTGGACGATCTTGCAATCGATCTTGTACGTCTTGCCGGACTGCTGCGGGTCGCCGGGGTCGAGCGCCTTCAACGAGATGTTGCGGCGTACCGCTTTTTCCTTGAAGACCTCGAGGGCGGCGCGTACCCGGTCCTCGGTCTCGGCCTGAACTGAGACCGCCTCGCCGGACCAGCTGATCGACGCACCGGTGCCGCGGAAGTCGAACCGCTGGGACAGCTCCTTCGCGGTCTGATTCAACGCGTTGTCGACCTCTTGGCGGTCGACCTCGGAGACGATGTCGAAGCTCGGATTGGCCACGGGTAGATCCTCCTGTCGAGTGTCGCCCACAGGTTACGACGCGCGGGCTCGCCGGTCGGTCGCGACACCACGGGTTGGGCTACCGACCCGGGACGCGGCACCCGTTTGCAACCCCGTAGGGCAGTACGGCTATCCTTTCTCCGCGCGGGCGACGTGTAACGTGGCGCGCGCGACCAAGGCGGGTTGCCCGAGTGGCCAATGGGAGCGGACTGTAAATCCGTCGGCTTATGCCTACAGAGGTTCGAATCCTCTACCCGCCACCACCGGCGAAAGGCTTCTGACCAGCACACACGCTGGCCGGGGGCCTTCTTCGTCTCTCTGGCCCTGTCCGGCCACGTCCGACCGTCTGTGGCAATCTGCGGGCACAGAGTGGGCACAAGATCCACCTGAATCGCGCGCGGCGACTGCGGGGAACGGGATGCGAGACGGCCTTGAATGTGTGGCGTTCTTGGCCGTGGTGGCGGTCTTCTTCCCTCTGAATCAGTGGCTGGTCAACCGGAAGGAGCTGGATCCACGGCCCTACCTGCCCCGTGCCTCTGGGGGCCGATGGGAACGCTCGTGATCGTTCTGGCTCGCCCGCTGGGATGGAAGAAGCCGCGATGACATCGCTTCGCCCAACTCGATGAGCAGCGGCTCGACGTTCTCGGCCGCGTCCCACGCTTCCAGGAAGCCACGTACCAGCTCAGGGCCGGTGCTTCATCGCGCTGATGGTTAGTGGGCGCGGCAGAACTCGCGCACTGCCTCGTTCACCTGTGCGGGCCGTTCGAGGTTGCTGACGTGGCCGGCACCCTCGATCACGACGAGTGTGGTGTCCGGGATCGCCTCCTCGAACTGGCGGGCGACGCTGAGCGGCGAGCGCGCGTCCAGCTCGCCCCAGATCAGCAGGGTCGGGACGGCGATACGAGGCAGAAGGTCGCGCTGGTCGGCCTCGGCCATAAGGGTCAGCTGGTGTACGAGCGTCGCGGGGCGGACGTCGGCGGCGATGGCAGTGAGCAGCGGGACGAACTCCGCCGGCGGGTCGCTGGCGAAGAGGTCGGGAAGTGTGGGGTCGAAGTCCTGCGGCGGCGCAGCGAGCATTCTTCGCGCGCCGGCGACCCGCTCTCGCACCTCGTCTGCGGGCAGGGAGCCTTTCCAGCCGGCGTACGTGTCGATCATGATCAGGGTCGCGACAAGCCCGGGATGACGGCGGTAGAGCTCAAGTACGACGGTGCCACCCCAGGACAGGCCGGCGATGTGCCCAGGCCCGAGTTCGAGCGCCTCGATCAGCGCCGCGAGGCAGTCGGCAAAATCCGCCAGGCCGAAACCGTCAGGCAGATCGGAGGATCGGCCAGCCCCCGGCTCGTCCCATGCGACAACCGTGAACTCGTCGGCGAGGCCGGCGACCTGCGGTTGCCAGCTGCGGCTGTCCTCGGCCGCGCCGTGGACGAAAACCAGAGGCGGCCCTTCGCCGACCCGCTCGTAGGCGATCTCGAGCCCGTTCGCCCGGACGATCTCCACAATCGCACCCTACTCGGAGCTGAGCTCTCTACAGCGTGGATCAAAAGGAGCGCTCCGGCCGCCGCCGCTCCACCGTGGTCGCTGTCTGCGCCATTCACAGGGCGCCGCTCGTCCGAGTGGAGATCGACAAGCTCAGACGTTCGGTGGACCCGGTCCTCCCGGAACAGCCCCGTGGATCCCGTCGAGGGTCCGCGTCTTCATCCGTACGGTTGGCTGCGCTCCCACCGTCGTGGCGGTTAGAGTCGCTTTCGGTCACGACGGAACCGCTCAGTTTCGCGGCGCGAAACCAACGCAAGCCTGGCGGGTTTGTCGAAACTCCCAAGTAGTAATTATCGGAATATACGTTCCCTAATACCCCGACTCGGTCGCGCGGCGTCGTGTGTGACACGCATGCGCCCTTCTGTTACGGCTCTTCCGTGTGGCAGGATCAGGCCCCACTGGGGATCTGTGTCGGGCCCTACAACCTCGGAGTCAGCATTATGAATCCTCGCAAGATCGGCGCCTGGGCGGGGCGGGTGCTGCTGTCGGCCGGGATTGTGGCCACGGTCTTCTTCGGCGCGCCGGGCGCGGCCTCGGCATCCGACGACCCTGCTGCGGGCAGTTCTGTGGTGGCGGTCGTCGACTCGGGCATCTCCACCATGGCCGAACCCGGCTGGGACTGATCCACCCGGGTCGTTCTCTCGGCGTCGCCTCCTCGCGGCGCGGGTACTGGTGAAGGGGACGATGCGGTCGATGACGTCTCCAGCCGATCTGCGACACCAGGCCAGCCCGTTACCGCAGTCCTCATCTGTGCGGCCACGACTCGTCTGGGTGCTGAACCTCGCGCTCTGCGCCACGGTCATCATCGGGTTCTCCGCCAAGGGCTGGTGGTCCTGGAGCCACCTCGTACAGCAACCGTGGCACCTGGTCATATTTTCGGCACTGTTCTTCCTGGCGATCGCCGCGCGTCTGAAGATCGATATGGGCAGCCAGGGCTACACGCTGTCGTTCTCCGAGATGCCGCTGGTCATCGGGCTGTTCTACCTCGAGCCGTTCAGCCTGCTTGCGTCCCGGGTGCTCGGGTATCTGCTCTACTACGCGTACGAACGACCCTCCATCCAGAAGGCGGCATTCAACACCGGAGTCGCGGCGACCGCCGCCACGGTCGTGCTGCTGATCGCGGATGGTCTGCACCTGGGAGCGCTTCCGACGCCGCGATGGTGGGCCGTGGCCTTCGCCGCGATCACCCCGGCGGTGGCGATCAGTACGGCATGCGTGTTCGGAGCGATCACCCTGGTGCAGGGCCCACCGAGCCGTACCGAGGTCATCCGTACCACCATCTCGACGCTTGTCGCCGCGCTTCTCAACGCCACCCTGGGCATCCTGGTCCTGCTGGTCCTGGAGGTCAGCACCTGGACTGTGCTGCTGCTGATTCCCGTGGTGGCCGCCGTCGTGTTCGTGTACCGGGGCTACACGCAGTTCGTACGGCAGCAGCTCCGTCTCGCCGAGCTGTACGAACTCACCCGGGCGCTGGGTGGCGCGCGTCAGGACGGCACGCTCGCGGACGAATTGCTGACCCGTACCCGCAAGTTGCTCAACGCGGACTCCGCGACGCTCTGGCTGCCGTCCCGGGGCCGCTACCCCGAGATGCTGCTCACGGCACGGGCCGACAGCGCGGGGCTGATCGACCGGGCCTCCTCGCCCCGGTTGTTCCGGGAGCGGGTGCTTGCCGAGGGTCAGACCGTGGCCGTGGGTCCGAAACTGGGCGACGAGGAAGATCGCTCGATCCTGCGTGGCTCCGGGGCCAAGGACGTGATCGAGGTGCCGCTACGCTCCGGCACGGCGGTGATCGGGTGCCTGGAGGTGGCCAACCGGCTCGGTGACCTGGAACGATTCCGCGGGGACGACGTACAGCTCCTGGAGACGCTGGCAGCTCACGCCGCGGTCGCGGTCGAGAACTCCCGACTGGTGGATCGGCTGCGGTTCGACGCGTACCACGACGCATTGACGTCGCTGCCGAACCGTCGCCGCATGATCTTCGCACTTGAGGAAGCGGTGAAGGTACGCGCTCCCGGCGAGGTCGTCGCGGCGCTGCTCTTCGACGTGGACGACATGCGTGAGGTCAACGACTCGCTGGGCCACGTGGCGGGCGACAAGGTGCTCGCCGAGGTGGCACGGCGACTGGTCGCAGCGGCTCCGGACGGTTCCCTGGTGGCGCGTGCTGGTGGTGACGAGTTCTGCGTGCTGCTGCGGATCGCTAACGCCGACGCCGCGGTGGAGCTGGCCGGGGAGTTGCGTACCGCGCTGCAGGATCCGTTCCGGCTGGGTTCGCTCACCGTGGATGTGGACACCGTGGTCGGCATCGCGCTGCACCCCGACCACGGCACCGAGCCGGAAACCCTGCTGCAACGCGCGGACGTGGCGACGTACGCCGCCAAGTCCACCACGTCCGGGATCCGGGTCTTCAACCCTGGCCTGGAGTCCCGGTCGGTACGCCGGCTCGGCCTCGCCGGGGATCTCCGCCGTGCCCTCGACAACGGCGAGGTCGAGGTCTACTTCCAGCCGAAGATCACGATCTCCGGCCGGGCCCTGGCCGGTGTCGAGTGCCTCGCCCGGTGGGAACACCAGGCACACGGTTCAGTCGCCCCGCCGGATTTCATCTCGGTGGCCGAGCACACCGGCCAGCTCGGCAAGCTGACGGATGTGGTGCTGCGCGAGGGTCTGCGCCGGTGTCGTGAGTGGGACCGGGAAGGTCGCCCGCTGGGAATCGCCGTCAACCTCTCGCCACGTACGCTGCTCGATCCTGAGTTCCCCCCGTACGTGGGCTCCCTGCTGCGGGAGTACGAGGTGCCTGCCGATCGCCTCACCTTGGAGATCACCGAGGAAGGCATGGTCGGGGAGACCGAGAAGCCGTTGCCCGCACTCCGGAAACTTCGGGAGTTGGGGCTACGGCTGTCCGTCGACGACTTCGGTACCGGCTATTCATCGCTGTCGTATCTGCGCCGGCTGCCGGTCCATGAGGTCAAGATCGACCGTTCGTTCGTGCAGGGAATGGCCACGGACGCAGGCGACCTGGCGATCGTACGAGCGGTGGTGGACCTCTCGCGCCACTTCGGATTCTCGGTGGTGGCAGAAGGCGTGGAGAGCGAGCTGACGCTCTCACTACTCGAGGAGATGGGCTGCGACCTGGGTCAGGGCTTCTTCTTCTCGCGTCCGCTGCCGTACGAGCGACTGGCGACCTGGTTCGCGGCGCAGACCGAGCTGGAGACCACCCCGTCCGGCGCCGTACGCCGGCTCCGCGCGGTTCCCTGAGTACGTCCTCGCCGGGTCCGCGGCGGGGGCTGAGCGACCCCTGGAACCCGTTCGGCGATGGTGGGGGACACCGTGTACTCTTATCGCGGCGCGCGTCCCAGGACGGGCTCCATGCCCCTTTAGCTCAGTCGGCAGAGCGTCTCCATGGTAAGGAGAAGGTCTACGGTTCGATTCCGTAAAGGGGCTCGAGTGGGGAGACCTGTGCTCGCGGATTGCGCGAGCCGGGACTCTCGCTGATGCCAGTCGGGGGGCCCGAGCCCCCGCGCCCCCCACGGCGCGGGTTGCGGTTCGTTGGTGTGGTTAGGCTCGCTACAGGAGCACCAGAGGGAGTCCGATCAGAAACCTTCACTGCGCGGCGGTGTAGCTCAGGAGGTAGAGCAAGCGGCTCATAATCGCTGTGTCGCCGGTTCGAGTCCGGCCACCGCTACCAACGAAGACCATGACCGGGGTGTGGCCCCCACCTGGTTCGGGATGCGACCAGGGTCGCTACTCTGGTGGGGTTGTCCGTAACGATTCTTGCGAGGAAGGCACTTCGCCGTGGCTAAGGCGACTGACGTACGTCCGAAGATCACTATGGCATGCGTGGAGTGCAAGGAGCGCAACTACATCACGCGTAAGAACCGCCGAAACGACCCTGACCGGCTGGAGCTGAAGAAGTTCTGTCCGCGCTGCGGCAAGCACACCGCGCACCGCGAGACCCGGTAGATCCGCCAGCGACATGGCGCTCGACCCGTCCGTCATCGGGCGTACCTCGCCGCCGTCGGCTCCGTACGAGGTGGCGCGTGAGAAGATCCGGGAATTCGCGGACGCCATCGGGGACCCGAACCCGGCGTACCGCGACCCGGACGCCGCCAAGGCGCTGGGTCACCCGGACGTCGTAGCGCCTCCGACGTTTCCGATCGTCTTCACGTTCGCGGCCAGTGAGCCGCTGCTGACCGAGCTGGGGATCGAACTCAGTCGGGTGGTACACGGAGAGCAGCGGTTCTCGTACGCCCGCCCGGTGCACCCCGGCGACCGGTTGAGGTGTGCGGTCACGGTGGAGAACATCCGCGCCATGGCGGGCAACGAGCTGCTCACCACGCGTACCGACGTGGCCACCGTTGACGGCGAAGCGGTGCTCACCGCCTGGTCGATGCTGGTGGTGCGATGAGTCGCAGCGTGGTCCCCCTCGAACCCGGTGCCACGCTCCCGGAGCGGACGTTCCAGGTGACTCGTGCCGACCTGGTGCGGTATGCGGGTGCCTCTGGCGACTTCAATCCGATCCACTGGAACCAACGGATCGCCACGTCCGTGGGCCTGCCCGACGTGATCGCTCACGGCATGCTCACCATGGCGTACGCGGCGCGTGCGGTGACTGACTGGCTCGGTGACCCCACAGCCCTGGAGGAGTACGCCGTCCGGTTCTCCAAGCCGGTCGTGGTGCCGGACGACGACACCGGCGCCGAGCTGACCGTCACCGGGGTGGTGAAGCGCCGGCTGGACGACGGGCGGATCCAGATCGACCTGACGGCGCGTTCGGCGGGCGAGAAGGTGCTCGGCCAGGCCCGCGCGATAGTCCGGGAGCCCGATGATCGCGATCGGTCAGGCACCTCAATAACTCGGGCACCTCAATAATCCTGTCCGCCATCGGTACGCCGAGTCGTACGCTGCCGCCATGCGCCTGAGGTATCCACCGAGTCCGAAGCCCGGCGACAAGGTCGCGGTGCTGTCCCCCTCTGCCGGGTTGCCCAAAGTGTTCCCTGAGGTGTACGAACTGGGGCTGCGGCGGCTCCGTGACGACATCGGTCTGGAGCCCGTGGAGTACCCGACGACCCGGAAGATGGATGCGTCGTCGGTCGAGCGGGCCCGGGACATCAACGCCGCCTTCGCTGATCCGGAGATCGCCTCGGTGATGGCGAGCATCGGGGGCGACGACCAGATCACCGTGCTGCCGTACCTGGACGAGGAGCTGATCCGGGCCAACCCGAAACCGTTCTTCGGGTTCTCCGACAACACCAACTTCCTGACGTACCTGTGGCGACTCGGGATCGTCGGCTACCACGGTGGTTCGGTGATGGTGCACCTGGGCCGTGGGGTGCCGCACCCGTACAGCATCGGGTCGTTGCGGACCTCGCTGTTCACCAGTGGCGAGGTGGAGCTCCAACCGCCGGGCGAGCACACCGACGAGGCGGTCGAGTGGGACCGTCCGGAGGCGCTCACCAGCAGTGCGCCGATGGCGCCCGACCAGGGCTGGACCTGGCGTAACGCTGACCGGGTGGCCGAGGGCGTGACCTTCGGCGGTTGCCTGGAGATCCTGGACTGGCAGCTCGCGGTCCGTCGCTGGCTCGCGCCCTTCGACGAGTACGAGGGCGCCGTCCTGATGATCGAGACCTCCGAGGAGATGCCGCCCGCGGGGCAGGTCTACCGGATCCTCCGCAACCTGGGCGAGGCCGGACTGCTGCGTCGCTTCGCCGCGGTGCTGGTGGGGCGTGCCAAGGCGTGGAACATCGACCGGCACACCACGCCGGAACAGAAGCGGGAGTACGTCATGGCCCAGGCCGAAGCGGTACGCCGGGCGTTGGACGAGTACCACCCGGGCGTACTGACCGTCTTCGACGTCGACTTCGGGCACACCGACCCGCAGGTGATCATCCCGAACGGCGGCCGGATCCGGGTCGACGGGCCGGCTCGCCGGATCTGGGTGACGTACTGAGGGACGCGGCGAGAATCCGCCGTGTCTCGGCGCCGAGCCCGATTGGGATTCCACAGCGGCAACCCGTACACTGGTCCGCCTGGGGGTGAGTAGCCCCTACTCCGCCGTGCCCGATCGTAGTCGCTGCGGGGTGGGTCTCACCCTCGGTGTGTGACGCGGCCGGTCACGGTGGCGGTCGCTGCGGCGGTCGTCAGCGGGGTGAGCTGCGTACCGCATAGGGGCGTGGCGCAATTGGCAGCGCAGCGGTCTCCAAAACCGCAGGTTGCAGGTTCGAGTCCTGTCGCCCCTGCGCGATGGCACCACCGGCTCTGCCGGGCATACCCGAACAGAGAGGGCGAAGTGGCCAGGAGAAAGCGGCGTGACGACGACGCTGTCGACAAGCGGCTCGATCGGGAATCTGACGAGACGCTGGATGAGGCTGCCGAGGACTCGGACGACGACGCCCTCGATGCTGATGACCTCGACGACGACCTCGAGTCCGAAGACGATGACCTGGATGAGGACGCCGAGCCAGCCCGGCGGCGCGGCGGTACCGCCGTCAAGCGGGCGAAGGCCGGTTCCGAGTCCGGGACGAAATCCAAGTCCAAGACCAAGTCCGGCAAGGGCGACAAGCCTGGAAAGCCGAAGCGCTCCGAGCGTGTCGGCCCGATCGGGCGGCTGATCCGGTTCATCCGAGAAGTAGTCGCCGAGCTGCGTAAGGTCATCTGGCCGACCCGTAAGGAGCTGCTCACCTACACGACTGTGGTGGTGATCTTCGTTGTCGTGATGCTCGGGATCATCGCCCTGTTTGACCTCGGTTTCGCGGAGGCGATGCTGTGGGTCTTCGGTAGTGAGACAGCCAAAGAGTGAACGCCGCCCGTCGCGTAGCTGGAGTTGGTGCTGCGTGACGTACCGATACTGCACGGAAGTGAGCAAGCGTGCCTGAGTACGACGAGATCGCCCGACCCGCTGACGACCGGAACGCGGCCGGTGAAGCCGCGTCGGTCGACAACACCGGATCGGTCGAAGGCGCTGCCCCCGTGGCCGACGCCGGACCGCTCGACACGGCTCCGGCCGACACCGCCGATGTCGCGGCTGCGCAAGCCGATTCCGCCGTCGAGGACGCCGCCCTCGCGGCCGACGACGAAGGAGACCCCGTCGAGGAGTTGCGAGAGGCGCTGAAGCGGGCCCCTGGCGACTGGTACGTGGTCCACTCGTACGCCGGTTACGAGAACAAGGTGAAGACCAACCTGGAGAGCCGTACCACCAGCCTCGACATGGAGGACTACATCTTCCAGATCGAGGTGCCCACCCAGCAGGTCACCGAGGTCAAGAACGGCAAACGGCAGCAGGTCGAGGCCAAGGTCTTCCCTGGCTACATCCTGGTACGGATGGACCTGACACCCGAGTCGTACTCGTGCGTACGCAACACACCCGGGGTGACCGGCTTCGTGGGAGCCACGGACCGTGCTGACCGGCCGTCCCCGTTGAGCATCAACGAGGTGCTGAAGTGGCTCGCCCCGGCGGTCGCCAAGGAGAAGGAGAAGCCCGACGTCAAGGTCGTGGACTTCGAGGTCGGCGACTCGGTCACGGTGACCGACGGTGCCTTCGCCTCGCTGCCGGCGACCATCAGTGAGATCAACGTTGACCAGCAGAAGCTGAAGGTGCTGGTCTCGATCTTCGGTCGGGAGACCCCGGTGGAGCTCAACTTCAACCAGGTCACCAAGATCTGACAGACGCCCACTAAACGACGAAGCCCAGGAAGTACAGATGCCACCCAAGAAGAAAAAGCTCATGACCACGTTCAAGCTGGAGCTGACGGCCGGTGCGGCGACCCCGGCGCCGCCGGTCGGCCCCGCGTTGGGTCAGCACGGCGTGAACATCATGGAGTTCTGCAAGTCGTACAACGCGGCGACCGAGCAGAACCGTGGTGAGATCGTGCCCGCCGAGATCAGCGTGTACGAGGACCGCTCGTTCACATTCGTTCTGAAGACCCCGCCCGCGGCCAAGCTGTTGCTGAAGGCGGCCGGCGTGGAGAAGGGCTCCGGCGAGCCGCACCGGGAGAAGGTGGGTTCGGTCAACCGGTCCCAGGTCCGGGAGATCGCCGAGCGGAAGATGTCCGACCTCAACGCGGTCGATCTCGACCAGGCCGAGAAGATCATCGCCGGCACCGCCCGTTCGATGGGCATCACGGTCAAGAACTGACCACCCGAGTGGGAGAGCCAGGCGCTGGCTCGTACCACGGACCTCCAGGAGGATGCACGATGAAGCGCAGCAAGTCGTACCGGAAGTTCGACGAACAGGTCGACAAGACCAAGCTTTACGCGCCGCTGGATGCGGTGACATTGGCCAAGGACACCAACCCTGCCAAGTTCGACGCCACGGTCGAGGTCGCGATGCGGCTGGGTATTGACCCCCGCAAGGCCGACCAGATGGTGCGCGGCACCGTCAACCTGCCGCACGGCACCGGCAAGGTGGTACGTGTGATCGTCTTCGCCGCCGGCGAGAAGGCGGAGGAGGCGCGGACCGCCGGCGCGGACGAGGTCGGTGCGGAAGAGCTGATCGCCCGCGTGCAGGGAGGGTGGCTGGACTTTGACGCCGCCATCGCCACCCCGGACCAGATGGCAAAGGTCGGCCGGATCGCGCGGATCCTGGGCCCGCGCGGCCTGATGCCGAACCCCAAGACCGGCACCGTCACCATGGACGTCGCCAAAGCGGTGCAGGACATCAAGGGCGGGAAGATCTCCTTCCGGGTGGACAAGCACTCCAACCTGCACACCATGATCGGTAAGGCCAGCTTCTCGGCGCAGCAGCTCGCCGAGAACTACGCGGCGGTTCTTGACGAGGTGCTCCGCGCGAAGCCGTCCTCGGCGAAGGGCAAGTACCTGAGGAAGGTCACCGTCTCCACCACCATGGGCCCCGGGATACCGATCGACCCGAACCGTACCCGCGGGGTGGCTGACGACGACACGGCCGCCTGAGGGCACCTGTCGAGCAACACGAACATCGAGGGGAGTGGCGAGCCGCTCCCCTCGATGGCGTCACCACACCAGTTAACGGGGGTGGTGCGGTACGACTACGGTGTCGGTGACGAACGGGTGTGGAGGGCACGGTGCGCCGACGGTCTCGCCCACGTACCCACGGGTTCGCCTTCCGGCGGCGCGGGGCTACGTGCGGGCACAGCCGTGTCGCCGGGTCGCCATCTGCCCGTCGCGGCCGGGCGTTTATTGCGGCCCTGCTGGCCGCCTGTGTGGCCGGTACGGGGATCGGGGCGATGTGGCAACCCCGGCCGGCCGCCGCGGAAACCATCCGCGCATTGTCCTGGCATCTCGAGTCGATGCACGTCGATGAGGCGCAGGACATCACCAGGGGCGAAGGCGTTACCGTCGCCGTGGTCGACTCCGGGGTCGACGCCAGCCACCCCGATTTAAGAGGGCGGGTGCTCGACGGGACCGAGATCGGGCTTGAGGAGAGTGCCGCTCCGGTCGGCAACGGGCAGGAGGACGTGGATGGCCACGGCACCGGGATGGCGAGCCTGATCGCGGGCAAGGGAGAAGGCGAGAACAGTGTTCTCGGGATCGCTCCGGAGTCGAAGATCCTGCCGGTACAGATAGCGCAGAACGACGAAGGCGCGTTCCGGCCCGAAGACGTGTACGACGGGGTGCGCTGGGCGATTGATCACGGTGCCAAGGTCGTGAACATTTCGCTGGGTGGTGAACGCACCACAGACGCTCCCTGGAAGAAGCAGCTGATTGACTATGCGATGTCCAAGGACGTCGTCCTGATCGCCGCCGCTGGCAACACCGGTGACGGGGACAAGCGGGTGGCCGAGCCGGCGGCGATTCCAGGCATGGTGGCGGTCAGTGGGGTAAATCGCGACGGTACGTTCTGGGAGGGTTCCGCGAAAGGCCCCGAGGTGGTGGTCTCCGCCCCCGCGGAGAGCCTGCCGAACGCCGTGCCGACGAGTGTGTCGCCGAGCGGCTACGCACTAGGCGACGGTACGAGCGGTGCCACCGCACTGGTGTCGGGAGTGGCCGCACTGATCCGTTCCGCGTTCCCTGACATCTCCGCGGACGACGTCGTCAACCGGTTGATCCATACCGCTGAGGACCGTGGTGCATCTGGCCGGGACCCCGAGTACGGCTTCGGGGTCGTGGACGCCCGGGCCGCGCTCGAGGGGGATGTTCCGGGAGCCAAGCACCATCCGCTGGTGTCTCCGGAGCCCGACAAGCCCGGTGCGGCCGCAGGGGCGGGTCGGGACACCGGCAGCGCCGTACTGATCGTGCTCGGCGTCGTCGGTGGCTCGGTGTTGTTGTTGCTGGTAGTGGTGTATCTGGTGATGCTGGCACGCCGGTCCCGCCAGGTGGTGGTGGCGGGGATGGCGCCAGGCATGGCGACGATGCAGGTGGCCGGTGGTGCGGTCTGGGGACCTGGCCCGTCCCCACCGGGGGTGTGGCACCCGTCCGGAGCTGCCCCGGCGCCCGGGGGTCATACCCCGCACAGCTTCGTGCCCCCGCCCGGGTACGCCATACCCCCGGGATCAGGCGTGCCGGCCGGGTATGCACCGCAGGCGCCTGCGTACATGGCGCCGCAGGCGCCTGGGCATACGGCGCCGGGACAGGGCGTGCCGCCCGTTCCGTACCCGGGGTCGGGCAACCACCCCACCGACCAGCCTGGCCACCCCGGTCACCCGGGCCAGCCCGGCCACCCGGGGCAGCCTGGTCACCCGGGCCAGCCCGGTCACCCGGGGCAGCCCGGGTCGTACCCAGCGGGTCCCCCGGGCGGGTACCCGGCACCAGGGAGTCAGCCGGTGCCCCCGAGCCCCGCTGCGCCAGCTGTGGTACGGCAGGCCGTACCACAGCCAACGGCGACCTGGCCGCAACCGGCGGGGCCTACGCCGCTCGGTGCCGGTTCTCCGGTCTGGCCGACGGATCTGCGGGCGCCGGCACCCGCGGGACGCGGGAATCCGCGGCCGACAGAGTCGTCAGGGGTCGGCTCGGAGACTCAACAGATACCGATCGTCGTTCCCACCACCCCGCCATCGACGCCCGCCAGCACGCCGCAACCGCCGGCCGATCCGTGGGCGCGACCGCCGTCGCAGCCCTAGGGCGTGCCGAACAAGCGGCGCCTCGAACGGGCACGCTATCGGGGCGGATTTGGCGCTGCGTCGGCGACCGCGTACTCTTGCCTGCGGTTCACCCAAAGACCGCTGGTCACCGTGGCGTACACGGTCCAAGGCTCCGCTCAGGCGGGCGACCCGCGCAGGTTGGACGGAAGCGATCCGGACCGCCGCGGCAAAGCCACACGGGCATGCCAATCGGTTGTCCCACGCCCCGTGCGCCCTGCGCCGGGGCTTCTCTCGTCTCGGGCCCTCGCCGAACACCCGGCCAGCCGAGCACGAAGAGAGGAGGGACATGGCGACAGGACCATCGACGCGCGATGCGGCCAAGCCGGTACGGGAAGACAAGGCGGCCGCCGTCACCGAACTCGTTGACCGCTTCCGTAGTTCGTCGGCGACTGTGCTGACCGAGTACCGCGGTCTGACGGTTACCGAGATCACGAGGCTTCGTCGTTCGCTCGGCCAGGACACCAAGTACCGGGTCGCGAAGAACACGTTCATCAAGAAGGCGGCCGCAGAGGCGGGCATCGAGGGCCTCGACGACCTGTTCAACGGTCCCACGGCGCTGGCGTTCATCGCTGGCGACCCGGTAGAGGCGGCGAAGAGCCTGCGCGACTTCGCCAAGGACAACCCGGCGCTGGTGGTCAAGGGCGGGGTGATGGAGGGCAAGACGCTCTCCGCCGCCGAGATCACCAGGCTGGCTGACCTGGAATCGCGCGAGGTGCTGCTGGCCAAGCTCGCCGGCGCGATGCAGGCCAACCTGAGCAAGGCCGCGGGTCTGTTCCAGGCACCGCTGTCCCAGGTGGCGCGGCTCGCCGCGGCGCTGCAGGAGAAGCGGGAGTCATCGGACGAGGCGGCCCCCGCCGCCGAGGCGTGACGGCGCTCGCGGACATATACAACCCCACGACGACCCACCGCGGCCGGTCCGCGGAAGCACTGAGAGGAAGTACGACACATCATGGCGAAGCTGTCCGGTGACGACCTGCTCGACGCGTTCAAGGAGATGACGCTGCTTGAGCTGTCCGAGTTCGTGAAGAAGTTCGAAGAGACCTTCGACGTGACCGCCGCGGCGCCGGTCGCCGCGGTGGCCATGCCCGGCGCCGGTGGTGGCGCGGGTGAAGCCCCGGCCGAGGAGGAGAAGGACGAGTTCGACGTCGTCCTCGAGGCCGCCGGTGACAAGAAGATCCAGGTCATCAAGGAGGTGCGCGCGCTGACCAGTCTCGGCCTGAAGGAGGCCAAGGACGTTGTGGACGGTGCGCCGAAGTCCGTCCTGGAGAAGGTCACCAAGGAGGCCGCGGAGAAGGCCAAGGAGCAGCTCGAGGGCGCCGGCGCTACCGTCACCCTCAAGTAACTCTCGGTACACCGACCGGGGTGGTCGACCCAATGGGTCGACCACCCCGGTCTCATTTTGGCTGCGAGACGTGCCGGTTCGGGCTTCTCGCTCATTCCCAGCCAATTGATTTGTGCTGTGATGCGCGTAACGTATGCCCACCGCGGTTGCGAAGCCATGACTGAGGCGTGTCGATGGAGGGTCTTCCTTCCTTGTTACCCAGGGGTTAACTTCATGCCAATGCTCGCGGTGTGTCGACCGCGGAAGGACGTGTGCGGTCATCGCCGACCGCTGCACATGACCGCTATCCCGTGGGGAGGGCCCCGTTGGGCGTCGAGGTGAGAGTCGAAGGTCTGTCCAAGTCCTTCGGCAAGCAGTTGATCTGGGGTGACGTCAGCCTGACTCTGCCCCCAGGTGAGATCTCGGTGCTTCTCGGCCCGTCCGGTACCGGCAAGTCGGTGTTCCTGAAGACTCTCGTGGGGCTGCTCCGGCCCGAGAAGGGTTCGATCTGGATCCAGGGCAAGGACCTCACCAAACTCTCCGAACACGACCTGTACGAGACCCGCAAGCTCTTCGGGGTGCTGTTCCAGGACGGCGCGCTGTTCGGGTCGATGACGTTGTTCGACAACATCGCGTTCCCACTGCGCGAACACACCCGCAAGAGTGAGCGGGAAGTACGCGGGATCGTGCTCGAGAAGATGGAGATGGTCGGCCTGCTGGGCGCTGAGAAGAAGCTGCCCGGTGAGATCTCCGGAGGGATGCGTAAGCGCGCGGGTCTGGCCCGTGCGCTCGTACTGGACCCAGAGATCATTCTGTTCGACGAACCGGACTCGGGTCTCGACCCGGTGCGCACGTCGTACCTCAACCAGCTGATCGTCGATCTGAATCAGCAGATCGAGGCGACGTTCCTGATCGTCACCCACGACATCAACACCGCGCGCACGGTCCCGGACAACATCGGCCTGCTCTACCACCGGCACCTGGCGATGTTCGGTCCGCGGGAGATGCTGCTGTGTTCCGAGGAGCCGGTGGTACGCCAGTTCCTCAATGCACAGCGGATCGGTCCGATCGGGATGGCCGAGGAGAAGGACGCCGATGAACTGGCCGCTGAGGCCGAGTCCGGCGAAGAACTCCCGCCGTTGCCGCCGGTGCCGATCCAGCTCTCCCCGTCGAACGGCATGGAGCGCCGTACCCAGCGGCCACCGGGGGAGTGGTGCAGGCTCAACGGCGTGACCCCGCCACCGGGGTCGTTCGCCGGTGACGGTTGGAGCCGTGCCGAACCGACCGGGACCGTCTACAGCAGCAGTCACGCGGGGGGCGGCGAGCAGGACACGGTCACCCTCGACCGAGGGGACCGCTAGTGCCTACGGTCGTCACCAACTCGCTGACGCAGGCGGGGAGGTTCTTCGCCTTCGTACTGGACACGCTACGGGCGGTCCCGCGGCGCCCGTTCCAGTTCCGGGAGCTGATCCAGCAGGCGTGGTTCATCGCCAGCGTGTCGATCATCCCGGCCGCACTGGTGTCGATCCCGTTCGGTGCGGTGATCGCACTGCAGCTAGGGTCGCTGACCCGGCAGCTCGGTGCCCAGTCGTTCGCCGGTGCCGCCAGCGTCCTCGCGGTGGTACGTGAGGCAGGCCCGATCGTGACCGCGCTGATCATCGCGGGTGCCGGCGGATCCGCGATCTGCGCCGACCTGGGTGCCCGGAAGATCCGGGAAGAGCTCGACGCCATGCAGGTGCTCGGCATCGACCCGATCCAACGCCTCGTGGTGCCTCGGGTGATCGCCAGCATGTTCGTCGCCGTACTGCTCAACGGCCTGGTCAGCGTGGTCGGTGTGGCCGGCGGTTACTTCTTCAACGTGGTGATGCAGGGAGGTACGCCCGGCGCGTACCTTGCGAGTTTCCAGGCACTCGGGCAGCTCGCGGACCTGATATCCGGTGAGATCAAGGCACTGTTCTTCGGCGCCATCGCGGCCCTGGTCGGCTGCTACCTGGGAATGAACGCCAAAGGTGGCCCGAAGGGTGTGGGTGACGCGGTGAACCAGACCGTGGTGATCGCCTTCATGCTCTTGTTCGCGGTCAACTTCATCATCGTGGCGATCTACTTCCAGGTCGTACCGCAGAAGGGGAGTTGACGGTGGCTAACCTATCGGCGATCTACCGCAAGCCCCTGGCGCTGCTCGACGATCTCGGCGACCAGCTGTGGTTCTACATCCGCTCGATCGCCTGGGCCCCCCGTACGATCCGGCGCTACAAGCGGGAGGTTCTCCGGCTCCTCGCCGAGGTCAGCTTCGGCACCGGGGCACTGGCCGTGATCGGCGGCACCGTCGGCGTGATCGTGTTCATCACGTTCTTCACCGGCACCGAGGTGGGTCTGCAGGGTTACCAGGCGCTGAATCAGATCGGGTCCAGCACGTTCACCGCGTTCGTCTCGGCGTACTTCAACACCCGGGAGATCGCGCCGCTGGTCGCCGGTCTGGCGCTGTCGGCGACGGTGGGGTGCGGCTTCACCGCCCAACTCGGCGCGATGCGGATCAACGAGGAGGTAGACGCCCTCGAAGTGATGGGCCTGCCGTCATTGCCGTTCCTGGTCACCACGCGGATGATCGCCGGTTTCGTCGCGGTGGTCCCGCTGTACGTGATCGCGCTGTTGTCCAGCTACATGGCGACCCGGTTGATCGCCACCGGCTACTACGGTCAGTCCACCGGCACGTACGACAAGTACTTCCACCAGTTCCTGCCGCCCGAGGACGTGCTGTGGTCCTTCTTCAAGGTGCTGGTGTTCAGCATCTTGGTGATCCTGGTCCACTGCTATTACGGCTACACCGCCTCCGGTGGCCCCGCGGGGGTGGGCCTCGCGGTGGGTCGGGCCGTACGGTTGGCGATCGTGGCGATCAACATCTTCGACTTCTTCCTGAGCCTGGCCATCTGGGGGGCTACGACGACAGTGAAGATCGTGGGGTAGCCGATGCATGAAGTAGAGCCTGTGTGGAAACCCGCCGAGCGCAGCGAGGTGGGCAAGTGAGCGTCCAGGGTCGCGGGGTGATCGCCCCGCTGATCAAACTGACGGTGTTCACTGTGGTCACCGGGTTGGCGACGGCATTCCTGGCGAGCACTCTGTCGGCGTACGGGACCGGTGGGGAGCCGACGTACCGGGCCAGGTTCACCAACGTCGTCGGCCTGCTGGCTGGTGACGACATCCGGATCGCGGGGGTACGGGTCGGCAAGGTGACCGATATCAGCCTGGTGAACAACCGGATCGGCGAGGTGGAGTTCACGGTTGACGAGTCGATCCCCCTGCCCAAGACGGTCCAGGCGAAGATCCGTTACCGGAACCTGATCGGCCAGCGTTACATCGCCCTCGACGAGGGTCCCAGCAAGAAGGGCAGGCTGCGCCCGAACGAGCTGATCCCGATCAGCCAGACCGAGCCGTCGCTGGATCTCACGGTGCTGTTCAACGGGTTCCGGCCGCTGTTCGCCGGGCTCTCACCGAAAGACATGAACCGGTTCTCGTACGAGATCATCCAGGTGCTGCAGGGCGAGTCGGGGACGGTGGAGAGCCTGCTGTCGCGTACCGCGTCGTTGTCGAACACACTGGCCGACCGGGACAAGGTGATCGGCCGGGTGATCGACAACCTGAACAAGGTGCTCGCCACGCTCAACGCCCGAGACGATCAGCTCAGCGAGACCATCGGGCAACTGCAGGCGTTCGTGTCCGGGCTCGCCAAGGACCGGAAGTTGATCGGTGCGTCCCTGGGCCACATCGCGACGCTCACCAACGAGACGGCGGGGCTGGTCAAGGACGTACGGCCGGCGTTGAAGAAGGACATCGCGAAGCTGCGAGAGTTGGCGACCACGCTGAACGCTAACGAGGACGTGCTGGATCGCACCTTCGAGCGGGTGCCGGTACGGCTGGACATGCTGACCGGGACCGGCAGGTACGGCTCCTGGTTCAACTTCTTCCTGTGTGACTTCGACGGGCAGGTCCGGCTCCCGAACAAGCAGTTGATCAACCCCACGACATTCAGCTCCCCGAAGGCCCGATGCGACAAGCCCGGGGGTAAGTAGATGAAACCCTTCCGGGAACGTAACCCCGTGGTGATCGGCACGGTCAGCATCACCGTGATCGTGCTGGCGGTGCTCACCGCGTTCCAGTTGGACACCATCACC
>JBOGDK010000036.1:0-20557 GCA_050701795.1 Micromonosporaceae bacterium
CGCCGCTCCGGGTACGGCGTGTCGGACGTCGCCGCCCCACCAAGTGCGCGCCGCGCCGCGTGCGGTGCCACCCCGGCGCGTGCGGCGTACCGCAAAGAAAGGTTTGCAAAGAGTTCTTTGTAAAGCTAACCTCGGCGGCATGGAGCAGGAGAACGTCAGACGCGTCACCGATCTGGCCAGCCTGAAGGCGGTGGCCCACCCGCTGCGGGTGCGGATGCTCGGCGCGCTCCGGATGGAGGGCCCGGCGACCGCGTCCGACCTGGCCCGGAAGCTGGGCGAGAGCTCCGGGGCGACCAGCTACCACCTGCGCCAGCTCGCCCGGTACGGCTTCATCGAGGAGGACCCCGAGCAGCCCAACGCCCGGGACCGGCGATGGCGTGCCGTACACCGCTACACCAGCTGGACCGAGTCCGACTTCGCCAATGACCCCGAGGGCCGCGAAGCGACCCACTGGCTCCGGGTGCAGCAGCGCGAAATGCTCGCCCGGAATGCCGAGCGCTTCGAAGCAGAGGACTGGAGCGCACAATGGCGTGACGCCGCCGGCCAGAGCGACGACTTCGCCCGCCTCAGCCCCACCACGCTGCGCGAGCTGTCCGACCGGGTGATCGCCCTGATCCGGGAGTACGCCTCCCGTGACGCCGACGCACCCGACGCCGAGCCGGTGTCGATCTTCCTCGCCGCGTACCCCAGAAAGGGCCCACCGCGGTGACACCCCTCGCCACATCTGCCAGAAAGGGGTGTCCCTGCCGTGAGTCCACTCGCCGCACGCCGCCGGTACGCCCTGATCAGCGCGCTGACCTGGCTGCCCACCGCCCTCGGGGTCGCCCCGATGGTGCTGCTGATGCAGGTACGCGGGATGGGCCTGACCGAGGTCGGACTCGTCTTCGCCGTCTACAGCATCGCCGTGGCCGCGCTGGAGTTGCCGACCGGCGGGTTCGCGGACGTCATCGGCCGCCGTACGGTGCTCGCCGCCTCCGCCGCGGTGGGCATCGCCGCGCTGGCATGGATGGCGTTCGCCACCTCGCTGTGGATGTTCCTCGCGGTGTCCGTACTGAAGGCGATCGCCCGGGCGTTGTCCAGCGGTCCCGCCGAAGCCTGGTACGTCGATACCGCGCGCACCGCCGGAGCCGACGAACGCGAGCTGCGCCGGGGCCTGTCCCAGGGCAGTGCCGCCGGCTCCGCCACCCTCGCCGTTGGCACCCTCGCCGGTGGTGGCCTGCCGCTGCTGACGTCCTGGCTGGTGACGCTTCCCGACGATGGCGTCCTGGTGCCGTTGTCGGTCCCGATGCTGGTCGGCGCCGCCGCCTCGGTGGTGCTCCTGGTTGTCGCGCTGGCCGTGCTCACCGAGCCGCCGCGCGCCGCCCGGGTACGGATGACGGACGTGCTGCGGGACGTACCGGTGACCATCGGGAAGGGCATCCGCCTCGGGGTACGCGACGGCGTACTGACCCGGGTGCTGTTGACCGCCGTGGTGCTCGGCATCGCGTTGAACGCGATCGAGCTGCTCACCCCCGGCCGGCTCGCGGACCTCACCGGGGACGCTGACACCGCCAGCTCCGCGTACGCCCTGGTCGCCGCGATCGGATTCGCCGCCTCCGCCGGGGGCGCGTCGATCGGGCCGCGGGTCGCGTCGATGTTCAGCAGATTCGCCCCGGAACGCGCACCCGCGTGGACGGTGGTGTCCGGAGCCATTGTCGCGGCACTCTCGCTGGGCGGCCTGGCCGCGTCCGCCGACCTGGACGGGGGGCCTGGGATCGTGGCCGCCGCGGCAGCGTACACCGGGATGTTCACCGGCCTCGGCATCGCCAACCCGCTCCGGTCGGAGCTGTTGCACAGCAGGGTCGCCCCGACCGAACGGGCAACCGTACTGTCGATCGACTCGTTGATGCTGCAGACCGGCGGCACCGTCGGCGCGGTCGCCCTCGGCGCGGTCGCCGCCCAGTGGTCGGTCGGCGCCGCCTGGTGGATCGCCGCCGCGGTGACCCTCACCGCCGCCACCCTCCACCTCTCCCCTCCGCTCCGCCCGAAGGGCAGTCCCGCGATCTTGAAGCTTGGGTCCGCAGAAACCGGGACTCAGGCTTCAAGATCGCGGGTAGGCCCGGACCACCCGGTCGGGGCTGGTGTAGATGTTCATTCGGGTGGGGCGGAGGAAGCCGATTAGGGTCATGCCGACCTCGGTGGCCAGGTCGACGGCGAGGGTGCTGGGTGCGGAGACCGCGGCTAGCATCGGGATCCCCGCCATCGACGCCTTCTGGGCGAGCTCGAAACTGGCCCGGCCGCTGACCAGCAGGATGTGCCCGGTCAGTGGCAGCCGGTCCTGGCGTACGGCCCAGCCGATCACCTTGTCCACGGCGTTGTGACGGCCCACGTCCTCGCGCACGCACACCAGGTCGCCGTCCGCGGTGAACAACCCCGCCGCGTGCAACCCGCCGGTACGGTCGAACACCCGCTGGTCCGTACGCAGCCGCTCCGGCAGCTTCGCGAGCACCTCGGCGTCGACGCGGAACGGATCATCGCCGACCGGGTGCCGGGACAGGGTGCGTACCGCGTCGATGCTCGCCTTCCCACACACCCCGCACGAGCTGGTGGTGTAGAAATTCCGGGTCGGATCCACCGCCGGTGCCGGTACGCCCGGCGCCAACGTCACTTCCAGCACGTTGCCAGCGCTGCTCGCGGCTGCGGGGCTCGCAAGCTCACTCCTCGCGCTCGCTCTGAAGTCGGTGTCGGTGCAGTGTTTCGCGGTCCCCACGTCCGCCGCCCCGGCGATCAGCCCCTCGGTCAGCAGGAACCCGAGTGCCAAGTCGATGTCGTCGCCCGGAGTACGCATGGTCACGGCCAGCGGCCGCCCGCCGACCCGGATCTCCAGCGGCTCCTCGGCGACCAGGGTGTCAGGACGGCTCACCTCGTGGCCGTCGTTGAGGCGTACCACGATGCGGCGATCGGTCACAGTGCCCACGTACGTCACGCTACGCCGGATGGCTCGCCACGACCGCTCGCACCGCGCCTCGCAGCACCAGGACAACCACCGTCTGCTCCATGGATGTCCCTGTCCGCTGCGACCACAGGTCTCCTGGAGCTTTCGCCCAACGGACTGTCAATCCGGAAGGCCCTCCCGAGTGGAACTGGGCGGCTACGGTCGCGCGGCGCGGCACACGTCGATCGTGACGACGGAGGCTTGGAATGGTGCGGTGTGCGCTGGTGGTGCGGTACGACACCAAGGTTGACGAGGAGCTGCTCGCGACCCTCGCAGAGGAGACCGGCGCGGAGTTCGGCCTCCACGCCTCTGGCATGTTCGGCACCGAGGTGCTCGGCACCTTCTATTCGGACGAGGACGACAACCTGCCGGTCGACGCCAAGGCCGTCGAGGTGCCGTGCTGATCCGTACCAAGGAGGCTGAGGACGCTGTGGCGATCCGGCAGCTCGTGGGAGACCGGCTGGGCGGCTGGAGCGAGCAGATGATCCGCGCCCAACTGGAGGCGCACCCGGACGGCGACCCGGAGGCCATGGTGGCGCTCGCCATGGCCGCCGGCGGCGGGCCGATTCAGCAGGAGTCCCTGGACCTGCTGCGGCGGGCGGCCGATGGCGGCGACGCGAAGGCGAGCGGCCTGGCCGCGTACGCACTCCAGGTCGCGGTCGACCTGGCGGAGCCGCCCATCATCCGCAGGGAGCAGGAGCACGACCTCGCCGAGGTCTTGCGGCCGGAACGCCCCGTGGACGGCGACGAGGGCTGGGTCACCGCGCGCGTGGGTGTGCCCGGGCGCGCGATCCCGCGCGAGGTCACCTGGCTGCGGGTGCCCGGCGCCCCTGTGAGCGACGCCGCGCGGGCCAGTGCCGGGGCGTAGCGTCGCGGGTGTGGACGGGTACGCGGCGGTAATCCTGGCCGGCGGAGCGGCACGCCGCCTGGACGGCGTTGACAAACCGGCGCTGCGGCTTGGTGGCCGGCCCCTCATCGATCGCGTGCTCGCGGCGGTCTCCGGCGGGCACCCGCGGATCGTGGTGGGCCCGGCCCGCGAACTCCCCGAAGGGGTGCTGACCGCCCGGGAGGACCCGCCCGGCGGTGGGCCGCTGGCCGCGCTGGCCGCC
This sequence comes from Micromonosporaceae bacterium, assembly GCA_050701795.1. Taxonomy (GTDB): domain Bacteria; phylum Actinomycetota; class Actinomycetes; order Mycobacteriales; family Micromonosporaceae; genus WHSM01. The sequence goes on from JBOGDK010000036.1 coordinate 4,084, forward strand.
GGGCTCGCCCTGGTGCCCGAACACCAGCCGCTCGTCGCGCTGCTCGCCGCGGACCTGCCATTCCTCACCCACCAGGCGGTACGCGACCTCCGCGCCGCTGTCGGCGCCGGAGCAGCGACCGCCGGTCCCGGAGCGGCCAGCCCCGGAGCAGCCACCGCCAGTCGCGGCCCGGCGGACTTTCCTGAGGCGGCCACCTACGTCGACCCCGACGGGCGGCGGCAGTTCCTGTGCGCGGTGTGGCGTACCGGGCCGCTGCGGCGGCGACTGGCGGCACTCGGCCGGACGGACGGCGTACCGCTGCGGCGGTTGTACGCCGAGGCGCACGTCGCGGAACTGTACAGCCCATCCCAGCCACCCCCCTGGTACGACTGCGACACCCCGGAACAACTCAGGTACGCGGAGGCCTGGCTGAAAGAATCAACGCATGAGCGTTCTGGAGGACTGGACCGAGACGGCACGTCTCGCACTTGAACTCGACACCGACCTCGATCAGGCGTTGGTGCTGGATCTGGCCCGGGAGTCGGCACATGGTGTGACCCGCCCGGCGGCACCGATCACCACGTACCTGTTGGGGCTCGCGGTGGGCCGCGGCGCCGACCCGCGACAGGCGGCCGAACGGCTGACCGAACTCGCCCGGGGCTGGCGGCCTGACCAGGGCGGGGACTGACGCCGCTACCGACGGATACCTGCCTATAGGGTGACCGGGTCAGGTCGGGACTGCGGAAGGGACGCGATGACCGGCGAGATCACTGGGCGAGTGCCCGGGCCAAGAGAAGAGTCACGGGCGAACGCCCGACTCCTCGACGACCCGGCGACGGCCGACCTGAAAGCCAAGGTCGACTCCGCCTGGCAGGAATTCGCGCGCGCCCTGGCCACCGCGGTCGGGCAGCTGCCGGCCGGGGTGCAGCTCGACCTGACCCTGGACCCCACCGCCTCCGGCACCGGCGAGGCGGTGTACGAGGTCAGCGTCTCGATGAACGACAAGCAGCAGCTGTACGGCGAGGCGGTGAGCAACGCGTCGCTGCCCGACGGGCACCGGCTCGGCCGGGAGGCGATCGCCGATCTGGTGGCGCTGGGCTGGGCGCCCCCCGGCGTGCTGGAGGAGTCCGGAGACCGGTTCGGCATGCGGGCCGCCCAGGACCACGCCCGCCAGGTCGCCGCGACTGTGGCGCGTACCCTCCGGGACGTGTATGGGGCACCGCACCCGGCCTTCATCACGTACCTGGTACGCGGTAACCGTGCCGGTGCTGCGGCGCTGCTGAAGGGCGCCGCGGAAGGCACGTTCGAGCTGCCGCCGCTCGGCACCGCCCGTCCGGCGCCGTACGACTCCCCGTCCCCGGCAGTCGAGACCCTGCCGAGCCCCACGCCGGTGGACCACGACCTGCTGGTTGACCGGGTCCGCGCCGTGATCGCGGCGATGCAGAAGACCGCGCCGGAGGCACTGCAGCCCGACGAGGACGGCGACATCGGGATCCGGGCCGGGTCGGCCATGGTGTTCGTACGGGTGCACCGGAGTCCCGTGATCATCGAGGTGTACTCACCACTGCTCACCGAGGTGGAGCCGAACGAACGACTCTACGAACGACTTTCCCAGCTCACCCGGCGGATGCCGATCGGCCGGCTCTACCACACCGAGGGGACGATCTGGGCGTCCGTACCGGTGTTCGGGCGGGACTTCGCCGCGACGCACCTGGTGCTGGCCGTACAGGTGATGACCGCGTTGGCGGATGAGCTGGACGACCGGCTGCAGAGCGACTTCGGCGGCAAGCGGTTCTTCGGCGAAGGCGACAAACCGATCTCCGATGACGCTGAACGCACCGGTATGTACCTTTAGCAGCCCCGATGGGGACGTGACACCTGCGGTACCTCGCCGCGCTGTCGGCAGCTTCCACTGCCCGGCCGCCGCCGCGACTCTCCAAACACCCCCGTCCCGAGGTCGGAGACGGGGGTCTTTGGACGGCCTCAGACGCGGAGGGCAACCTCGAAGATCGTCGCTTCAGGAGGCGCGGCCATATGGTGCATCACCTCTGCTACCCGCTTGCGGAAGCCTGGCTCGCTCGCGTCCATATCCGCCTTCGACGCGAACAGGCTGACCACGGTGATGGCGTCATTGGCCCTGTCGGTCAGCACCATGCTCTGTTCGAAACCCGGCTCTGCCTTGAGCTCGGGTGCCACCTCATCCTGAAATGTGTGTAGGAACTCGTCGATCTGGCCTGGCTTCACCGTCCCCTTGACTACGCGCGCGTACATGCTGCGTACCCCCTCAGCTGTGAGCCGGAAAATACCCCCAAATCGACGCTACAGCGGGAGCCGCCCAGGCTGGCCCGAATCAGCGAGGTCAGACGCGAGGGGGGTCCGCGGCGGTACCTTCCACCAGGTCGAGCGAACGACAGGGCTGGGTATCGGAGCCGTGCAGCTACGGAGTCAGCCGCCCCGGCCGCCCCGGCCGCCCCGGAAGATCAACCAGCCGACCAGGAGTCCGGCGACGAAGGCGACGGCGTAGGTGGCCACCCGCTTCGCCACGTCCCTGGCCCCGGTCACCTCGAGCAGATCGATCGGCTGTATCTCATGCTCCATCGGGCCCGGTGTCGCGGCCGGTCGCGACATCGCGGCCGCACCCGGAGCCGCGGCCGGGACCGCGCCCGATGCCGCGCCCGGGTGCCCGGTCTGTGACGGCCCCGCCGACTTCGGCGGTCCTGCCGCCTTCGAGGGTCCCGCCGTGTTCGACGTCACCGCTCCGTTCGACGGCGCGGTGGGCGCCGGGGGCATCGGCGCCGTACTGGAGCCCCTGGCTGATGCGCCCGCACCGGCGGCAGGGGTGGCACCGCCCGCGACCGTTGCCCCACCTGGCTGCGCACCTTCGAGGCCCTCACCGCCGGTGAGTTTGCCGGACAGGCAGTCAGCGAACTGGCCGATCAGCTTGTTGCCGACGTCGACCATCATGCCGCGACCGAACTGCGCCGGCCGGCCGGTGATCGCCAGGTCGGTGACGACGTCGACCCGGGTGGAACCGTCCCCCTCGGGACGCAGCTCAGCGGTGACCATGGCTTTCGCGGTGCCGCCGCCCCGGCGTTCCTTGCCGGAGGCTTCGATCACGGCGCGCCGGTTGTCGGAGTCTCGTTCCGCGATCCGACCCTGCCCCTGGTACGTCAGGTTGATCGGCCCGAGCTTCACCTTCACCGTGCCGGTGAACTCGTCCCCCTCGTACGAGGTCAACGCCGCCCCCGGCATGCACGGCGCCACCTGCGGCAGGTCGAGCAGTACGTCCCAGGCCCGGTCGACCGGTACCGGAACCGTGAAGCCGTGTTCGAGTTTCATCTGAAACACCCCCATGGGCTCTCACGCGCCGGGCGGCCCGATCTGCGGCAGCGGGACGGCCCCGCGCTACGGCCAGACGGTCCGATCGACGGCAGCGGGACGGAGCCGACCGCCCCACTGCCGTCAAGGCCTACAGGCCGGCCGCCTTCCCGACAGCCCGCCGGGTGAGCACCGTCGCCAGGTGGCGGCGGTACTCGGCGGATCCGGTGATGTCGTCCGCCGGTGACGTACCTTCGGCGGCATGCGCGCAGGCCGCCGCGAGAGCGTCCGGGCTCGCGTCCGCGCCGGTGAGCGCCTGTTCCACGGCATTGGCCCGCCACGGGGTCGAGCCCATGTTGGTCAGCGCCACCCTGGCCTCGGCGATGCTGCTGTTGTCCCGGCGTACCGCGGCCGCCACACCGACGATCGCCCATGCCTGGGCGGTCCGGTTGAACTTCTCGTACCGGGTGCCCCAGCCGGTGAGCTTCGGCAGCCGTACCTCGGCTAGCACCTCATCGGGCGCCAGGGCGGTGGTGAGGTAGTCGGAGAAGAACTCCCCCGCCGGCACCTCGCGCCGGCCGTTCGGGCCGACCACCACCATCGTGGCGTCCATCGCGCACGCCACCGCCGGCAGGTCACCGGCCGGATCGGCGTGCGACAACGACCCGCCGAACGTACCCAGGTGGCGTACCTGGGGGTCACCGATCGAGTGCGCCGCGTCGGAGACCAACGGAGCGTGCTGTCTGACCAGGTCGTTCGAGGCGACGTCGGCGTGCGTGGTCATCGCGCCGATCACCAGCGAGTCGCCCTGCTCGCGTACTCCGACCAGGTCGGCACAGCCACCCAGGTCGACCAGCGTGGTGGGGGCGGCCAGCCGCAGCCGCAGCACCGGGATCAGGCTCTGGCCACCGGCGAGCACCTTGGCGTCCTCACCGGCCTGCCCGAGTGCCGTCACCGCTTCATCCACGGTGGACGGCCGTACGTACTCGAATCCCACGGGAATCATGAGCGTGCCTCCCCGATCGCCTGCCATACCCGTTCCGGGGTGCACGGCATCCGTACGTCGGTGACCCCGAGCGGCCGGAGCGCGTCCACCACGGCGTTGACCACCGCGGGTGTCGAGGCGATGGTGCCGGCCTCCCCGACCCCCTTGGCGCCGAGCGGATGTCCCGTCGCCGGGGTTTCGGTACGGTCCGTGTCGAACGACGGCAGGTCCACCGCGGTCGGGACCGTGTAGTCGACGAACGTGCCGGTCATCAGGTTGCCTGCGGCGTCGTACACCGCCTCCTCGAACAGCGCCTGGGCCACGCCCTGCGCGATCCCGCCGTGCACCTGGCCTTCCACGATCAACGGGTTGATCACCTTCCCCACGTCGTCGACGGCCACGTACTTGCGGATCTTCACCCAGCCGGTCTCGGTGTCCACCTCGGTGGCGCAGAGGTGGGTGCCGTGCGGGAAGGAGAAGTTGTCCGGGTCGTACGTCGCGTCGGCGTCGAGATTGGGCTCGATGCCGTCCGGAAGGGCGTGCGAGGTGAACACCGCCAGCGCGCATTCCGCGATGGTCTTGGAAGCGCCGGGAGTGCCCCGGACCCGCCATGCCCCGTCGGTGAACTCCATATCGGCCTCGTTGGCCTCCAGCATGTGCGCGGCGATCCGCTTCGCGTTCTCGACCACCTTCTGGCATGCCTTCACCAACGCGGTGCCGCCGACCGCGAGCGACCGGGACCCGTACGTGTCCAGGCCCCGTACCGAGGTACGGGTGTCCCCGTGCAGCACCTCCACGTCGGCGAACGGCACCCCGAGCTGGTCGGCCACAATCTGGCTCCACGCCGTCTCGTGCCCCTGGCCGTGCGGTGACGTGCCGGTGACCACCTCGACCTTGCCGGTGGGCAGCACCCGTACCGTGGCGGATTCCCAGCCGCCGGCGCCGTAGCGCAGCGCGCCGAGCACCCGGGACGGCGCCAGACCACACATCTCGGTGTACGTGGAGATCCCGATCCCCAACTGCACCGGGTCACCCGACTCCCGCCGTCGCGCCTGTTCGGCACGCAGCTCGTGGTAGCCGAACATCCCCATCGCCTTGTCGGTGGCGGCCTCGTAATTGCCGGAGTCGTACGTCAGCCCGGCCACGGTGTCGAACGGGAACTCGTCGTGGTTGATCCAGTTCTTGCGGCGTACCTCCATCGGGTCCATGCCCAGCTCGGCGGCGAGCTCGTCCATCGCGCGTTCGATGGCGTACGTCGCCTCGGGCCGTCCGGCACCCCGGTACGCGTCGGTCCACGCGGTGTTGGTGAACACCCCGTTGCACTCGAACCGGTACGCCGGGAACTTGTAGATCGCGTTGTACATGAACGCCCCGAGGATCGGTACGCCCGGCGTCACCAACCCCAGGTACGCCCCCATGTTGGCGAGCAGTTTCACATTCAGACCCGTGACGGTGCCGTCCCGTTTGGCGGCCAGCTCGATGTACTGGATCTGGTCCCGCCCGTGGTGGGCGGCCTGCAGGTTCTCCGAACGGGTCTCGGTGTACTTGACCGGCTTGCCGATCCGCTTCGCCACGTGGAAGGCGATCAACTCCTCCGGCGTCACCTGGAGCTTGCCACCGAAACCGCCCCCCACGTCGGGGGCGACCACCCGTACCTTGTGCTCGGGGGTGCCGGTGGTCATCGCGATCATCAGCCGCAGGATGTGCGGGATCTGGGTCGCCGACCACACCGTGAACACGTCCCCGGTCGGGTCCACCACCACCGATCTCGGCTCCATGAACGACGGGATCAGCCGCTGCTGCACGTACCGCCGGCTGATCTTCACCTCGGCGGCATCCAGCGCTTCGGCGACGTTGCCACCGGAACCGGCCTCAGCCGAATCGAACACCCAGGTGTACGACTTGTTGGTGCCCGCGTTGGTGTGCACCAGGTCGGCGCCCTCGGCGAGGGCGTCCTCCATGTCGAGCACCACCGGCAGCTCTTCGTAATCGATCTCGATCGCTTCCAGCGCGTCCGCCGCGTCGCCCCGGCCCCGGGCCACCACCACGGCGACCGCTTCACCGGTGTGGCGCACCTCGTCGACGGCGAGCGGCATGTGGTCGGGATGAATGATGTCCTCGGTAACCGGCCACGCGCACGGCAGACTCTGCATGTCCTCGGCGAGATCCCGCCCGCTGAACGCGGTCACCACGTTGGGCAGGTCGCGTACCGCGTCGAGGTTGATGTGGGTGATCCGGGCATGTGCCATCGGGCTCCGCAGAATCGCCAGATGCAACATCCCCGGCAGGGTGATGTTCTCGGTCCACATCGTCCTGCCGGTGATCAGGCGGGCGTCCTCTTTGCGCCGCCTTGCCTGGCCGACCTGGGCGGCCGGCCGTTCATTGGTAACGGTCACAACGCCTCCTGTTCGGCTCCTCGCTGCTTACTCACGGTCGCCTCACGGTCCCTACGGTTCGCTACGGCCGGGGCCGTGGCACGACTTCTTCGGGTACGTCCTCGCCCGCCGCGACGGCGGCCGGCGCGGGCTCGGCGACCGGTGTCCCAGGCTGCCCTTCACCCTCAGGGCGCTGCGGCATCGATTCGGCGCCACGTACCGCCGCACCCGCGGCCTGCACCGCACGAACGATGTTCTGGTAGCCGGTGCAGCGGCAGAGGTTGCCTTCCAGCCCTTCCCGTACCTGCTCGTCGGTCGGTTCGGGGGTGGTTTCGAGCAGGTCCACCGCCTGCATGATCATTCCGGGCGTGCAGTACCCGCACTGCAGCGCGTGGTTTTCGTGGAACGCCTGCTGCACCGGGTGCAGCCCACCCGACTCGTCGGCCAGGCCCTCGACCGTGGTGACCTCCCGGCCGTCGGCCTGCACGGCGAACAGCGTGCACGACTTGATGCTCTGGCGGCGACCGTTCGCGTCGGTCATCAAGGTGGTACAGGCCCCGCAGTTACTGGTGTCGCAGCCCACCACAGTCCCCACCTTGCCGAGGTTTTCTCGCAGGTAGTGGACGAGGAGCGTACGGGGTTCAACGTCGTCGGAATACGTGACGCCGTCGACCGTCATGCTGATCCGGGTCAATGCAACCTCCCGCTCGTCGAGACGGGGAACCCGGTGCGTACCGCATCGGGCCCGGGGTACGTCGCGCCCCGGCCGAGGCACACCAGCGGGAAGTGCGGTTCGCGCCGGCGAGCACAAGGTCACGAGAGGGGCGCGTCGCAATCAGTCAAACACCGTGCGCTTGGTCTCACAACCGAACGGGCGATCTGGTACATGTCAACCCCGCCCTGGGGCCGAGCGGGTACCGGCAGCCGGACCGCGACAATGGGCTCGGATCATGAGACACGCGCTGGCACGTTCACGGTTCCGGTCCAGTGATAGCCCAAACCAGGACATGCCCGGCTGCTGTGGAGCAGATAGCTACTGACCGGGACGATCAGGAGGAGCCCAGCGCGACCCTTCCCGGACATCACGAACGCGAAGATGGCTCCTGCGGTGGACAGCTGGAACAGGTGGAGCTTGGTCATGCGCTCGATGCAGCTCTCGATCGCCTGCCGCATCGCGGCGAACTCCGCAAGCGGGCCCTCACTGCTGGGACCCTCCTCAACGTTCACGTCATGCCTCCCCGTGGGCGTACGCCGTCCGATCCTGACGCGGAGCTTGCCAGAGACCGGGCATAGACGAGTAGCTCTGAGGTCCCGGGTACGGGGGTCAGGGTGTGGCGTCGTGGTGGATCCGGCCATCGAGCTCTGAGAGGCGGGTGCCGGTGCCGGTCCAGCGCAGCGCGATGATCTCGGCGCCGATGCTGATCGCGGTTTCCTCCGGGGTACGCGCGCCCAGGTCCAGGCCGATCGGCGAGGCGAGCCGGGCGATCTCCTCCGGTGTCACGCCGGCCTCCTTGAGCCGGGCCAGCCGGTCGTCGTGAGTACGCCGTGAGCCCATCGCACCCACGTACGCCACCGGCAACCGCAACGCCACCTCCAGCACCGGAACGTCGAACTTCGGATCATGGGTGAGGACGCAGATCACCGACCGCCCGTCGACCCGCCCCGCGTCGGCCTCCGCGGTGAGGTACCGGTGCGGCCACGCCACCACCACCTCGTCCGCGTCCGGGAACCGCCGTTTCGTGGCGAACACCGGCCGGGCGTCGCACACCGTCACCCGGTAGCCGAGGAAGCTGCCGACCTTCGCGACGGCGGCGGCGAAGTCGATCGCCCCGAACACGATCATCCGGGGTGGCGGCGCGTGCGAGGCCACGAACAAGGTCAGATCGTCGCCCAGGCGTTCCCCGTCGTGGCCGTAGTGCAACGTCCCGGTACGCCCGCTCGCCAGCATCCCCCGTACGTCGTCGGTGGCGGCGTCGTCGAGCCGCCGCGACCCGAGGCTGCCGGCCGTACGGTCCAGCCACACCACGAGCCGGCCCCCGACCCTGGTGCCTGGCCCGGTCTCCGCCCCGCCCGGAGACCCGGAGCCGGCCGCGGCATCGGGGTCGGGCGCGGTCTCGGGGTCGGGGGCGCAGGTGTCGTCGACGATGGTCACCACCGCGACTGGCTCGGCCGCGTCGATGGAGGCTGCCACGTCGCCCAGCTCTGGGAACGACGCGGGGGCGACGCGTTCCACGTACACGTGGATGATCCCGCCGCAGGTCAGGCCGACCGCGAAGGCGTCGTCGTCGCTGACCCCGTACCGCTGCAGGGTCGGTTTTCCCGTCTCGACGGCCTGCTGAGCCGTCTCGTAGACAGCACCTTCGACGCAGCCGCCTGAGACGCTGCCGACGGCGGTGCCGTCCGGGCCGACCAGCATCGCGGCCCCGACGGGCCGGGGCGCCGAACGCCAGGTCGCGACCACCGTCCCCATCCCGACCGGCTCGCCCGCCCGCCACCAGCCGACCAGATCCGAGAGCACGTCACGCACGAGCGATCACCCCCACCAACTCCTCCAGCGCACCGAAGCTGTGCCCGGCCACGAAATGGTCCAGGTACGGCAGCGCCGCCGCCATCCCGCCGGTCAGCGGCGCGTACCCGGCCTTGCCCTTGTGCGGATTGACCCACACCACCCGGTACGCCAACCGCGACAACCGCCGCATCTGCTCCGCGAGCAGGTCGGGGTCGCCACGTTCCCAACCGTCGCTGAACACCACGACGACGGCACCGCGGGCGACTCCGCGCTGCCCCCACCGGTCCAGGAACGCCTTGAGCGCCTCCCCCAGCCGGGTGCCGCCGGACCAGTCCGGGATCACCTGGCCGCTGGCGGCGAGCGCGGCGTCCGGGTCCCGCAGCCGCAGCGTCCTGGTGATCCGGGTGATCCGGGTGCCGATGGTGAAGACCTCACTGGTGGCGGGGCGGCGGCGTACGGCGGCGTGGCCGAACCGGAGCAACGCGTCGGCGTACGGCGCCATCGACCCGGAGACGTCGACCAGCAGCACCAGCCGGCGCGGTTTACGTTGCCGGGTACGCCGTGCCAGCCGGGTCGGCTCGCCCGCGTACCGCAGCATCCGGGACACGGTCCGGGCCGGATCGACCACGCCACGCGGCGCCGGACGGAGCCGGCGGCTGAACCGGGGCGACGGGCTCGGCGCGAGCAGCGCGAGCAACCGGCGCAACTCGTCCCGCTCCGCAACGGTCAACGCGGTCACGTCGCGGTGCCGGAGCAGCTCCGCGTCGCTCGCGACGGTACGTTCGGGCTCCCGCGCCGCGTCACCGTCGTCGGCGGCGGCCGCCCCGAACAGGGTGGCCGTCCGCTGCTGGGTGACGGTCGGCGTGGTGGCCCCGGGCGGCGCCGCCTCACTGGTGAAGTACGCCCGGAACGCCGCGTCGTACGTGGCGATGTCGTCCGGTTCGGTGCACAGGGCGAGCCGGCCGGCCCAGTAGACGGCGCTCGGGTCGGTGACGCCGAGTGCGTCCACCGCGGCGAGCATTGCCTGCGCCCGTTCCGGGGTGGCGGCCACCCCGGCGTACCGCAGGGTCCGCGCGAACCCCAGCAGTACGTCGGTCACGTCCCGCCCCATCTCAGCCCCCGGCTCCATCTCGGGCCCCGGCCCCATCTCGGCACCCAACTCCGTCTCGGGCAGTTGCTCCGTCTCAGGCTCCCAGCAGCTCCGCGATCCCGAGGTCGCGGACCCGGTCGGAGTCCTCCCGGTACTTCAGCACCGCCCCGAGGGTGACGGCCACCAGGTCCGGGTCGAGCGTCTTCGCGCCGAGCGCCGTCAGCGCACTCGCCCAGTCCAGGGATTCCGCCACGCCCGGTGGCTTGAGCAGGTCAAGTTGCCGCATCCGCCGGGTCGCCCGCGCCACCTCGGCGGCGAGCCGTTCCGGGATCTCAGGTTGCCGGGCGTGCAGGATCGCCACTTCGCGTTCGAAGCTCGGATGCTCCACCCAGTGGTACAGGCACCGCCGCTTCAGGGCGTCGTGCACCTCCCGGGTCCGGTTGCTGGTGAGTACGGACACCGGCGGCGTGTCCGCGGCGATCCGTCCCAGCTCCGGGATCGTGATCGCCGCCTCCGAGAGCACCTCCAGCAGGAACGCTTCGAACTCGTCGTCGGCACGGTCGATCTCGTCCACCAGCAGTACGCACGGGCTGGTCTCCAGCGCCTGCAGCAGCGGGCGGGCGACCAGGAACCGCCGGTCGTACAGGGACGCCTCGACCTGTTCAGCGTTGACGTGCTCGCCGGCGGCGACGGCGGTCGCCTCGATGGTGCGCAGGTGCAGGATCTGCCGGGGGAAGTCCCAGTCGTACAGCGCCTGGGTCGCGTCCAGCCCTTCGTAGCACTGCAGCCGTACGAACCTGGCGCCGGTCGCGGTGGCCAGGGCCTGCGCGAACGACGTCTTCCCGACCCCGGCGTCACCTTCCAGGAACAGCGGCCGGCCCAGCCGCAGCGCCAGGTAGCCGGCGGTGGCGAGGCCGTCGTCCGCGAGGTAGCCGGTCTGCTCGAGCGCCGCCGCCAGTTCCCGCGGCGACCGGGGGGTACGCGGTACGTGGTCGCTCACCTTCCCACCGTAGCCCCGCGGTGTGTGTCCGCTCACGTCCCACCGTCGTGGGCTGGGCGCCTGTGACACTCCGTGACTATCGTCGCCCACCTATGACTCTGTACGACTGCCCCGCATGCGGCCTGCCCGCCACGGTCGACAGCCGTGGCCATGCGCCCAGCACCCACGGTGCGATCGAGCACGTCCAGGTACGGTGCGCCGCCGGTGACTGGTTCCTCGGCCCAGCTGAGACCCTGCGGGTGCGGCTCCCGATGCCCGACGACCTGGTCTGAGAAGCCGGGCGTCACCGGTGCCTCGGGTCTGCGCGAGCTGCGCGTCGCCGCCGGCTCGGGGCATGGGCGGCGGTCACCGCCGGCTCGGGGGCTGCTCCTCCGGTGGGCGATCCAGATCCGTACCGTCGGCGATGTCGTCGCACGGCACCTCGATCACCTGGTGACGCGCCAGGTAACGCCGGGCGCCCATGTCGGCCACCGCGGACTCCATGACGCCGTCCCAGTGCCGGCGCCCCAGCAGCACCGGGTGACCGCGTTCCCCCTGGTACGTGGCCACGGCGAGCCGGTCGGGGCTGGCGTCCTCAGCGAGCCGGGTCACGGCGGCAGGCGTCACCCCAGGTGTGTCCACCAGCAGTACGACGGTCGCCACCACTTCTCTGCCGGGCGCATCTCGGCCTGCCATCGCCTCGCGGCCGGCCACCGCGTCTGGGTCCGCCACGTCTGGGTCCGCCACGTCCCGGTCCGCCACCGCGTCCGGGCCTGCTACCTCGGTGACCGGCACAGCGCTCAGGGCGGCCACCGTGGAGAGCCCAGCGCGCAGGGATGACCCCATCCCGGTGGCCCAGTCAGCGTTGTCGACCACTGTCGCGTCGCCGAGGGTGGCGCGCTGCCGTACCTCGTCGGCCGCCGCACCCAGCACCACGACGATCGGGACGCACCCGCCCTCCCGCAGTGTCCTGACCGCGTGCTCGACCAGGAGCGAGTCACCGTGGCGTACCAGCGCTTTGGGCATCCCGTACCGGCGGCCGGCTCCGGCCGCGAGCAGTATCCCCGCCACTGACACGGGTTCATGGTGTCACCCACCGATCGCCACATGTCCATGATCGTGGCGTCCGCTAAGCCTCTTCCAGGGCTTCGCGGACGCCACGATCATGAGGAGGTCGCCGCAAACGTCACTGGAACGGGATCCAGGCCCGCTCCTCCAGGGTCGCTCCGTCGTTGGCCTGCAGACCCTCGGTCGATACGGTCCACAGCGTGTCGCCGATCATCATCGACCGCCGCACCATCCCGGGGTAGCCGCCATCGGGGTGGGCGACCGTACCGACCTCGGTGATGGACTCCCCGGAGATCTTCAGCACCAGGGCCCCTCCGCTTGACCCGGCGGGTTTGCCGGGCTCGGTGGGTTCGGCGCGGTGGCTGGTCACCGGGAGCACCAGCAGGCCGGTCTTCTCCCAGTACAGGAACGCGTGCGGGTCGTACTCGGCGGCCGAGTTGGCGTTGCGCAGGTGGTGCCGTGCCAGCCTGGCGGGCGCTGTCGGATCCGATACGTCGAACAGGGAGACCTGCAGACCTTCCGTACGCCCTTCGGTAGACGCCTCCTGACCCACCCCGATCAGCCGCCCTGCACCGGCCGGATGCAGGTACGCCGAATAGCCGGTGATCTTCAGTTCACCGGTCTTCTTCGGGTGTTCCGGGTTCCGCAGGTCAAGCACGTACAACGGGTCGACCTGGCGGAAGGTGACCAGGTATCCGACCGGCCCGACGAACCGCGCCGAGTAGATCCGCTCCCCCTTGCCCAGGCCGCCGACATGCCCCACCTGGGTCAGCCGGCTGCCCTTGTGGCCCAGCACGTACACCGCGCTCTCGGTACGCGGCTGCTCGTCCGGCGTGCCCGACCAGGCGCCGGCGCTGGTGGTCGCCACCCGCAGGTAGCCGTCGTACTCGGACATCGAGTACTGGTTCAGCAGCCAGCCCGGGACCGCGCCGCTGGCCACGTGCCGGGGCACACCCGGCTTGGACACGTCGAACTTGAACAGCTCGGTACGCGGCTCCGGCATCTCACGCGACCCCGCGGGCCGGGCGGGCGGACGTACCGCACGCCGGTCGTTGGCCACGTACAGGTGGTCGCCGGTGCCGTAGACCGTACGGCCGTCGGCCACGATGCTCACCGCGTGTTCGCCGCTGAGCCCCTTGGTCTCCATCCCCAGCGACATCACCGTCAACATCGAAGTCCCGGTGTACGCCGCCGGCCGTCGCAGGTGCTCGCAGCCGACCGTGCCCTCCGCGACGGTGTCGCCGGTCTCGATCTCGTACCGCGGGAGCCAGTTTTCGATGGTGCTCTCGGCGAGCACCGCCTTGTTGTCCCGGATCGCGCTTTCCGAGTCGTCCCCCGAAGGCCTCTTGAAGGGCACCCGGGGCGCGGTGTGGGTCACCAGCCGGACCTGGCCGTCGACCATTCGGGCGTCGACGTACCCGCCGTCGAGCTTCATTCGACTCAGCACCTCCGGAGGCCCGGACAGATCCACCAGCACCACCTCGGTCGTGGCATCCCGGTAAGGGGTCGGCTGGTCCTCACCGTCCACGCTCGGGCGGTCGTACGCGATCGGCGCGGCCAGGAACACCACCAGGGCACGGTCGCCGTGCAACAGCAGCTGGCTGTCCGCCCCGACGTCACGGGGGTTGTCGCCGGTCACCGACAGCGAGCCGGTCACCTCGCGGCTCGCCACGTCGACCACTGTGAGGACGCCGTTGACCACCGTCACGATCCGCCGGCCGTCGGTTTTCACCAGGTCCGGCTCGTCCACCCCTGCCTCATGGTTGTTGGTGCCGGAGTGATCGGGGGCGGAATCCTTCTCACCTGGTGCCTCGGCACCCGCGGCGGGGGCCTCTGCCCGGCCGTCGTCAGACCGTTCGCGGCCGGCGCCGCTACTCCCCACCTCGAACCCGTACGCACCGACGTACGGCTCCGCGGCCGCCTTCAGATCCCGAAGCGCCTGCTTGCAGGAGTCGAACGCGACCAGGCGAGCAGGCCCCGACTTCTCAGGCGGCGTGGCCTCTGGTGATTCAATGCACCCGGCCAGCCCCGCGGTGACCGCGAGCCCGAGCGCCAGCGCCGCTGCTGTACCCCGTGTGGTGTTCATCATGACCGGTTCGACGCACCACCCGCCGATCCCGTTCCCCATGATCGAGCCGTCCATGGCCTAGCGTCAGCCACATGCGTGCGGTGCAGGTGGTACGGCTGGACGGTCCCGAGGCACTCGAACTACGGGACGTGCCCGAGCCGGACGGGGACGGCCAGGTGGTGGTGGACGTACGGGCGGCTGGGGTCACGTACCCGGATGTCCTGTTGACCCGGGGCCGGTATCAACTCCGCCCGGAGCCACCGTTCACCCCGGGCTCCGAGATCGCGGGCGTGGTCCGTTCGGCCCCTTCCGGGGCGGCCGTGAAACCGGGCGACCGGGTAGCGGGCTTCCCTGGCATCGGCGGCTTCCAGGACGTGGTCGCGCTGGACCCGTCACTGGTGTTCCCGCTACCGGACCAGGTGTCGTACGCCGCCGGCGCCGGACTGCCGATGAACTACCTGACCGTGCACTTCGCCCTGGTACGCCGGGGCCGGCTGGAGCCGGGCGAGACCGTCCTGGTGCACGGCGCCGCGGGTGGCGTCGGCACCGCCGGGATCCAGCTCGCCAAGGCGCTCGGTGCCAGGGTGATCGCCGTCGCCTCGTCCCCGGAGAAACAGCAGGTGGCGCGGGAGGCGGGTGCCGACGAGACAGTCGACGTCGCCGGCTTCAAGGACGCGGTGAAGGGCCTTACCGACGGCCAGGGGGTTGATGTCGTGCTCGACCCGGTCGGTGGTGACCGGTTCACCGACTCTCTGCGCTGCCTCGCCCCGGAGGGGCGGATGCTCGTGGTCGGCTTCACCGGCGGCGAGATCCCCACCGTGAAGGTCAACCGGCTGCTGCTCAACAACATCGACGTGGTGGGTGTCGGTTGGGGGGCGTACGCCCTGCCCCGCCCGGGCTACCTGCGGCACCAGTGGTCGGAATTGCTCCCGTACCTGGAGTCCGGGGTGCTTGATCCGCCGCTGGGCGGCAGCTATCCGCTGGAACGTACCGCCGAGGCGGTGGCCGCCCTGGATCAGCGCCGCGCCACCGGAAAGCTCATCATCGAATTCTGATCACTCTCGCGCCGCCCAGTCTGGCCGGCGGGGCGGTCACCGCGCATCGGCATCTGCGGTCACGTCAGGCTCAGGTGCGACACCAAGATCGTCGAACGGTCCGCGCAGATGTGCGGCGAGATCGGGGTCCTCGTGGATCGCCCCGGTCGTCGCCTGCCACTCGTAAACCAACCGGTGCAGCGGCAGCCAGGTCCCCGACTCTGAACACTCCGAGAAGGTGCCGACGAAGTCTTCGGAGAACTCCCTACGGTCCTCGGCCGGCAAGAACTCCGCCCAGGGGAAGGTGTCGATCAGGAGGTCGTCCAGGTCACCGATCCTGATGGCGTGTGCGATCGCGTTCCGGAGCAACCGTTCGGTGGTACGGAGCCCAGCCCGAGTCGCGTCGACGGTCGCGGCGGCCATCAGGACGAACGGCTGTCCGTCGCCCCCGCGCTCCAGTCGGACCTCACCTTCTCGATCTACCGTCGCCGCGACCTCACGAGGGTTACGCGCAACATCGCTCCATTGCAGAACCCTGGTCATGCGCTCAATCATGAACCAATTCAAGATCAGCGACACCACTCGGCCGGCCTATCCCCGGCCGCTACCCGTTGGAACGTGCCGCCGAGGCGGTGGCCGCGCTGGATCAGCGCCGCGCCACGGCAACTGATCACCGAGTTCTGAGCGGCTTCTCGTACCGGTGACAGGGGACCGGGATCGAACCGTCGTCCGTCGCCGCCGGATAGTCGAACGGCCCCTCGTCGGTCCAGCCCTGCCGCTGGTAGAACCGGCGGGCGCGGGCGTTGCCGGTGGCCACCGCCAGCCACGCCCGGGTGTGGCCGTTCGCGCGTACCAGCCGCTCCGCTTCGGCGAGCAAGGTGCCGGCGACACCGCCGCCACGGTGGTCCGCCGATACGTACACCTGCTCGACCTCGTCGCCGACCACCATCACGAACCCGGCCACCGCGTCGCCGACCACCGCCACGGTGGTGTCACCGACCCGCTCCGCGGCCCGGGTTAAGAACGATTCGGGGGTACGCACCGCGACAAGCTCCTCCGGTACGTGCCC
>JBOGDK010000037.1:0-20522 GCA_050701795.1 Micromonosporaceae bacterium
GACCGGCGGCCCGTACGGCGAGTACGGAGGAGCAGATCCCGGCGGCATCCCCGACACCGGCGGCTGCATCCCCGGCGGCATCCCCGACACGGGCTGCTGCCCGTACGGACCGGGCGGCATCCCCGAGACAGGCGGCTGCATCCCGGGCGGCATCGGCTGCTGCCCGTACGGACCGGGCGGGGGCGACTGCGGCCAGACTGGCCCCGGTGGCTGCGGTTGCCCCCACTGGTGGGGGTCCGGCTGCCCTTGCCCCGGCGGCATCGGTCCAGTCATGTGCGAAGCCTCCATCCCCGTACCCGGTGCCCGTGCGGGCGTCCCCAGGTGAACCATCAGTGGACGACTATCGAACCATGGATGTATGTCGATGTACCGCAGCGCCGTGACCTGGGAGTTGCACGGATTACCCGTCAGCATGACAGCGGCGGACAATAGCGCCGTGGTGCCGTGGCGGGAAGCGATGGAGCAGGCGCTGTACGGCCCTGGCGGCTTCTTCGTACGGCACGCGCCACGTGCCCACTTTCGTACCAGTACGGTGGCCTCGCCGCTGTTCGCGTCGGCGGTCGCCGGCGTGGTCGAGCGGGTCGACGAGATGCTGGGCAGCCCGGCGGTGCTCGACATCGTCGACGTCGGGGCGGGGCGCGGTGAGCTGCTGACCGGTGTCGGCCCGGCCTTGCCGCCGGGGCTGCGGAGCCGGGCGCGCTTCACCGCTGTGGAACGTGCTCCCCGACCGGACGGGCTGCCCAGGTGGATCGGGTGGCGGGCCCGGCCACCGTCCGGGATCACCGGGCTGCTGGTGGCCACGGAGTGGCTGGACAACGTACCGGTGGATGTGGCGGAGCGGGATGACGCGGGCGAGCGCCGGCTGGTGCTGGTGGATCCGGCGACCGGCGCCGAGGCGCCCGGCGGTGCGGTGACCGCCACGGACGCGGCGTGGCTGGACCGGTGGTGGCCGCTGCGCGAGGCGGGGCTGCGCGCCGAGGTCGGCCATACCCGCGACACCGCATGGGCGCAGGCGGTCGGTGGGCTCACCCGGGGGGCCGCGCTCACCGTCGACTACGGGCACGTCACTGCGGCACGACCGGTCGCCGGCACCCTCACCGGTTACCGGTACGGCCGCCAGGTGCCGCCCGTACCGGACGGGTCGTGTGACGTGACCGCCCACGTGGCGATGGACGCGGTGGCGGCGGCGGGGGAACGGGTCGCCGGATGCGCCCCCCAACTGCTCGACCAACGCACCGCACTACGCCGGCTCGGGGTCGCGGGCACCCGGCCGCCGCTGACGTTGGCGACCACCGATCCGGCCGGGTACGTACGTGCCCTCGCGGCGGCGTCCCGGGCCGCGGAGCTGACCGACGCGGACGGCCTGGGAGCCCACTACTGGTTGATCCAGCCCGTCGGCATGCCCGCGGGCTGGACTCCGCTGGCTGACGCCGGCTGAGCACCATGCCGGGTCTCGTGCCGGGCCCGATCGACGTAGCCTGGTCACCAGGCACGCCCGCCCAGGTACGGCGACTCTCACTCACCAGAGCCCCAGGATGACCAAGAGTCATACCTGCGGTACGATCGTTGGCATGACCGCGAAGGTGACCCTCTCGTTCTCCGATCAGACGATCGCGGACGCCAGACAGTGGGCGGAACGCGAAGGCGTCTCCCTCTCCGCGTGGATCGATCGGGCGACCCGGGAGCGGGCGATGCGCGAGATCTTCACGGCGCACGCCGCCGCGGTACGCCGCGCCGGGCTCGACGACGAGAAGGCCGCTCTGGCCGACGAACGCGAGATCGAGCAGGTGGACGCGGAACTCTACGGCAAGGGCCGCCGTGCGGCGCGGTGAAGTCTGGCTGATCAACGGAACTCGCGAACGTCTCGGGCTGATCATCAGCTCTGACGTATTCAACGGCACCGACGTACCGGTCCTGATGGTCGCCGAGGTGACCGAACGCGACGAGCTGCGCGATTCCCCGCTGGCAGTGGAGCTTGACGACTACTACGTCCTCCCGGATCGGCTGTCGTCGCCGCTGAAGCGGTGGTTCACGGAGAAGGTGACCGTGGCGGACACCGGAACCATGCATCTGGTCTCCCGGGCGCTGCGGATCCTCCAGGATCTCTGACTCGGCCGCCACTTACCCCTCGCTGACCTCGCCTTACTCCTCGCTGACCTCGCCGCCACCGAGGGTTGCGACGGCCATCACGGCAAGGCGACAATTGCCGTCCCCCAGAAAGGAGTTGCAAAATGTCTTCATCGACCAGAGCACGTCAACTCCTCAAGCGATTCACCCTGGCAGCCGCTGCGGCCACGGTTCTCGTCCTCGTACCGGTGATCAGCACCACGGCCCACGCACACGACGGCCATGACGCGATCGGCGGCTCGATCAAGCGCTCCGAAGTGATCGAACGGGCATGGACCTGGGTACGGCGCGGCATCCAGTACAGCCAGTCCGGCACCGCGCAGGACGCCGAGCGCCACCACACCTACCGCCGGGACTGTTCCGGCTACATCTCGATGGTCTGGCACATCAGACCCACCGGGATGTCCGCGCCATGGACCGGCTCCCTCGGGAACTACTCCACCGCCAAGAGCAAGGCCAACCTCAAGCGCGGCGACATCCTCCTCAACGCCGGCAGCCACGTGGTGCTCTTCCACAAGTGGGCCAACACGGCACACACCAGGTTCTATCTCTTCGAGATGGCCAACCCCACCTCCGACATGAACCACCGGGTGGCGTACCTCAGCAGCTACTCCGGCTACACCGCCAGGCGCTACAACCACATCGTCAACGCCTGACCCTCGTGACATCGTGACGCTCCAGGCGTGGATCTCGCGCCTGGGGCGTCACGATCGCCACCCGCACCAGGGGGCACCGGTGCGGGGAACGTGGGACGATGACCGCGTGACCCGGGAACTGATCGTCGGTACGGGTGCAGGCCTCGACACCGCCGACATGGTGCTCAACATCGGCCCCCAGCATCCGTCGACCCACGGCGTCCTGCGGCTGAAATTGACTCTCGACGGAGAACGGGTACGCCACGCCGAGCCCATCATCGGCTACATGCACCGCGGCGCCGAGAAGCTGTTCGAGGTACGCGACTACCGCCAGATCATCGTCCTCGCCAACCGGCACGACTGGCTGTCGGCATTCTCGAACGAACTCGGCGTCGTGCTCGCGGTGGAACGGCTGATGGGCATCGAGGTCCCCGAGCGGGCGATCTGGCTGCGTACCGCCCTCGCCGAGCTGAACCGGGTGCTCAACCATCTGATGTTCCTCGGGTCGTACCCGCTGGAAATCGGGGCGATCACCCCGATGTTCTACGCGTTCCGGGAACGTGAAGTGATCCAGACCGTGATGGAGGAGATCTCCGGCGGCCGGATGCATTACATGTTCAACCGGGTCGGCGGCGTGAAGGAAGAAGCCCCGGCCGGGTGGACCAGTCGCGCCCGTACCGCCATCGAGCAGGTACGCGGCAGCTTGAAGGACCTCGACGACCTGATCCGCCGCAACGACATCTTCCTCGCCCGTACCGTCGGCGTCGGGGTGCTCTCGCCGGAGACGGCGGCCAGCTTCGGGGCATCCGGACCCGTCGCCCGCGCCTGCGGGCTCGACATGGACCTGCGGCGGGACGAGCCGTACCTGGCGTACGGGGAGCTGGACGTCCCGGTGGTCACCCGGCAGACCGGCGACTGTCACGCCCGTTTCGAATGCCTCCTCGACCAGGTGTACGCGTCCCTCGACCTCGCGGCCACCTGCCTGGACCGGCTCGACCAGATCAAGGGGCCGGTCAACGTACGGCTGCCCAAGGTCGTCAAGGCCCCGGAGGGCCACACGTACGCGTGGACCGAGAACCCGCTCGGGGTCAACGGCTACTACCTGGTGTCCCGGGGCGAGAAGACGCCGTGGCGGATGAAACTGCGTACCGCGTCGTACTCGAACGTGCAGGCGCTGGTGAGCCTGTTACCCGGCTGCCTGGTACCCGACCTGATCGCGATCCTCGGATCGATGTTCTTCGTGGTCGGCGACATCGACAAGTAACCCGGCGCCGGGCGCCTTGGCCACGTGCGGTTGGCGGGCCTCAGCGGTAGTTGCCGCGCCAGCCCGGATCCAGCGGGCCGGGCTCGGGGCGCCTCGGCTCGGTACGTACCGGCACCCGCTCCAGGTTGCCGTACCCGCGGGTGCCGTAGCCCCGGGAGCCACCGCTGTACCGGCTGGTGGTGACGGGCTCACGAGCGCCGAACCGTACCTCCGCGGGCTGGGTGTTGTTGCCACGCATGTCAGCCCACGGGTCACTGGCACGCCGGCCGCTCTCCAGTTGCGCCACCGGCACCGGCTCGTCGGGCTCAGCGGCCCGGCGGCGGCCGGTGGTGCCCGGATCGCCGGTCCGGCCGCTGGAGTCGACGG
The DNA here is from genome assembly GCA_050701795.1 of Micromonosporaceae bacterium. Taxonomy (GTDB): domain Bacteria; phylum Actinomycetota; class Actinomycetes; order Mycobacteriales; family Micromonosporaceae; genus WHSM01. The sequence goes on from JBOGDK010000037.1 coordinate 4,393, forward strand.
CCCCCGGCGCCGCCGGCTGGGCCGCCAGGTCGTCGCTGAGCGGATCCCAGCTCCGGTGCGGGGCCGGAGCGTAGCCCCCGGTGCGGGACTCCAGTGCCGCGCGGGTGGCTGGCGTACGGGCGGACCAGCTCTGACTGGCGGCCGCGGGCTCCGCTCGACCAGTGTTCGCGGCACGCCGGTTCAGTGTGGGTTCGTCGGAGACACCGGTCGGCCGGGCGGTCGCACGTGCCGTCTCGGCACGGTGCACCACGCCGCGGCCGACAGCCGGTTCCGGCTGTGGGTTCGGTGCCGCACGGTGCCGGTTGTGCGCGGCCTCGCTCCGGATCTCATCGACCCGCCCGGAAAGTTCAGCGATCTCTTCCCGCAGCGCGTAATGAATCTTCCGCGCCACCGCCACCATGTCCTCGCGAGTTTCCTCGCGGATCGCGTCGGCCTCGTCGAGGACGGTCGCCTCCACTTCGACCCGTACTGTCTCTACGTCATTGCGCAGTGCGACGGACAATCCGATCAGGACCACACACACCAGCGTCAGTACGGCGGCGATCCGCAACGGGCTCCCGCCCTGGCCGAGCAGCAGCAACAACGCGGCGATCGGCGCCAACGCGACACCGATCCAGAACAACGCGGGCAGAACCTGCTCGCGCCAGTCCGGTGGGGGTGGGGATGCCGGCATGGTCGTAGAGGTTACAGAGCGGTAGCGGCCACCCGATAGAGGGCCAGAGCCCCTGAATTCGTGCCTGCCACGTGGTAAATGGTGCACACGAGCCAGTATCCACTCAGAGTAGTCATCCTCTGACCCAACGCGCCGGTACGACCTGCTGACCGTCCCGTATCACCGTCCGCACCAAAGGCACCCCGGGACGGTACGCCAGATGCACATAGGACGGTGCCGACAGGATCACCGCGTCCGCCCGGGCGCCCACGCGGAGGCTGCCCACATCGGTACGCCGCAACGCCGCCGCACCCCCCGCCGTGGCCGCGTACACCGCCTCCTCGCAGGTCATCCGCATCTCACGTACCGCGAGCGCGATCATGAAGGGCATGCTGGAGGTGAAGCTGGTCCCCGGATTGCAGTCCGTCGCGAGCGCCACCGTGGCCCCCGCGTCCAACAGCCGGCGAGCGTCCGGGTACGGCGAACGGGTGGAGAACTCCGCCCCCGGCAGCAGCGTCGCCACCGTGTCGGACGCCGCCAACGCCGCGACGTCGGAGTCCGACAGGTACGTACAGTGATCCGCGCTCGCGGCCCCGAGCTCCACCGCGAGCTCCACACCGGGGCCGGGGCCGAGCTGGTTGGCGTGTACCCGCAGCCCGAGACCGCGGGCCTTCGCGGCCGCCAGGATCGTACGGGTCTGGTCGGCGTCGAAGGCGCCACGTTCACAGAACACGTCGGCCCACCTGGCGTACCCGGCGCAGGCGTCGAGCATCTCGCCGGCCACCAGGGCGGTGTAGTCGTCGGCGTCGGCGTCATCGGGCACGATATGCCCACCGAGGAACGTGGTCTCCGGCGTCACCTGACGCGCCACCCGCAACGACCGGGCCTCGTCGGCGACACTGAGGCCGTACCCACTCTTGATCTCGATCGTGGTGGTGCCCTGGGCGAGCGCCTCCGCGGCGAGCGAGTGGGCACGTACGGCGAGGGTGTCCTCGCTCGCCGCCCGGGTCGCCGCCACGGTGGTACGGATTCCGCCCGCGGTGTACGGCTGCCCCGCCATCCGCGCCGCGAACTCGGCGAACCGGTCACCACCGAACACCAGGTGGCTGTGGCTGTCCACGAACCCGGGGAGTACACAGCCCCCCGCCGCGTCGAGCCGGGTGTCGGCTGCGGGCGCCGCGGTGGCCGGCCCGATCCAGGAGACAACCCCGTCCTCGGCGACCAGCGCCGCGTCGGCGACCGTGCCAAGCACCCCCTCCCCCACCGCCGGATCACAGGTCACCAGCACCCCGATCCCGTCAACCAGCAAACTCCCCCTCACCCTGCCGCCCCGCCCGGCGACGGAGTTTCGCGATCTTGAAATTCTGTGGTTTGTTCCGAACCACCAGACTTCAAGATCGCCGGCGGGTCTGCGCGGGCGGCGGGCGGCGGGGCGCCGGGCTCGCGCATTGGGATGCGTAGGTGGTGACGCTCGGCGACGTGCTCGGCGGTCGGGTAGCCGGCGTCGACGTGGCGGATCACGCCCATCCCCGGGTCGTTGCTGAGCACCCGTTCGATCTTCTGGGCGGCCAGGTCGGTGCCGTCGGCGACGGTGACCTGCCCGGCGTGGATCGAACGCCCCATCCCGACCCCGCCGCCGTGGTGCAGGCTCACCCAGGACGCCCCGGACGCCGTGTTGACCAGCGCGTTCAGCAGCGGCCAGTCCGCGATCGCGTCCGAGCCGTCCGCCATCCCCTCTGTCTCCCGGTACGGGCTCGCCACCGACCCGCAGTCCAGGTGGTCCCGCCCGATCACCAGCGGCGCGGCGATCTCGCCGCTGGCCACCAGCTCGTTGAACCTGGCGCCGGCCTTGTCGCGTTCGCCGTACCCGAGCCAGCAGATCCGCGCCGGCAGGCCCTGGAACGCCACCCGTTCCCCGGCCAGCTTGATCCACCGGGCCAGCGACTCGTTCTCCGGGAACAGGTCGAGGATCGCCCTGTCGGTGGTGGCGATGTCCCTCGGGTCGCCCGACAGGGCCGCCCACCGGAACGGGCCCTTCCCCTCACAGAACAGCGGCCGGATGTACGCCGGCACGAACCCCGGGAACGCGAACGCCCGCTCGTACCCGGCCGCTTTGGCTTCGCCACGGATCGAGTTGCCATAGTCGAACACCTCGGCGCCGGCGTCGAGAAACCCGACCATCGCTTCGACATGTTTCGCCATGCTGGCCCGCGCCCGGTCGGTGTACTCCTCGGGCTTGGCCGCCGCGTAGTCCGGGGCGTCGCCCAGGTCGACGTCCTCGGGGATGTAGCTGAGCGGGTCGTGGGCGCTGGTCTGGTCGGTGACGATGTCCACCGGCACGCCCCGCCGCAGGATCTCCGGCAGCAGGGTCGCGGCGTTGCCAACCAGGCCGACCGATCTCGCCTGGCCAGCTTCCTTGGCCGCGACGGCCTGGTCGATCGCGTCGTCCAGATCGTCGGCGACGGTGTCCAGGTACCGGGTCGCCACCCGCCGCCGCAGCCGCGCCGGATCGATGTCGATGACCAAGCAGACACCGTCGTTCATGGTGACCGCGAGCGGTTGCGCCCCGCCCATCCCGCCGCACCCGGCGGTCAGTGTCAGAGTGCCCTTCAAGGTGCCGCCGCTGTGCTGATACCGGCCAGAGGCCGCGAGCTTCGCGGCGACCGCGGCGAAAGTCTCGTACGTGCCCTGCAGGATCCCCTGGGTGCCGATGTAGATCCACGAGCCGGCCGTCATCTGGCCGTACATCATCAGCCCGAGTTTCTCCAGGCGGCGGTACTCCGGCCAGGTCGCCCAGTCACCCACCAGGTTGGAGTTCGCGAGCAACACCCGGGGAGCCCATTCGTGGGTACGGAACACCCCCACCGGCCGGCCGCTCTGCACCAGCATCGTCTCGTCTTCTTTCAGCGTGGCCAGGGTGCGGGTGATCGCTTCGAAGCTCGCCCAGTCCCGTGCCGCCCTGCCGGTGCCGCCGTACACCACGAGGTCGTCCGGACGTTCCGCGACGTCCGGGTCCAGGTTGTTCAGCAGCATCCGGTACGCCGCTTCCGCCTGCCAGTTGCCGCAGGTCAACGCCGTCCCACGGGGCGCCCGTACGGTCCTCGGACCGGGTGCCGTACCCACCGGGCCTGGTCGTGTGCTCGCCATTGAGCCTCCTTCAGGTCGCCCCCCGCAGCCTAGGGTGTGTCCAGTCAGAGGCGACCACGCCCCGGCTCTCCGCGGGCCCAGGGTTGCCCGGGCAAGACAGACTATAATCATGGTCTATGAAGACTCTGCCTCTCTCCCACGCCAAGGCACATCTCTCCGAGATAGCGGACGAGGTGGACCGGACCCATGAGCGGGTACTTCTCACCCGGAACGGACGGGACTATGTGGTCCTCATGTCGGCCGAGGATCTGGAGTCCATCGAGGAGACCTTGACCTTGCTCGCTGATCCGGACGCGCAGTCCCGGATCCGGAATGCCCGGCAGGAGATCGCACACGGTGAGTACGTCACCGCGGACGAAGTGGGCGCGCTCATGGCAGAGCGCCGCCGCCGCGCCGGTGAGCGGTGAGCCGGCCCGACGACGCCAAGCCGTACCGGGTCATCTACTCCCGGGCAGCGGCCCGCGCGCTGTCCGAGCGCCTTCCCGAACCGGCGGCGTTCGCCGCACACGAGTTCTGCCAGGGGCCGTTGGCGTCAGATCCGAGGAGAGTCGGCCATCAACTGCGGCCACCCTTCGTGGGCCAGTGGTCCGCGCGCCGGGGCGAATATCGGGTCCGCTACCAGATCGATGAGGACGACCACGCGGTGCATGTTCTCGATGTCGACCACCGGCGCGACGTCTACCGGCTCCGCTGATCCGGGGGCCACCGCTCGTCAAGCGCCGGCGTCAGGTCAGTCAGCGGTGGCGACTCGTACGCCCGGCCGTTGGCCGCCGCGCCGCTTGGCGGTGTACATCGCGGTGTCGGCGGCTCGGATCAGCCCCTCCGCGGACACCTGGCCGCCGTCACCCGGCCCGCCTACCTTGATCGTGCCGCTGGTGGCGACGCCGATGCTGGCGCCGATCACCGGGCCCTCGGCGTCGAGTTCGAGGGCCGGGCCCAGCGATTCGGCGACGCGGGCGACCAGCCCCTCGACGTCGGCCCGGGTGGCGTCGCGGCACAGAATGGTGAACTCGTCGCCGCCGAAGCGGGCGACCAGGTCCTGACGACGTACGCCGCTACGCAGCCGTTGCGCCACGTCGGCGAGTAGGTGGTCACCGGCCGCGTGCCCGAACCGGTCGTTGACCTGCTTGAACCCGTCCAGGTCACAGAAGAGCAGTACACAGCCGTACGGCTGGCGTAGTTCGGCTGCGAGTTGGGTCACGAACTCCTGGCGGTTGACCAGTCCCGTGAGCGGGTCGTGGGTCGCCTGGTGGCGCAGGGCGTGTTCGGCGCGGGTCCGCTCGGCGGCGAGCCGGCCTATCCGCCACAGGGCCAGCGGGATCACCGCCAGCGCGTAGACGGCGATCAGGATCCCCTCGACGGGCCGCCCGGCAAGCGCCCGGACACTGTCGATCATCGGCAGCGCGGCCAGCACGACACCGAGGAACACCAGCCGCGCGGGTGTCAGTTCGTCGGGCTGCGGGGGGCCGGGACGCGCGAAGTCGGGCGCCGCCTCGTGCAGCCCGAACCCGCCGACGCCGACGAACGCGACGGCGAACATCATGGTGGCGACGGCAGAGGACCACGCAGCGTCGAACCTGATCATCACCACGTTGCCCACGAGCGCCAGCAGAAGGGCGACCACCAGGTACCACACCGCGCGCGAACGGCGTACGCCGTGCCGCACCCGTACCAACCCGCCGAGTACGGCCGCGAGCGCGAACACGGTGATGGCCGTCGCGATCCGGAAGGCGACCCCGTGGCCCGCCTCGATGAGACGTTGGCGCAGGACCAGATCCCACAGCAGCCCGCCGAGCGCCAACGACACGAGAGTGGTGTCGATCAGGCCGCCGATGTCGTTGCGGTCCCGGCGGCGCACCAGGATCACGATGCCGGCCAACAGGAGCGTGTCACCGACCGCGTCCAGCATCTCCTGCGAGAACCCGGACCCCCGGATCTTCAGTACGACGTCACTGACGACCAGGAGACTCATCCCGGACAGCAGCAGCCACCACGGAACCCGGTCCCCGGCCGGCGTCCGGCGCAGGCCGACCACGACCGCGGGCACCGAGCCGGCGGCGACCGTCAGTACCGCGACCGGGCGCACAGCCGCCGGGAGGAACGGGTAGCTGGCCACGACGGTCAGGGACGCCAGCACGTACCCGCGGCGGACCCAGGCGCGCGACCACACTTTCAGCCGCCTCCCCCGCGGTCATCCGCCTCTTGTCCAGCCGCCCGCGTCGCCATGTGCGGAGCGTATCTGTCACCGGTGAAACGGCGGCGGGACTCGCGAACCGCGCCTCACCTGGCCGTGGCGAGCCAGGCGGGAAACCCGGTGAGGCGGTCGAGTACCACGTCGGCGCCGGCGGCGCGGAGATCGTCGGCGGGGATCGGGCCGGTGGCGACCGCGACGCTGAGCGCGCCACCGGCGTGCGCGGCGCGTACGTCGCCCAGGTGGTCGCCGACGTAGACCGAGGCACCGTGCTCGCGGAGCACCACGCCCTTCTCCTCGGCGAACACGTTCCCGACCACCAGGTCAGGCTTCAGGTCGAGGTGGTCGAGGTGCAGCTCCGCGAGCCGCCCCAGCTTCGACGTGACCACCAGGATCCGGCCGCCGCGACCGCGTACCGCCTCGAACGCCTCTGTCGCCCCCGGCAGCAGCCGCGACCCCTCGATGGCGAGCGACGGATAGAACGCGCGGTACATCTCCACGATCTCCGGGACCCGATCCGCAGGGAACCACTCCGCAGCCTCCGTGGCGAGCGGTGGGCCGAGTCGTTCGACGGCCTGGGCACTGTCGACCGGCACCCCGGTCGCGTCCGACACCGCGTCCCAGGTGGCGGCGATCCCGGGCCGACTGTCGACGAGTGTCATGTCCAGGTCGAAACCCACCACCAGCTCGGTCACGCACCGACCCTATCCAGGTGCCGGTTCCACGCCCCGCCCCGCGCCGAGGGTGGGACGTCGATCACGGGCTGGGCAGGGCCCCAGGCGGGGCCCCAGCCCGAACCGCTGGTACGTCTCGCGTACCCGGTCCCGGCTGGCGGCCCGCGCCCCCACGTACACCCGGTCGATCACCGGTCGGATCGGGCCGCGTAGCCGACCGACGGTGATGTCTCAGGCACTGAGCTGGGCGTCGGAGGAGAACACCAGCCCGATGGTGATGTCACCGTTGCGCAGCGCGTCCTTGGTCAGCTTGCCGCCCGCGTCCAGCGACTTGAACGAGCCGGCCTCCAGCTCGTACGTCTCCTTCAGACCGGGCTGGCAGAACGGCCGCTTCGGGCACTCCGGCGGCCCGCCCAGAACAGTCGCCTTGCCGCTGCACTTCTCGGCAAACTCGGTCAGCGTCTTGACGCCGTGTTCGTCGGCGAACGCCTTCGTCACCGCGAACGCGTTCTGGTCCGCCGCGGCGGAGGCCTTCCCGAACTTCAGCCCCACCTTCCCGCCGAGCGCGGTGAGTTCCTTCATGGTGGCGTCGAGGTCACTGGAGGCCACCGGCTTGGCGCCCTTCTTGTTGACCTTCTGGTTCAGGAACTCGGTGAGAGTGCCGACGTACTCGGGCACGATGTGGACCTCGCCCTTCTCCAGGGCCGGCTCGTACAGCTCCCGGTTGCCGATGGTGCGTACCGACGCGGTGAACCCGGCGGACTTCAGGGCACTCGCGTACAGCGCCCCGAGGGTCTTGTTCTCGCTGAAGTCGGCGACCCCGATGGTTACGGAGCCGGAGCCCTTCTTCAGCCCGCTGCCGATGCCTTCGGCCTTGGCGAACGCCGCCGCGGCGGCGTCCGGCGACTTGCGCTCCACGTCGACGGCCTTGTTCAGGGCGATCAGTTTGTCGGTGGTGAGTGCGGCCGACACGGCGTCCAGCGCCGCGATCAACTCTGGCGTCGCCTTCTTCGCATTGATCGCCGGCACCACGTTGTCGACTGTCTGCAGCTTCTTGTCGTCCTCCAGAACGACAAGCTCCTTGCCCGCGACCGGCTCGCAACCCTCGCCCTTGGCCGCCCCGCCGGGCTGGTCCCCGCCTGAGGATCCGGCCTCGCCACAACCGGCGGCGAGCGCCCCCGTGAGAGCCAATGCTGAAAAGAGTGCGAACGTACGGAAAATCTGGCGACGTACTGGCGTGTGCATCTCCGCCCGCCTTCTGTGTCCCGGCGCGCCCCTGCTGACCGCGCCGCGTGTCCGGTCGGGCAGCAGTGCCGCTACCCGCTTGCCCAACCCAAGCTCGCCAATTCGCCAGTGGCAACCAGAAACCCCGAGCACGTTGTCATCCCGTGATGGTTGTTACGCGGTGCCCCACCCAAGGTGCCTCACGGTGACCGCAAAGCGCCGCATTGCGGTCACCGGAGCGCACGTCAGATCGGGTACGCCTGCCGGGAGACGTCAGGCGACACCGGGCGCCCGTACCGCCGGGTCTTCGGCCACCACCGGGCGGGTCTCGTCCCGACCCCGGGCACGGGCCTGGATCTGGCGCAACGGACGCGGCGTCAACGTACGCTCCGCCAGCGCGAACGCACCTTCCAGCAGCATCGCCAGGCTGGCGACCAGCAGGCCACCCGCGAGCACCTGACCGGCGTGCGAGTCGAGCCCGAGACCGATGCCCTCCGCGATGATGGTGCCGAGGCCGCCACCGCCGACGAACACCGCCAGAGTCGTGGTCGCCACCACCTGCACCGTCGCGGTACGGAACCCGGTCGCCAGATACGGCACCGACAGCGGCAGTTCCACCTGCCAGAGCAGTTGCCAGCCGGACAACCCCATGCCACGGGCGGCGTCACGTACCTCGGGATCGATTTCACGAAGCCCCAGGTACGCGTTGGCGAGCAACGGCGGGATCGCGAACACCGCCATCGAGATGATCACCGGTTCCGGCCCGATGCCCGTGAACGAGGCCGTGAGCAGCGTCAACAACGCCAGGGTGGGCAGTGCCCGGCTGACGTTGGCGACGACCACGGTGATCCCGCCGCCCCGACCGGTGTGGCCGAGCCAGACCCCCACCGGCCACGCCACCAGACAGCCCAGCAGCACCGCCGCCGCCGAGATCCACAGGTGCTCGCCGAGCCGCTCCAGAATGCCACCGGGCACGGTCCAGTTCAGCGGGTCGTTCAGCCAGCGGAGGGCTTCGACGAAGACGTTCACGCGGGGCCCCCCGCTCCGCAACGTGGAGCGCAGCGGAGCAGTGCCGCGAAGCTTGCGAGAGGCACCGGCGGCTCTGTCGTGGGGTGCTTCACCGGGAACGCCCCTTCGCCCACGGCGTCGCGAGCCGCCCCAGCCCCGCCAGCGCCAGATCCAGCACCAGGGCGAGACCGACCACGAGGATGGTGGCGGTGGCGATCTGGGCCCGATACTCGTTGTTCCGGAACCCCTCGATGATCAGCTGGCCGAGACCGCCGTACCCGACGATCACCCCCACCGTGACCAGGGCGACCGTGGACACGGTGGCGATCCGCAGCCCGGTCAGGATGCTCGGTATCGCCAGCGGCAACTCGATCCGGGTCAACATCGCCCGGCGGGAGTAGCCCATCCCGGCTGCCGCGTCCAACACGTCACCCGGGACCTGCTGCAACCCGGTCAGGGTGTTACGAATGATGATCAGCAGGGCGTACGCCACCAACCCGATCAGAACGGTGGTACGGGTGATCCCGGTGAACGGTGCCAGCAGCGCGAACAACGCCAGCGACGGCACCGTGTACAGCACCCCGGAGGTACCCAGAATCGGCCCGGTCAGCCAACGCACCCGGTACGCCACGATCCCGAGCGGGATCCCGATCACCACCGCCAGGGCGATGCTCACCCCGGTCAGGAGCAGGTGCTCGATGAGCGCATCTGCAAGGATCGAGGAGTTGTCCCGTACGTAGTCCCACGAGAACCAGGGATTGGGCGGCTCGTCTTGACCGGGCGCAGCCACGTCGCGGGCCCACGCGGAGCCAGCCGCGCGCCAGACGCCGTCGAGGAAGGACACACGTGGACGCTACCTGGAAATCGACCGCCGCATCGATCCGGCTCGACGGGGTGCGCAAGCAGTACCCCGACGGCACCGTCGCGGTGGCCGACCTGAGCCTGGACGTGCCGGCGGGTCAACTGGTGGTTCTGGTCGGGCCGTCAGGCTGTGGTAAGTCGACCGTGCTGCGGATGGTGAACCGGTTGATCGAGCCGTCCGCGGGGGCTGTCCTGCTGGACGGCGAGGACGTCACCCGGGCCGACCCGGTGAAGCTGCGGCGACGTATCGGGTACGTGATCCAGAACGTCGGCCTGCTACCGCACCAGACGGTACGGGGCAACGTGGGGACCGTCCCGAAGTTGCTGGGCTGGCCAAAGGCCCGGATCGCCGAACGGGTCGAGGAACTCCTCGACCTGGTGGGCCTCGACGCCGGGGTGCACGGCCGGCGGTACCCGCACGAGCTCTCCGGCGGGCAGCGGCAGCGGGTGGGGCTCGCCCGGGCGCTCGGCGCGGATCCCGCGGTGCTGCTGATGGACGAGCCGTTCAGCGCCGTCGACCCGATCGTGCGTACCAGGCTGCAGGAGGAGTTCCTGAGGCTGCAGGAGTCGGTACGCAAGACCATCGTCTTCGTCACCCACGACGTCGACGAAGCGGTACGGCTCGGAGACCAGATCGCCGTGCTCTCCGAGGGCGGCAAGCTGGAGCAGTACGCCCCGCCCGCGGAAGTGCTCGGCACGCCGGCGAGCTCGTTCGTGGCGTCGTTCGTGGGAGCTGACCGCGGCATCAAGCGGCTCGCGGTCACCCCGATCCCCCGGGACCTGCTCCGTCCCCTGTCCAGCGTGCCGGGCGCGGACGGCGTGGCCGGTGGCGGCCCACTCACGGCGGCCACGACGCCGAGCGTACGAGTCACCGCGACGCTGCGGGACGCGCTCGCGGAGCTGCTGGAGGGCGGCACCGGCTGGGTCGCGGTACGCGACGGAGACGAACGGCTCGGCGTACTGACCCCGGAGGACATCTACACCGCCCTGCACGGCGCCGCGTGACCTGAGCCGGTCAGGACCGGAACGGCGTCGCCGCGTTCCCGGAACCCGTACCATCCGAGTCGGTGTCCCAGATCCGGTTCCGGTGCGGCGCCGACTGATCGCCGAAACCGCCGAAGCCGGACCGGATCGGCCGGTTGCCCGGCACCACGTCGCCGGAGAGTACGCCGTGGGGCGGAGCACCACCCGCCTGCTGCAGCCGGTTGGCCCGATCCCCGATCCCACCGCGACTGACACCGCCGGGATCCGGCGCGGACACGCCGTCAGGTCCCGTCGGCCCACCCAGCCGAGAGGGCAGAGCACTGGGTTCAGCGGGTCTGGCGGGCGGCAACGCCATCGGCCGGCGACCGCCGCCGCTGCGGTCAGCGGGTGGGTCAAGGGCGGGGCGGCTGCTCGGGAGCGCCCCGGACCAGCCCGGGGCGACATTGGGGGGAGGCGTCCACCGCGGGGGCTCGTCGTCCCATTCGGGCTCCTCATCCTCGCCATCGGGACCAGGTTGGCCAAACCTCTCGACCATCCGGGTTATCAGCAGGCCGATCAGCACCGCGACGCCGGCGTGCCCGATCATCGGGAAGTCCGAACCGGTCTCAGCGGCGAACCGGACACCCAGTGCCAGCAGCACCACCGCGAGCAAGGTGCCGAACACGCCGCCGATACGTCCGTACACACTGGTGCCGCCGAGCAGCACCGCTCCGAAAGCCAGCCCGGTCCACCCGATTCCCAGGTCCGCGGTGGAGCCGCGACCCATCAACGCGAGCAGTACGCCACCCGTGGAAGCCAGCACACTGGAACCGACCAGCGCGGCCAGGCCCGCCATCGAGGGGCCGAACCCGGCCCGCGCCGCCGGATCCCCCGTCAACCGGTACGCACCCATGGCGCGGCGTACCGGGGCGAGAGCCCCGAGGATGCCTCCGAGCACGGACGCCGCCATGAAGCCCAGGAACCAGTACAGCGAATGGTCGGCGGGGTCGTACCGGATGGCGTTCGGCAGGTCCACCCACCCCGCTGACGTGAGCCAGCTCCCCAGAAACAGAATCGCCGCGAGGCTCCCGGCCCACGCCGGCACCCCCAGGCCGACCACCACCAGCCCGAGCAGCACTCCGAGCGCGGTCGCCGCCGCGAGCGTGACGACCACGCCGTACCAGAAGCCCCCCTGCGACTGCTGTCCGAAGAAGACTGCCGCGGCGAGCGCGATCGGACCCACCGCGAGGTTCGGCACCGCGGCGCGAAGCGACCAACCGGCGCCCACGGCGGTGATCCCCAACGCCGCCGCGAACAGCAGGAACGCCTGTAACCCGGTGCCCACCAGGGTGTCTGGCGTGATCTGGTACACCACCGCGGTGCCCACCACGACGATGACCGCGAGCAGCCCCTCCCAGACGGCGTGCACCACCAACCGGTCCCGACTCTCCTCGGTCGGATCCTCGCCCCCGGTCTCCGGCCACTCCTCGATTCGCTGGGTACGCTCGCTCAGTCCGTCGTACGCCATCACTGCTCCCTCACGGGGTTGGGTCTGGGGGATTCGCACCATTCATGGGGGTAGATATCCCAACGCTCCCGGCACCGTACCCGGGTACGACGTCCCGCGACAGACCGTGACGGTGGCCCCACCTGGTCCCGCTGGCGTCCTCCTGGTGGATACCCGCTGGTGCCATCGGCGAGTCGCCCCAGGTACGGCGTCACCGACGCTCGGGATCGTCCTCGTCCTGGTCGGGGCGGGGCTTCGGGATCCGGCAGCACCGCTCCAGGAACAGGGCGGCGGCAACCAGGAGCAACGAGGCACCGAGCCCTTCGGCTGCCGGTGCCAGGTCATTCGCGACGGCCGGGGTGGTGCTGCTCTCCGCCCACACCCAGACCAGGACGCCGCCGTACAGCCCGAAGAACAGCGCGCCCGCCACCGACGACGCCTTGGCGAGCACCACGAACCTGGCCACCGCGAGAGGGTCGATCGGTTCGGTACCTGGCCGCCGCTCGACCCACCGCTTGATGATCCGCGCGGCGATCGCCTCGATGATCGCGAGCAGCAGCAGGGTGCCCGCCGGCAACCAGGTCAGCTGTGGCACCTCGCCGTAGTACCGGCCGATCAGCACCCAGGAAGTCGCCGCGGCGGCGAGTGCCACCACGAAAAGGGTCGCCGGACGGGTGGGCCCCAGATGCGGTTCGGGCTGGCCGGTCATGGCTGCCCTCCATGGCGCGGTGCCGCCAGGTCGCGCGGACGGCGGAGGCGGGCTGACTGTGAGGTGCTCATCGAGCCAGGTGGTTCGGCGTCATCGCGTGAAGTCTGCCACGGGACGCAGTCGCAGGTCGCCGCGGAGGCGTACCCCTGGCGCGTCGTGGGCGACGTCCGGCTGGGTCAACAGGTCCGTCGCCCGCCCCGCCCCCGGTACGGCCGCGCCGGGCTCCAGCTCCAGCCACGGTACGAGTACGAACGCTCGCCACCGCGCCCTGGGATGCGGCAATGTCAGCTCGGGGTCGTCCGAGACGATCGGCTCGCCCGCGTCGGTACGCATGTCGATCAGGTCGACGTCGAGCGGCCGCGGACCGTACCGGCGGTCGGGATCGCGTACCCGTCCCGCCCGCTCCTCCAGCGACCGTGCCAGCTCCAGCCAGTCGCGGGGGCCGCGTTCCGGGTCGGCCGCGATCGCCACCGCGTTCAGGTACGCCGGCTGGTCCGGGTCGCCCCACGGCGGGGTCTCGTACACGTGGGACACCCGGTGCGCCCGCAGGCCCTCCACCGCGGCCTGTAGCTGCGCCAACCGGTCCCCCAGGTTGGCGCCGAGGGAGAACACCACGACGGTCACGACACCTCCGGTTCGGCTCTCAGCTCGCTCTGCTCCTCGCTCGCTACGCTCCCTGCGATGCTCACTCGCCGTAGCCTCACGGTGCCCGTCCGCCGCCTCACGGTGCCCGTCCGCCGCCTGAGGCCGCTGCCGTCCCACTGGCCTCACGGCGGATCCGTACCGACACGTCGGCGAACTCGTGGGCGATCGGAGCCTGTGGCTTGTGGACGGTGACCTCGGTGGCACGTACCCCCGGATACGACAGGCAGACCGCGGCGAGCCGGGACGCGAGGGTCTCCAACAGGTTCACCGGCTCGCCCGCCACGACCGCGACCAGACGTTCGGCGAGCTCGCCGTAGTTGGCGGTGTCATCGAGGTCGTCGGAGTCGGCAGCCCGCCTGGTGTCGACCTCCAGCACCACGTCGACGACGAACTCCTGTCCGTTGGCGCGTTCGAAGTCGTACACGCCGTGGTGACCGCGTACCCGCAGGCCGGTCAGGCTGATGCTGTCGGTCATCGCGCCGCTCGGGGACTCATCGCGCCGCTCGGGTGGCTTGCCAGACCTTGATCGCGTCGACGTTGCCGCGTACGTCGTGCACCCGTACCCCCCAGGCGCCGGCCTCGACCGCGAGCACCGTCGTGGCGAGGGTGGCCGCTTCCCGCTGGTCCACGGGGCGCGGCGGGCTGTCCGGCGCGGCCAGCAGCGTCCCCAGATACGACTTGCGACTGGCCCCGACCAGCACCGGATAACCGAGCCCGAGCAGGACGTCCAGGCGTGCGGAGAGCCGCCAGTTGTGGTCGGCGGTCTTGGCGAACCCGAGCCCGGGGTCGATCACGATCTTGTCCGCGGCGACCCCGGCGGCGAGCGCCTCGTCGACCCGCCCCGCCAGCTCGTCGCGTACGTCCCGGACCACGTCGGCGTAGGCGGCGAGCTGCTGCATCCGGTGCGAGTGGCCACGCCAGTGCATCAGGACGTACGGGCACCGCGCGCTCGCCGCGAGCTTCGGCATCCGCGGGTCGGCGAGCCCTCCCGAAACGTCGTTGATGAGGTGCGCACCCGCGTGCAGCGCCGCCTCGGCGACCTCTGCCCGGGTGGTGTCGATACTGACCGGTACGTCGTTCGCCACCAGCTCCCGGATCACCGGCAGCACCCGTTGCTGCTCGGTCGCGGCGTCCACCCGCGCCGCCCCCGGACGGGTGGACTCGCCTCCCACGTCCACCAGGTCGGCACCGTCGGCACGCATCTGCACTCCGTGCGCGACGGCGGCGTCGAGGTCGGCGTACCGGCCCCCGTCGCTGAACGAGTCGGGCGTGACGTTGAGGACGCCCATCACCACCGGTCGTCCCGGATCGGGGAGATGCCGCTCGGCGAGCACGTCGGTCACACCGTGACCGTACCGCCGCGACTGGGGCCTCCGGCGCGAGGAGTCGAGACTCGCGGGTCTGCGGCCACACGTCAGGACGGTGGCTGCTTGCTGAAGTCGACCGATTCGGCGGGAACCGTGGCTCCGCGCCGTCCGGGAGCGCTCTGGTCCTGCAACGTCGAGCGGATGCACGCGCGTCGGTCTGCGCCCCTGTGACGATCAGGTGCCCCACCTGACGTTCGGCAAGGACGGCTTCCAGGTCGGTGGCGTCGAAGCTGTCGGGGTACCGCTTGTGGATCAACGACTCGGACTCCTCCGGTGTCACCTCGGGGACGTACTGTCAGCCGTCGCTGTCTCGGGGCAGGTTGTCGTCGTCAGAGTGCTGCACCCAGATGACCGGTGCGGCTTCGGCTCGCGCCTTACCTACCAGGGTCGCGATGGTGGCGACGACGCCGAGTCAGGTGTGACCGGGATCCGGTTCGGTGGATCCGGCGGGTGCCTGTCGGCGCCGGGCGCGTTGCGCGCGGCGGATGCGTTCCACGCCGGAGGCGCCCGGCCCGGTCCGCATTCGACCCACCACCGCCGGGAACGGCGTCCCGTTGTTGTACGCCTGCTCCAACCGTTCCACCTCACTGTGCAGGGCGCGCTCGACCAGTTCGCTGATGTTCGTGGGCTCGCTGCGGTCGGGGAGCTGCGCCACCCAGAACGCCGCGGCCCGGGCCCGTTCCAGCAGGCCCCGGGACAGATGGAAGGACCGCGGGGTGCGTTCCGCCGGGTCGATGCCCTCGCCTGCCAGCGGCACACCCAACCCGTCGCCACGCGGTACGGGGCCAGCCGTTTCGCCCGGCCGCGGCACGTCCGCGGCACCGTCGAGCTGCGGGACCCCGTAACCGTCCGGCCGCGGCGGCGTTCCGAAGCCCTCGTGCGGCGCCACGGTGGGGCTGCTGTCCGGCGGCGGCGCCACGGTGGGGCTGCTGTCCACCTGGGCGGCCGCGGTACGGCTGTCAGGCTGCTGGGTCTGCAGCGGGCTCCCGATCGACGCTTCGCCTCCAGAGGCGCTCTCGTGCAGTGTCCCCCCGGGCATTCGTACCTCCGGTTGTGGTCAGGTCGCGGCCTGCTGCGCTTCGCCCTGTCGTACCCCCGGAGTTTCGGACAGTGGCCATACCGCGAGCTCGACACTTCCCGCGGCGTTGACGGGTGGTTTCACCATGCCGGGTGGCACCAGCT
>JBOGDK010000038.1:0-20056 GCA_050701795.1 Micromonosporaceae bacterium
GACCATGAGACACGCCCTGGCGTGCTCATGGTCCGGGTCCATGGTTGGAGGCTCGGGCGGTCTGCGGCGATGGGTGGGTATGGGGGTGGCGGGTACGACCTGGTGTGTGGGCGGTCAGGAGACCTCGATGTAGTCGAGTTCGGCGTACCGGTCGCGGTGGGTGAAGCGGAGAGTGTTCCATCCGGCGGCGAGGTTCACGTCGACCCGTACCTGACGCCAGTTGTCCCAGCCGGTCACGGGGTAGTTGACCACCACAGGGGAGCCGCCGTTGATGCGCAAGGTGTGTGTGGCGGTGGCGGCGGAGCCGTTGGCGTACCCGACGTGCACGCTGTGGTTGCCGGCGCTGGCGGCGTACACCCTGACCTCGGCCCAGCTGTCGGCGTAGTCGATGTAGGCCACCACCGCGCCCTGGGACGCTCCGGACGCGCCGGTCCGCACCTGGCAGTGGTTTAGTCGGCCGCGCTCGGCTTCGTACCGCACCCGGCTGCCGCGTACCACGGGGTAGTCGTTGGCCCAGCCAAGGTCCGCGACGTACATGCCGCGGGCGCTGTCGCTGTTGATCCAGCCGTGGAAGATGATCCGGTTGGACAACGCATCCGCGCCGCCCGGACCGCGTACCGCGCCGTCGAAGGTCTGTGTGGTCATCAGCGGCCGGTACGCCTTGGTGTAGGTGCCTCGGAGCGTGGACGAGGCGGCGTAGCTGGTGAAGTAGTTGTTGTTGCAGTAGCAACCGCCGGCGTAGAACAGGACGTACTGGGACGGCCGGCGGACCAGTACGGGTGCCTCGATCACGCCGTGCTCCTCGGCTTTGTCGTTACGGATCAGTCCGGTGCGGCCACCGACGAAGCTGGTCCCGTTCGAGGCGACCTGCTGCAGGTACACCCAGGTGGGGACACCGATCGCGTTGCCGTCGTTCTTGTACAGCAGATACCGGGTGCCGTCGGAGTCGACGAAGCTCGAGGCGTCGATGTCCCCGCCCTCGCCCGGGTTGCACACCAACGGACCGGTGCCCACCGGCTGGAACGGCCCGAGCGGAGAGGTGGCGATCCCCGCGCCGATGCACTGCCGGCCGGATGCGGTGTGACGGGCGGTGTAGTAGAGCAGGTACTTCCCGTCGGTGCGGCGGGAGACGTCAGGCGCCCAGGTCTTGCCTTCCGACGCCCAGGCACCGAGGTTCGGCATCGCGTCAACGGTACGGACGGTCCATGGGCCATCGGGTGAGCCCGCGGTGGCTACGGGTACGTTCCTGCCGCCGGTGTTGGTGGCGTACGCGTACCAGCTGGATCCGACCTGGAGTACGTCGGGGTCGGGGAAGTTCTGGCCGATCACGAGCTTCGGGGCGACCTGGGCGTGCGCCGGCGGTGGCGACCAGCCCGGCAGGACACCGAGCAGAAACGCCGCGGCGACGGTCACCACGGTCATGGCGCGAAGGGATGTTCGCGTGGCGGACATGGCCACTCCTCGGGGGTGTGTGCCTCCCGCGGTGCCGTCACACGGCGCACGTCCTCTATGTCGGCGCCCCAGCCACCGCGTTTGCAACGTTGTACCAGTGGCGCCGTCCGGTGTGAAGGGTTTCGCCAGGAATCAGAAGTTCAGTGGGTTCCGTAACTTGTGCCGGTAAACAGCGTCGGAGCCGCCGATCCGCCAGAGCCGCCGAGCCAGGCGCCAGCCTTGTCCTGACCGGTTCCAGCCATTAGCTTGGCAAGTAGCGCCATCACGATACTCATTGTTGGCGAATTCTTTTGAACTACGGCCGACCGCCAACCCGCCCGGGGACGCGAAACAGGTGCCACCGCCACCAGCGCCGCCGTCGGGCGGGCCGTCGACCCGAATACAGACAGTGCTCACGACGGGAGGCGGGCGATGAGGATTCGCGACACCTGGACCAGCACCCGGACGGGGCGCCGCCTGATGTGGCTGGGGCTGACCTCGGCGCTGCTGCTGGTCACCACCATCGCACTGGTGCCACCCGCCGGCAGCGCCGCTGCGGCGGACGGCCCGATACCTCTCACCGGACCGGACACGATCATCAAGCCGGGACCGAACGACCGCTACATCACCTACGGCGCGTCGGCGGGCACCGGTCGCTTCGTGCCGTACGTGGTCCACGGCTCCGGCAACACCGTCGGTATGGACACCACGATCGATGGCGATGCGATGCCCGGCGGCCCCGGCGCCTGGGCTCGTAGCGACATCGGCCTCTGGGCACCGTCGGTGGTGAGCTACGGGGGAGCCTTCTACCTCTTCTACACCGCGACCATGGCCGGTACCGGGGACCCGGGTCGCAAATGCATCGGTGTGGCGCGCTCGGCCGCGGCTGACGGCCCGTTCAACGCACGTCCGAATCCGTTGCTGTGCGACGCGGGCGGCTGGTCGATCGACGCGGAGGCGTTCGTCGGCCCCAATAACGGCTACCTGTACGTCACGTACCGCGATGACGCGGTGGAGACCGACCGGGAGACGGCGATCTCCGTGGTACGGCTCAACAACGACGCCACCGAGGTGCTCGAGAAGCGGGTGCAGCTCACCAGCCGCGCGGTGACCTGGGAGAACGCCGAAGCCGACGACGGAAGCCACATCATCGAGAACCCGTCCATGATCCGCGCCGGCGGCACCTGGTGGTTGTTCTACTCCGGCAACCTGTGGCGAACCCCGAGGTACGCGACCGGGATCGCCCGGTGCGGTGACTCCCCGATGTCGGGCTGTACGCCGGTGCCGAACCGGGACCGCGCGTACTTCGGCTACCTCGGCGACGCGGGACTGGGAGGGATCCACGCCCCGGTACGCGGCCTGCCCCGCAACGAGAAGGCCCCCGGCGGTATGGCGACCTTCCACGCCCGGGACGGCAGTATGCGCGCGGTGTGGAACTACCGGCGCTTCCCCGACGGCGCCCGGTTCAGCCTCACCGGCACGCTGACGTTCTCGAGCGGCAGTTGGGCAGTGGTGCCGGAGGGCTGAGCATTGGCGCGGCCCCGGTCACGTACCGCTCAGCGGTCCTGAGGGGTGGTCCAGCGGAACGTACCCAGGCACAGCGCCAGTCCGACCACCACCCAGACGCCCAGCACCAGGGCGACCCGTCCCAGCTCCCAACCACCGGCCGCCTCCGCTGCCGCGTACGAGTCGGGCAGGAACACCGCGCGTACCCCCTGGGTCATCCACTTCAGCGGGAACACCGCGGCGACCTGCTGCATCCAGCCGGGCAGTGCGGTGAAGACGAAGAACACCCCGGAGATGAACTGCAGCACCAACGCCACCGGGGTGACGATCGCGGGCGCCCGCTTGCCTTCACGGGGCAGCGAGGAGAACGCGATCCCGCACAGGGTGCAGGCCGCGATCCCGAGCACGCTCACCCACGCCAAGGTGAACCAGCGCCCGGCCGTGCTGGGCAGGTCGACCCCGAAAAAGAGCGTGGCGACCGTGAGTAGCAGGCCGATTTCGAGTACGCCGCACACCAGCACCATGACGATCTTCCCGATGAAGTACGAGGCGCGTGGCATCGGGGTACCGGCGAGCCGCTTGAGCACACCGCGATCGCGTTCGATCGGTATCTGGATCGCGAGCGTCTGGAAGCTCGTGGAGAGCAGCCCAGCGGCGATCATGCCGGCGACGAAGTACTGGGTGAACGTGATGCCGGGGGCGATCGAATAGTCGAACACCGATCCGAAGATCACCAGCAGCATCACCGGGAACAGGAACGAGAAGACCACCGATTCCCGGGCACGGAAGAACTGCATCAGCTCCAGACGGCCCCGCAGCAGCCCGACCCGCATCGTCTCCAGGCCGGTGCTCCGCCGGGTCGTAGCGGGCGTCGCGGTCGCCGTCATCTCGCCTCCAGGTCGGGTGCGTCCCCAGGGATCCGGGCAGCGGCTGCGGTGTCGTGGTCGGCGACCGGCGCTACGTCCGGGGCCAGGTCGGCGGACTCTCCGGCGCCGATCATGCCGAGGTAGATGTCCTCCAGGGTGGGGCGGTTGACGGTCAGTCCGGGGGCCTCCCCGCCGTACCGGGTGGCCAGCTCGGCGACCGTCTGAGTCGGTGTCTGGGTACGCAGTTCCCCGTCCCGCCAGCGCACCGTGGCCGGCCGGGTGGCGCGGCCGCCGAGGTCGCCGGGCGTACTGATCTCCAGGATCCGGCCCTGGTGGATCACCGCGACCCGGTCGGCGAGCGCCTCCGCCTCGTGCAGGTAATGGGTGGTGAGCAGGATCGTGGTCCCGGCCGCGGCGAGTTGCCGTACGACATCCCAGAAATCCCTGCGAGCCTGGGGATCGAAACCGGTGGTGGGTTCGTCCAGGAACAGCAGGTCCGGCCGGCCGATGATGGACAGTGCGACGTCCAGCCGGCGTCGCTGGCCGCCCGAGAGGGTCTTCGCGCGCGCGTCACGCTTGCCGGTGAGGCTGACCCGCTCGATCACCACGTCCGGATCATCCGATTGCGGGTAGTACGCCGAGAAATGGTGCACCACCTCCGCCACCGTGAGCTCCTCGAACTCCCCCGTGGACTGCAGCACGATCCCGATCCGGGCCCGCCAGGCCGCGTCCCCGGCCCGTGGGTCTACCCCCAGGACCGAGACGTCACCAGCGTCCCGGCGGCGGTATCCCTCCAGGATCTCCACGGTGGTGGTCTTGCCGGCGCCATTGGGCCCGAGCAGCGCGAACACTTCGCCGTACGCCACGTCCAGGTCGATCCCGTCGACGGCGGCGTGGTCACCGTACGACTTGCGGAGCCCGCGTACCGAGATCGCGGTGTTGGTCATGCTGCTAAGGGTGCCGGACGGCGATTCCGGTCCGACCGCGGGTCCCCACCCGGGCCTGATCCGCCGAACGTCGGCCAGGGGCGTCAGCTCCGACCGTTCGTGGCGCCCACGTCAACGAGTGCCGCCGACCTAGCGTCCTGAGTCGGGCGATTCCACCACCGGCTCGCCGACCAGCGTGACGCTGGCCTCCCGCAGGTCCCGCAGCGCGGCGGTCACGGTCGCCAGTGCCACACCGGCGGTGTGGTCCAGCAGCACCCGGGTGGCGAAGCCCTCGCGTGCCGCGTCCAGAGCGGTGGCCCGGACACAGTGATCGGTGGTGAGGCCGACGACATCGACATCGGTGACGTCCCGGGCACGGAGCCAGTCGGCGAGCGGGGTGCCGCCGGAACGCCCCTCGAAGCCGGAGTACGCCGCGGCGTACTCGCCCTTGTCGAAGATCGCCTCCAGCCGGGACGCGTCCAACGCCGGATGCAACTGCGCCCCCGTGGTGCCCACCACGCAGTGCGCCGGCCAGGTGTCCACGAAGTCCGGGTGATCGCTGAAGTGCTCACCGGGGTCGACGTGGTGGTCCCGGGTGCCGATCACGTGGTCATAGCCGGCCTGCGGTGCGTACAGCAACTCGTTGATCCGGGCGGCGACCTCGGCGCCTCCGGCGACCGCCAGCGAGCCACCTTCGCAGAAGTCGTTCTGCACGTCCGCGATGATCAGTGCGACCGCCATCATCGACCTCCCAGAAGCGTTACCGGAATCGCCGGATCGCCCTCCGACAGCTTCAGGCCCTCCCACGGGATCGAGGTCAGGCCCCGCCGCAGCAGCTCCCGGCCGTCCTGAAGCGACGGTACGTCGGCTGGCTCGCCGCCGCTGAGGAACCGGCGCTGCAGCGGTCGGTCGTGCGGCATCGGCTCCGGTACGCCCTGCGAGACCACCACCTCCTCGGTGGCCGTACCGGTGGGCTTGTGGCGGCGTACCGCGATCTTCCGGCCGCCCCGGGTGGCCTTGTGCTCGCTGCGTTTCACCACCGGCCTGCCGTCCACCTCGACCAGCTTGTACACCAGCTGCGCGGTCGGTACGCCGGAGCCGGTGACCAGTGAGGTGCCCACGCCGTACAGGTCCACCGGTTCGGCGGCCAGTGCGGCGATCTGGTATTCGTCCAGGTCACCGGAGACCACGATCCTGGTGTCCGGGGCGCCGAGCGAGTCCAGCAACTGCCGTGCCTGGTGCGCCAGTACCGACATGTCCCCGGAGTCCAGCCGGATCGCCCGTAGCTGCGGACCCGCCACCGCGATCGCGTTGCGGATCCCCTGGCTGATGTCGTACGTGTCCACCAGCAGCGTGGTGTGCTTGCCGAGTGCGGCGACCTGGGAGCCGAAGGCGTCGGTCTCGGTGTCGTGCAGCAGGGTGTACGAGTGTGCCGCGGTGCCTGCCGTCGGGATCCCGTACCGGTGGCCGGCGGCGAGGTTGGACGTCGATGCGAAGCCGGCCAGGTACGCCGCTCGGGCGCACGCCACCGCCGCCGTTTCGTGGGTACGCCGTCCGCCCATCTCGATGATCGGGCGCCCGTGTGCCGCGGTGACCATCCGGGCGGCCGCCGACGCGATCGCCGAGTCGTGGTTGAGCACCGACAGCGTGAGCGTCTCCAGCAGTACGGCTTCGGCGAACGTACCGGTCACGGTCAGGATCGGGGAGCCGGGGAAGTAGAGCTCGCCTTCGGCGTACCCCTCGATGTCGCCGGTGAACCGGTAGCTCGCCAGCCACTCGGCGGTGCCCTGGTCGATCACTCCGCCGCCGGTCAGGAACTCCAGCTCGGCCTCGTCGAACCGGAAGTCTTCGAGCAGCTCGATCAGCCGCCCGGTGCCGCCGACCACTCCGTACCGCCGGCCGTGTGGCAGCCGCCGCGCGAAGACCTCGAAGACGCAGTGGCGGTGTGCCGTACCGTCCCGCAGCGCCGCCGAGAGCATCGTCAGCTCATAGTGATCGGTGAGCAACGCCGTACCGGTCGGAGTGCGTCCCATACTTCAGAGCCTATGGGGGCCGCACCGGTGGCCGGCCAGGACCGAGCGGACAATGGCTGCGATGGAGACCACTACGCCGCCGCTGGCCCGCCGATTCACCGAGTTCACCCGGGTCGCTCCCGAGGGAGTCTGGGCAGCGCCCGGCCGGGTCAACCTGATCGGTGAGCACACCGACTACAACGACGGGTTCGTGCTGCCCCTCGCGTTGCCCCGCCGGGCGACGGTCGCGGCGGCACGGCGGGACGACGGCACTGTCGTGATGCGCTCCCTGCAGCGCGACGGCGAGGTGGTGACCGTACCGGTGGCCGACCTGCGCCCGGGGGAGCTGAACGGCTGGGCGGCGTACCCGGCTGGTGTGGTGTGGGCACTGGCTGACGCCGGGCACCCGGTCGGCGGCGCGGACCTGGTCTTCGACAGCGACGTACCGTCCGGGGCGGGGTTGTCCTCGTCCGCGGCGCTGGAGTGCGCGACTGCCGTCGCCCTGAACGACATGTACGGTCTCGACCTCGGTCGGCGTGAGCTGGCCCGGCTGGCGCAGCGCGCCGAGAACGATTTCGTGGGGATGCCCTGCGGGATCCTGGACCAGGCCGCCTCGATGCTGTGTGAGCCCGCACATGCGTTGTTCCTGGACACCCGGGGCCTCGCCGTCGAGCAGGTGCCGCTGGACCTGGAGTCGGCCGGACTGGTGTTGCTGGTGATCCAGACCCGGGAGCCACACGCCCATGTCGACGGGGAGTACGCGGAGCGGCGCGCCAGCTGCGAGGCGGCGGCCCGGCGGCTCGGCGTACCGGCGCTGCGGGACGTCGGGACCGCTGACCTGCCGGAAGCTCTGGAACGGCTGGATGACGAGGTGACCCGGCGCCGGGTACGCCACGTGGTGACCGAGAACGCTCGGGTGCTCGACACCGTGGAGCTGCTACGCGCCGGCCAGGTGGCCGAGATCGGGCCGCTGCTCACCGCGTCCCACGAGTCGTTGCGAGACGACTACGAGGTCAGCACAGCCGCGCTGGATCTGGCGGTGGCGACGGCGTTGGCGAACGGGGGGTACGGCGCCCGGATGACCGGCGGCGGGTTCGGCGGATGTGCGATCGCGTTGCTTGATGCCGGCGCCGTCGACGTCGTCTCCGACGCGGTACGCAAGGCCTTCGCCGAGGCGGGTCACGCCGAGCCGGCCACGTTCCCCGCCGTGGCCTCACCGCCGGCGCGGCGCCTGAAGTCCGGCGCCTGAGTAGTACGACGCCTGAGGTCGCGCGACGCATGGGGTCGCGCGACGGCTGAGCTAACTGGCGGCGCGGCGCAGCATTTCCGCGGCGCGTTCCGGCGCGATGTCGTTGATGAAGGCACCCATCCCGGACTCCGACCCGGCGAGGTACTTCAGCTTGCCGGCCTCGCGCCGGACGCTGAACAGCTCCAGGTGCAGGTATGCCAGGTCCCGGTCGGTGTCCGCGGGTGCCTGGTGCCACGCCGCGATGTACGGCATCGGGGTGTCCATCATCCGGTCGAACCGGCGCAGCAGGTCCAGGTACACCGCGGCCAGGTCGTCCCGCTCGGCGTCGGTGAGGGCCGGCAGGTCCGGC
The DNA here is from genome assembly GCA_050701795.1 of Micromonosporaceae bacterium. Taxonomy (GTDB): domain Bacteria; phylum Actinomycetota; class Actinomycetes; order Mycobacteriales; family Micromonosporaceae; genus WHSM01. The sequence goes on from JBOGDK010000038.1 coordinate 8,340, forward strand.
ACCTGGCGGTGTGGATACAGGTGCGCCTCGAACGGCCAGCGCGCCGCCGCCGGTACGAACGCCGTGAAGTGCTCGGTACGGGTGATCACCCGTACCTCGGCGGCCTGCTCGGCGGCGAGCACGTCGGCGAACAGGTTCCGGGCGGTCCGGCGCCGGTACCGCCGGGCGGTGTCGAGCATCTGTGCGGTGCGGGGGGTCACGAACGGGTAGCCGTAGACCTGGCCGTGCGGGTGGTGCAGCGTGACCCCGATCTCGACGCCGCGGTTCTCGAAGCAGAACACCTGTGCCACCTCGGGGAAGGTGTTCAACGTCGCGGTACGGTCCGCCCAGGCCTCGATCACCAGTCGGGCCCGGCCGGTGCTCAGCTCCGCGAACGACACGTCGTGGTCGTCGGTGAAGCACACCACCTCGCAGCGTCCTACCCCGGCTCGCTGCTGTGCCGGACCGGTGTCAGGTTCCAACCCCGGGACCGGTGGCGGTACGGTCGCCTCCAGGCTCAGTGACGGGAACCGGTTCTCGAACACCACGACCTCGTACGACGCCGCCGGCACCTCGGTCAGGTGCTCCGTCGTGGACGGGCACAGCGGGCATTCCGAGGTGGGCGGCAGGAATGTCCGCCCCTGACGGTGCGAGGCGATCGCCACCCACTCGTCCAGCAGCGGGTCGTACCGCAGTTCGGAACTTCCCGAGACCCGGGGCAGGGTACGGCGGTCAATGGCCTCGCGTACCTGGTCGTCGGTCGCGTCGAAGTAGATCAACTCGCGTTGGTCGGCGAGCTGGGTCACGGTCCGCTTCACGCCGCTGGTCCCTTCTCAGAACTCATCAGTACCCAACAGAAGTAAACACCACCCTGGCTGACCAGCGGATTGGCGGGGCACTGTACGCGGTCCGGCCGCCCCCGGCACGCCCCGCTCCTGGGTCACCGGACGCCCCTTGGGCGGGCTTCGCCTCGGATGCTCGGCTCGCTTAGGGTGAGGGGCATGACCGGCACTCAGGTGTCGCCTGCCGAGGCGACGGAGATCGAGGAGACCGCCGATCCCGATCGGCCCTGGATCACCGTGGTGCACGACGACCCGGTCAACCTGATGTCGTACGTGACCTGGGTGTTCCAGAAGCTGTTCGGCTACACCAGGGAGAAGGCCGAAAAGTTGATGCTCGACGTGCACCACAAGGGCCGGGCCGTGGTCTCCTCAGGGGTACGCGAGCGGATGGAGCACGACGCCTCCCGGCTGCACGCCTATGGTCTGTGGGCCACCGTCGAGCGCTCCTGATGTCCTATCCCGGTCTGTTCCACCGCGACGGTGACCGCTGTGTGACGCAACTGCGTACCTCCGAGGTGGCGATCCTGCGTCGGGTGTTCACCGAGGTCGCCGGGCTGGTCAGTGAGGTACGCGGCGAGGATCCCGTGATCCAGCGGCTGTTCCCGTCGCCGTACCCCGACGACGAGCACGAGGCCTCCGAGTACCGCCGGCTGACCGAGGAAGACCTGCGTACCGACAAGGCGCACCAGGTCGGGGTGTTGCTGGCCTGCCTGCCGGACCGTACCGGCGAGGTGCGCCTCGACGCCGAACAGGCCGAAGCGTGGCTGCGGGCGCTCACCGACGCCCGGTTGGCGATCGGGATCCAGGTCGAGATCACCGACGACACCGATCTCAGCGGAGAGATCGACGAGGCCGCGATGCGGGACCCCACCGGGGTGCGCGCGATGCGGCTGTCCGTGTACGGCTACCTCACGTACATGCAGGAGTCGCTGGTCGAAGCACTCGGCGGTGGCTGAGGCACCGAAGCGATTCGGCTCACACGGGTGGCGACCGCCACATACCGTGCCCCACAACTCCCGGTAGCCTGTAACTCGTGCTGAAGCTCGACCGTGCCACCTACGACGCGATCGTCGCGCACGCCCGCCGGGACCACCCGGACGAGGCCTGCGGCGTCGTGGCCGGTCCTGCTGGTTCCGACCAGGCCGCACGATTTATCCCGATGACCAACGCGGAACGCTCCCAGACGTTCTATCGTTTCGACTCGATGGAGCAGCTCAAGGTATGGCGTGAGATGGACGACCGGGACGAAGAGCCCGTCGTCATCTATCACTCGCACACCGCTACCGAGGCGTACCCGTCGCGTACCGACATCTCGCTCGCCAGTGAACCCAGCGCACACTACGTGCTGGTCTCCACCCGCGAAGCTGATGATGTCGAGTTCCGGTCCTACCGGATCGTCGACGGGCAGGTCACCGAGGAGTCGGTCGAGGTCGACCAGCACGCGGTGCAGACGTACATGTTCGGGCAGACCCCGGCCTCGGTCGTCTACGACTGTCCTGCCGGTAACTGAGCGCGCCCCGCGCCGCTCCCGCGTACCGTCACGCCCGTCCTCATACCCACCGGCATTCCACATCAGGAGACACGTCCCACCATGGCCATTGAAGTGCGCATTCCGACCATCCTGCGTTCCCACACCGGCGGCGCGAAGTCCATCGAGGGCTCCGGCGAATCGCTGTCGGAGCTCTTCGCCGACCTCGACGCCCGCCACCCGGGGCTGCGCGGCCGGCTCGTCACCGAGGAAGGTGCCCTGCACCGCTTCGTCAACGTGTACGTCAACGACGAGGACGTACGGTTCACGGGCGCGCTGGAGACCAAGCTCTCCGACGGCGACTCCGTGACGATCCTTCCCGCGGTCGCGGGCGGATCGCTCGCCATCGTGGCGCCAGCCGCGATCAATCAGCACAGTGCCGCGGCTGCGGCGTTGGTCGCGCGCGTCAGCGCGCGGTAGTCGAGGGGGCCGCCATGGCCAGGTACGACTCACTGCTCGACGCGTGCGGCGAGACCCCGCTGGTGGGGCTGCCGCGGTTGTCGCCGGCACCGAACGTACGGATCTGGGCCAAGCTGGAGGACCGCAACCCCACCGGCAGCGTCAAGGACCGCGCGGCCCTCTACATGATCCGGGCGGCCGAAGCCGACGGCCGGCTCCGGCCCGGTCAGACGATCCTGGAGCCGACCAGCGGCAACACCGGCATCGCGCTGGCGATGGTGGCGAAGCTGCGCGGCTACCGGCTGGTCTGCGTGATGCCGGAGAACACCTCCGTGGAACGCCGCCAGATCCTCCAGATGTACGGCGCCGAGATCATCCCCTCGCCCGCCGCCGGTGGCTCCAACCAGGCCGTCGCGCTGGCCAAGCAGCTCGCCGAGGAGCACCCCGACTGGGTGATGCTCTACCAGTACGGCAACCCCGCCAACGCCGGTGCCCACTACGAGACCACCGGGCCTGAGCTGCTGCGGGACCTCCCGACCATCACCCACTTCGTGGCCGGACTCGGCACCACCGGCACCCTGATGGGCACCGGCCGCTACCTGCGGGACAAGAACCCCGACATCGAGATCGTGGCGGCCGAACCCCGGTACGGCGAGCTCGTCTACGGCCTGCGCAACCTCGACGAGGGATACGTACCCGAGCTGTACGACCCGTCCGTACTCACCCGCCGGTTCTCGGTCGGCACCCGGGACGCGCTGCTGCGTACCCGGCAACTGGTCGAGGTGGAAGGCATCTTCGCCGGTCCGTCAACGGGTGCGGTGCTGCACGTGGCACTCGCCGTAGCTCACGACGCCAGGAACGCGGGCCGCGACGCCGACATCGCGTTCGTGATGGCCGACGCCGGCTGGAAGTACCTCTCCACCGGCGCGTACGCCGGCACCATCGCCGAGGCCGAGGCCAAGCTAGAAGGCCACCTCTGGGCCTGATGTAGCCGGGTCTCGGCTGACCGTCTCACGCGTTCGGAAAGGAGGTGTGCGGAGCCTGGTGTGGATGTGAGGGTGTGGCGGTGAATCGTGAAGAGATCGGCCGGCTTGCCCATGCCGACCACCCGGTGAAGGCCCCACTGGACGACGACTCGGTACGTCGGCTCCTGGAACGCGCCGTACCGCCGGGCGACGGGCGGATCCTCGACCTGGGTTGTGGCGGCGGGGAGTGGCTGCTACGGGCCCTTGCCATGCACCCGGGGTTACTGGCCGAGGGGGTCGACACCTCCGGAACCGCCTTGGCGTACGCCGATCGGGCCGCGAAGCACCGAGGGATCTCCGAGCGTCTCGTCCTGCACCATCGTGACGCCACGGACTTCACCGCGTCGCACCCGTTTGACCTGGTGCTGACCGTCGGGGCCAGCCACGCGTTCGGCGGGCTGCTCCCCACCCTCGCGGCGGTACGCACACACCTGGCCAGCAACGGGCAGGTGCTCATCGGCGACGGATTCTGGGAGCAGGAGCCCTCGCCCGAGGCTGTCGAGATGCTCGGTGACCTCGCTGACCTTCCCACCACCATCGACCGGGTGATCGCCGACGGGTGGACACCGGTGTACGGACACATCAGCACCCGTCAGGAGCAGGACGCGTACGAATGGGCGTGGACCGGGTCGCTGGCGGCATGGGCATTGGACAATCCTGACCACCCGGACAGTTCCCAGGCACTCGACGCGGCTGCCCGTCATCGCTCCGAATGGTTGACGGGGTATCGGGACAGCTTCGGCTTCGTCTGCCTGGTGCTCCGTAGAACGATGGGGTGATCGGGGGGGTTCGAGGATCAGCCGGTGGCGGAGGTGATGCCGATGGTGATGAACAGCACAGCGGTGCTCGCGGCCATCAGACCCCACGGCAGGTAGCGCCGATCGGAGGTGACGAAGGCGGCGATGGCCAGCACGATGCCGGTGAGCCCGGTCACCACGATCACCGGTTCGTACCAGCCGGGGGTGTCGAACGACATCAGCCGGATCATCGCCCATAGGCCGACCCCCAGCCCCAGCAAGGTGACAGACGCGGCCCAGGTGCACAGCGCGATCAGGTGCCGCATTCGCATCGGGGCGCTTCTGGCTCCCAGTGCGCCGCGGAACAGTGGCACGTCCGCGCCGTGTTCGGGGGCCTGCGCGGGGGGCGCGGGGCGGGCGAACGCCGCGCCCTGCGGCGGAGTCTGCAGTTGTCCCCAGGTGGGCGGACGGTTCCCCGTCGAGACCTGTGGCACCCGGCTGATCAACTGCGGGGTCGGCGCCGCCCCGTAGCCGGTCGGCGTGCCGGTCGACCCGAGTGTGGTGCTCGCAACCCCGGTACGGCCGGCAGCGGTTTCGGTCTGCGTTGTCGAAGCTTGAGAGCTCACGTCAGCCGATTGTTCCGTAACGCAGGGCACAATCCCAACCTCAAACGCAGTCGAGGGTCATACGGCGCCTCCGGGTCGGGTCATATCGGAAGGGATCTGCCCTAGTCGATTCCGACATCTGGGCACAAGACCCGACAGAGCCATGCAGAATGTGTTCTCCGTCACAGTACGCGGAAAACGGTAGTGACCTGGTCGGGTGTCACGTTCGTGACATCCGACGCCTGGAGGACAGGGCGCACGGGTCATCCGGCGTAGTCTTGCCCAGCGTGACAGACGCCCCCATCGGCATATTCGACTCCGGCGTCGGCGGTCTCACCGTAGCGAGAGCAATCCTCGACCAGCTGCCGGAAGAGCAGCTGCTCTACGTAGGGGACACCGCCCACGTTCCGTACGGGCCACGACCGATCGCCGAGGTCCGGCAGTACGCCCTGGACGCCATGGACCACCTCGTGGAGTCCGGTGTGAAGGCTCTCGTGATCGCCTGCAACTCGGCGTCGGCCGCATGTCTGCACGACGCCAGGGAACGGTACCGGGTACCGGTGGTCGAGGTGATCCGCCCCGCCGTACGTCGTGCCGTCGCGGCCACCCGCAACGGCAGGGTCGGAGTGATCGGGACCCGCTCCACCATCGGCAGCGGGGCGTACCAGGACTCATTCGGCGCGGCGCCGGACGTGTCGGTGACCAGCATCGCGTGCCCGGCATTCGTGGATTTCGTGGAGCGCGGGGTGACCACGGGACGGCAACTGCTCGGGCTCGCCCAGGGATACCTGGAGCCGTTGCAACGAGCAGAAGTCGACACCCTGGTGCTCGGTTGTACCCACTATCCGCTGCTCGCCGGCATGCTCGGTCTGGTGATGGGCGACGGTGTCACTCTCGTGTCCAGCGCCGAGGAGACCGCAAAGGATCTCTACCGGGTGCTCACTGAGGCGCAGTTGCTCGCCGACGCCGCGGCACCGCCTCCGCAGCACAGGTTCCTCGCCACCGGAGAGGCGGAACCGTTCGCCCGGCTCGGTCGCCGCTTCCTCGGCCCGCTGCTGGTCCCCGTCTCCGCATCCGCGTTCGGCGGGGTACGCCTCCCCGGCGTATCGGAGGCCGGCTCGTGAAGCTCACCGTCGTCGGCTGCGCGGGCAGCTTTCCTGGACCGGAGGCGCCGTGCTCGTCGTACCTGGTCGAGGCGGAGGGCTTCCGGCTGCTGGTCGACTTCGGTACCGGGTCGCTCGGGGCGCTGCAGCGGTACGCCGACATGCACTCGATCGACGCGGTGGCGCTCTCGCACCTGCACGCCGACCACATCCTTGACGCCTGCTCGTACGTGGTCGCCCGCCGGTACGCGCCCGATGCGCCGTTGCCTCTGATTCCGCTGTACGGCCCGCAGGGCACCCCGGAACGGCTGGGTGCCGCCTACGACGGCGGAGTCCACAGCCTGGAGGACGTGTACGACTTCCACACCATGCGCCCCGGTACGTTCCAGGTGGGGCCGTTCCGGCTCACCGTGGACCGGGTCAACCATCCGGTGGAGACGTACGGCATGCGGCTCGAACACGGGGGGCGCACCCTGGCGTACTCGGCGGACACCGGGAGCTGTGATGCTTTGACCAAGCTGGCCGAGGGTGCGGACCTGTTCCTCTGCGAGGCCAGCTACCTCGCCGACTGCGACAACCCGCCGGACCTGCACCTGACCGGCATCGAAGCCGGTGAGCACGCCACCCGGGCCGGTGCGCACCGCCTGTTGCTCACCCATCTGGTCCAGGCGTGGGGAAACGAGGCGCGCACCGTCGAAGAGGCGGGCTCCAGGTACGCCGGCCCGATCGAGGTGGTGCGCCCCGGCGCCATCTACCAGCTTTAGCGTCTGTTCAGAGCCCCGCTGACCGGTGCGACACCACCAACCGGCGCGGCACTAGGCTGGCGGGCGTGACTCGTACCGATGGCCGCGCCTGCGACGCGCTGCGACCCGTGACCTTGACGCGTGGCTGGGTGATGCACCCCGAAGGCTCCGCGTTGGTGGAATTCGGCAACACGCGGGTGCTGTGCACCGCCAGCGTCACCACGGGCGTGCCCCGATGGCGGCGCGGCTCGGGGGAGGGCTGGGTCACCGCGGAGTACGCGATGCTGCCCCGCTCCACCAACACCAGGGGCGACCGGGAAAGCGTCAAGGGCCGGATCGGTGGGCGTACCCACGAAATCTCCCGGTTGGTGGGTCGTAGCCTGCGGGCCTGCGTTGACCTCTCGGCGCTGGGCGAGAACTCAGTGGTGATCGACTGCGACGTGCTGCAGGCCGACGGCGGCACCCGTACCGCCGCGATCACCGGGGCGTACGTCGCACTCGCCGACGCGGTGGGTTGGATGGCCGGCAACGGGCTGCTCGCCGCCGCACCGGAGAAGGTGCTGACCCGATCCGTCTCCGCGATCAGTGTCGGGGTGGTGGACGGTACGCCGATGCTCGACCTCTGCTACACCGAGGACGTCTCCGCCGAGGTCGACATGAACGTGGTCTGCACCGACACCGGCGAGTTCGTGGAGGTGCAGGGCACCGGCGAGTCGGGGGTCTTCGACCGGTCCGCCCTGGACAAGCTGCTCGACCTCGCGGTCTCCGGCTGCGGCGAACTCACCAAACTGCAGGCCGAGACCTTGGCCTGATGACCGGACGACCTTCCGGGCCGGCGGCCGGCTCCGCGGTACGAGTGCTGCTCGCCAGCCGTAACGCCAAGAAGCTCGTCGAGCTGCGGCGGATCCTGGACGCGGCACTCGGGCAGCACGCGGTCGAGTTGGTGGGGTTGGACGATGTCCCGCCGTACCCGGAGGCACCCGAGACCGGGCTCACGTTCGCGGACAACGCCTTGGACAAGGCGCGGGAAGGCGCCACACACACCGGGTTGCCGAGTGTCGCGGACGACTCCGGCCTCGCCGTCGCGGCGTTGAACGGGATGCCCGGCGTGTTCAGTGCCCGATGGGCGGGCCGGCACGGCGACGACGATGCCAACCTGCGGCTGGTGCTGGGGCAGCTGTCCGACGTACCGGACGAACAGCTGCGGGCCGCGTTCATATGCGCCGCCGCCCTGGTGACCCCGGACGGCCGGGAGTACGTGGTGGAGGGCCGTGTGGATGGCTCCCTGACCCGTACCCCGCGCGGCGGGAACGGTTTCGGCTACGACCCGATCTTCGTACCGGAGGGGGAGCGTCGTACCACCGCTGAGCTCTCGTCCGAAGCCAAGGACGCGATCTCGCACCGGGGGAAGGCGTTCCGGGCGCTCGCCGAGCTGATCGCGACCCAACTCAGGTAGCCCGCGGCCGGGCGGGTGCCCGTTGTCCCACGCGGTGAAATCCCGTCGGCGGTGCCATGGTGGCGCCATATGCTGCGGAAATGCCGTCCGTACCGACCTTGATCGGGTTCACCGCGGCAGCGCTCACGCTGCTGCTGATTCCAGGCCCCTCGGTGCTCTACATCGTCACCCGCAGCCTCGCCCAGGGGCGCCGTGCCGGGTTCATGTCGGTGCTCGGGGTCCACGTGGGGTCGGTGGTCCACGTCGTCGCCGCGGTGCTCGGGATCTCGGCGCTGATCGCCTCGTCGGCGACGGCGTTCACTGTCGTCAAGTACCTGGGTGCCGGCTACCTGGTGTGGTTGGGAATCCAGCAGTTCCGGTCACGTCGCGAGACCCCGGACGACGACCACCGGCCACCGCTGTCACAGCGCCGGCTGTTCACCCAGGGCGTGGTGGTCAACGTCCTGAATCCGAAGACAGCGATCTTCTTCCTCGCGTTCCTGCCGCAGTTCGTCGACCCGTCGAGGGGTCCCGTGGCGTGGCAGCTGGCCGTCCTTGGCGGCTGCTTCATCGCGCTCGGGATCGTCAGTGACGGCGTTTTCGCGTTGACCGCCGGGACGGTCGCCGGCCCGCTGCTGCGATCGGTACGGGGTCGACGCCGGCTCACCACCGCGAGCGGCACGGTGTACGTCGGGCTCGGCGTCACCACCGTGCTCGCCCGGCAGACCTGACGGAGAAAGCCAGGCGACGATGCAGGCGTCAGAGGTTCCGCGTGCGGTGGCCGCGGCCATGTCGACCGCCTCATCACTTGACCTGACAGTCGACGACGCGATCGTTCTTCATGACTCGAACAAGCTCACTCTGCGTCTGCTGCCTTGTGACGTCCTGGCCCGGGTGGCACCTGTAGCGCATCACGTCGCGCAGTTCGAAGTCGAGCTTGCTCAGCGGCTCGCCGAATCCAGGTGCCCTGTGGCTGCTCTCGAGCCTCGAGTGGAGCCCCACGTCTATCAGCGTGATGGCTTCGTCGTCACGCTATGGACCTACTACGAACCCGTGACCCCTCGAGAGGTCTCACCAGTCGACTACGCCAATGCGCTCGAGCGGCTGCATGCCGGCATGCGCAAGCTCGATGTCCCAACGCCGCGATTCACGGATCGAGTCGAGCTGGCCCAACGACTCGTGGCGAACCGCGACCACACTCCGGCGCTCGCCGACGCGGACCGGGAGCTGCTCGGCGACACGTTACGAAGTCTGAGACGGGTGATCGGCGAGCGCGGCGGCGCCGAGCAGCTGCTGCACGGCGAGCCGCACCCGGGCAACGCGCTCACCACGAAGAACGGGCTGCTGTTCATAGACTTCGAGACGTGTTGCCGTGGGCCCGTCGAATTCGACCTCGCCCATGCGCCCGAAGAAGTCAGCAAGCACTATCCGTGTGTCAATCAGGACTTGCTGCGCGAGTGCCGGATCCTCGTGCTGGCGATGATCACAGCGTGGCGCTGGGATCGAGGCGACCAACTCCCGAACGGGCGGCAGCTGGGCACAGAGTGGCTCAGCCAGATCCGAGCGGCACTCGATCGCAACGGCTCGGATGCCCGTGGCTGATCGCTGACCTTCGAGGTCGTACGAGACCAGGCGAACGGTGCCGGTCGCGGCATTAGCGGGATGAGCCGCGACCGGTGCGCCGCAGGTACGCCGCACCGCGCGGGGAGAGTCGGTATCCGACGGCCAGGCTGATGGTCAGTCCCAGCTCCTTGAGCTTGCGTACGTCCCGCTTGAACGGGAGCGTGTCCCGCTCCAGTGACGTGGCCAGCTCCGCGGCGACGACCCCGGGGCGTTCCGCGATCGCCGCGAGGGTGGCCGCCGTCCACGGCCCGTACGAGGAGAAACTGTCCATCCGGTCCAGCCTCCGGTCGACGGCGGCGACGTCGGAGTCGGTGAGCTCGGCGCTCGCCGCGAGTTCGGCGCGCGGGTCGGGCTCGTCGACCCGGTGGAACCGGATCCGGTACAGCGGGCGCTCCGGATCGCCGCGCAGCGAGGCGAGCAGCTCAGCGACGGATCCGTACCCGGCGGCGGTGGCCTCAGCGGCGGTCACGTCGGACTCGGCGACGATGTCGACCGCGTCCACCTGCACGATCGCCGAGCCGCCCGCGAGCCGGCCGCCGTCCGCGCCGGTCCGGTACCGGCCGCCCGGTACGGCCTGCCGGCGACGCCAGCGCCGGAAGGCCACGGTCACCTGGCCTGTGGCGATGCCTTCCCGGAGGCGTTTCTCGAACAGCACCACCCGAGGGTATGTGCCGCACTCCGTCGCAGTCATCGCGGTCGCCGCAGCAGGATGGCGGTGTCGCGAAACCGTGGATGTTAGTGCGGTGCCCACGAACGTTCACCAGGCTCGGCCAACGTTGGTGGTCACCGCACGTTCGAGATCGTGGACGTACGGTTTCCGGGGCGGGCGTTCGGCGCGTACACCTGTGTCAGGCGGTGACCGCCGGCTCCGCGGTCAGGGTGCCGGTGGTGGTGTCGATGGTGGCCGGTACGCCCAGCGGGATCGTCAACTGGCCGTCGCCGTGCCCCAGTGGCAGGCCACCGAGAATCGGCACTCCGAGGTCACCGAGCCGGTCATGGAGCATCTCGCTGACCGTCCAGGTGCCGGGGTCGCCGTCGCAGTCCGTCCACTGGCCGAGCGCGAACCCGGCGACCCCGTCGAACGCGCCGCTACGCCGTAGCTGGGTGAGCATCCGGTCCAGCCGGTACGGCGCCTCGCCGACGTCCTCCAGGAACACGATCGCGCCCCGCAGGCCGGGCAACTCCCGGCATCCCGCGGCGGCGGCGAGCAGGCTGACGTTGCCCCCGAGCAGGGTGCCGCTCGCCGTACCGGGTACCTCGACGTCCGCAGCGGGCTGGCCGGGGTCGCGGGTCACGGTGATCTGGTCGGTGCTCAGCAACGCGGCACGCAGCGACTCCGCCGACCCCGGGCCGGTACGGTCGTCCCGCCACGCCGCCATCGGGCCGTGCACGGTGGCCAGGCCCGCGTGCTGCCACAGCCACAACTGCAGGCCGGTGATGTCGCTGAACCCGACCACCGGCTTCGGGTCCTCGCGTACCGCCTGGACGTCGACACCGTCGACGATGTGTTGCACGCCGTACCCGCCCCGGGTGCAGATCACGGCACGCACCGAGGGGTCGCCGAGCGCGTCGTTGAGGTCGTCGAGCCGGTCGGCGTCAGGGGCGGCGAGGTAGCCGTACGAGTCGAGGGCGTGTGGCGCGTACTCCACGTCGAGGCCCCAACCGGTGAACAACTCTTCACCCCGTTTCACCGCCTCC
>JBOGDK010000039.1:0-20031 GCA_050701795.1 Micromonosporaceae bacterium
GTGCGCAGTCATGTAGCGGGCGGCAAAACGGTGCGGCGGGCGCGCATCGTGTCTGAACCGCTGAGTGACTACCAGCGGTGGTCGCGCAGCATCGCGCACCCGATGGTCGAAGCGGGCGAGGACATCCGCTGGGTGCCGCGGCGGCTGGTGTCCTCCCTTGCCATCCCAGGAAACGACTTCTACTTGTTCGACGACCGCCTCGTGGTATTCCTCATCTACGGCGGCAACGGCCTGAACGCGGAGTACCAGACGTCAACTGAAGCCGCTGACATCCACCTGTGCCGTGCCGCCTTCGATAACGTCTGGCGGCTTGCGATCCCCGACCGTGACTACGAACCCGTCTAGTGCCGCGCGGCAGGCCCGAGAGGCTCTTGGCGTCCGCCTCCGTGAGTTGCGCAAGGACGCCGGGCTCACGGGCCGGGCACTGGCGGCCGCAACTGGCCAGCACTTCACCCGTGTCAGCAAGATCGAGCATGGCGTACAGCCGCCGAGCGATCAGGCTGTCCGCGACTGGTGCTTGGCGTGCGGCGCGGAAGACCAGGTACCGGATCTGATCGCCACACTGCGGGCCGTGGAGTCCGCATATCTGGAGTTTCGCCGCCAGGCCCGAGCAGGCATGAAGCGGGTGCTCGGCGCGCACACCACCGCCCTGTACGAACAGAGCTCGCTGTTTCGGATCTACGAACACAACGTCATCCCTGGCTTGTTCCAGACCGCCGACTATTCAGCGGCCATGCTGACCTTCTGGATCGACTTCCTCGGGACGCCGAACGACCTGGACGAAGCCGTGGCAACGCGCATGGAACGCCAGCGGGTGATCTACCAACGCGGCAAGCGCTTCGCCGTGGTGCTCGAAGAACAAGCGCTGAGGACGTGGTTTGGCGACGCCGCCACCCAGGCCGGCCAACTGGACCGGCTGCTGGCCGTCATGTCACTGCCGAACGTCTCCGTAGGCATCGTGCCCATGATGGCTGAGCGGGCGGGGGTGCCCTCGGCGGGCTTCTGGATGTTCGACAACTCCTTGGTGGCACTGGAGACCCCGACTGCCAGCATCGAGGTCACCCGCCCTAACGAAGTCGAGCTGTACGCCCAGATGTTCGAGCACCTGCAAACCTCAGCCGTGTACGGCCGTGAGGCGCGAGCGCTCGTCACGCGGACCATTGGGGAGCTGGAGTAGCACGATCGCACCATAGGGATCGACGCTCCTGGTCAAGTCAGTGGTCACCGGCAGGAGGCGAGCCCCGCGCCGGACGTGGTGCGCAGGATCGGGGCCGGCGCGGACCTACTCCTCCTGGGAGCGCGGCGTGTCCGCAATCGCGGCCCTGCGAGCCTGGTGGCACGGCCGTGAGGAGCAGGTTGAGCCGACTCCAGGTAGTCACTGGCTCCCTGAACGGCTACGCGCCAGCAAAGAAGTCGCACCGAGCCGGTGACGCCCGCCGGAACTCCCGGAGCCAACGTTGCAGCCAGTTCCGCTCCCTGGCAACCACGGCGGCAGAATCGAACACCCGGCCAGGTTCAGTCCAACACCGCCCGGCGTCGTACCCGGTCGCTAAGTTGGCACCGTGATCACGGAGCGGGAGTTGAACCGGGCACTGCTGGCGCGTCAGGGCCTGCTGGAGCCGATCGCGGCCCCGTTGCAGGACGTGGTGCGCGCGATCGGAGCGGTGCAGACCCAGTACTGGCCGGCGTTGGGGGCCGCGCTGTGGAGCCGTACCCCGGATCTCGAACCGGACCAGGTGTACGCAGCGCTTGCTGAGGCCCGGCTGCTCACCGGCACCCTGTTGCGGGGCACCATCCACACCGTGGCCGCCGCCGAGTATCCGGCGTACGCGCGGGTCACCGCCACCTCCACGGTCGCGCAGTGGATGGGTACCAGGGACCGGCCCTCCAGCGAGGCCGCGCGGTTGGAGTCGGAGCTGTTCGAATTCACGCGGCAGGCCCGGACCGCGGAGGAAATCAACGACTGGCTGGAACAGTGGGTCGCCGACCACCCTGCGGCGCTGAGTCAGGCGGAGTTGGCGTACCAGCGGGGAAACCGGTGGCGGGCGTTCCGCTCCCAGGCCGGGCTGCTGCGGGCGCCCGCGGACGGACGGTGGGGGCCGAAGACACCCAGCCTGTTCCGTGCCGCCCCGGTCAGCGAGGCACCTGCGACCGAAGAGGCACTCGATGACGTGATCCGGGCGCACCTGCGGGCGTTCGGTCCGGCGGCCGCCGACGACGTGTCGTCCTGGATCGCCTGGACCATGACCTCGGTGCGGGCCGCACTCACCAGGATGGACGACCTGGTGACCTTCACCGACGAGGCGGGCCGCACCCTGTACGACCTGCCCGACGCCCCCCGTCCCGACCCTGAGACCCCCGCTCCGGTACGACTGCTCCCCTGGTTCGACAGCACCCTGCTGGCGTACGCGCCGAAGCGGCGTACCCGGATCCTGCCGGAGAAGCTCCGGGACGTGGTGTACGTGAAGGTCAACGGGCAGTTGAAGCCGACGTTCCTGGTGGACGGCATGGTGGCCGGGATGTGGTCGATCAAGGTGGCGAAACGTACCGCCACGCTCACCTTGATGCCGTTGACCACGGTCGGCCGCACCGAGCGGAGTGCCCTGGAAACCGAAGCCGAACGGCTCGTACGGTTCTGCCAGCCGGCTGCCAAGCACCACGCCGTACGGTACGACGCCTGACCCGTCAGGCCCGCCCACCGTCGCCGCCTGAGACCCGGTCCGGTGCCCCGACAGCCTGCCGCAGCGCGGTGGCGGCGTCGAGCATCGCCTCGCGAGCCCGGCGGCTGAAGCTGAAGAAGTTGGCGTACCCGTGGATCAGGTCATCGAAGCGGCGCACCGTGACCGGCACTCCGACCTCGGCCAGCCGATCGGCGAACGCCACGCCCTCGTCGAGCAACGGGTCGAACCCGGCGAGCCCGAGGTACGCCGGGGGCAGCTCCGCCAGGTCCGGGGCCAGCAGCGGGGACATCAGCGGGTCGGCACGGTCGGCGTCACCGGCGTACCGGTCGCCGTACCAGGTCATGCTGGCGTCGGTGAGGAAGAAGCCGTCGGCGTACCTCTCCCGGGACGGCCGCCGGACGGTGTGGTCGGTCCCCGGGTAGATCAGCAGCTGGTACGCCGGCCGGGGAGCGGCATCACGCGCCGCCTCCCGTGCTGCCTTCAATGCCGCCACGATCGCCAGGTTGCCGCCCGCGCTGTCGCCGCCGACCGCGATCGCGTCCGGGTCGACTCCCAGCTCGGCGGCGTGGGCATGGGCGTACCGGAATCCCGCGTACGCGTCCTCGACCGCCGCCGGGAAGGGGTGTTCCGGCGCCAGCCGGTACGCCACCGACAGCACCTTCACCCCGGCGTGGTGGGCCAGGAACCGGCACACGTTGTCGTGGCTGTCCAGGCTGCCGACCACCCAACCGCCGCCGTGGTAGAAAACCAGCAGCCCGCCCGGCGACCCACCCTCGCTGGCCGGCGACCCACCGTCGGTGGCGGGCGGCGGACCGTCGGCGGCAGGGGGCGGGCCAGTCATCGCACCCGCACCCGGCCGACCTGGGGTGTAGAGCCGCGCGAGCAGACCGTCCGGGAGCGTCAGGTCCCGGGTGTCCACCGGTTGCACCAGGGGGCCCCGCAGGATCGCGTCGCCCTGCTCGACCTCCCGGCGGGCCCGTTCCGGGGTGGTGCGTACCAACCCCCGGCCGGTCATCCGTTGCAGCCGCAGGAACAGCTGCATGTCGAGGTCGAGCTGTTGGCCGTCGCGGCGGATCGGCGGACCGGCGAGTCTCCGGCGGACAGCCTCCGGGAGGGAGAACAGCAGCCGTACCCCCGCCGACATACCCGCCACGGTGGTTTTCCCCAGCCACCCCTGCCCCATGCCGCCTCCCGGTCTGTCGTCGTGCGGCCACATTACCGATGGGTAGCGTTCCGCGCCCAGGGCGCCGGAAAGTACGTTCTTGCCGTGACCGAGACCCACCGACGCTCCTGGTACCGGCCGATGGCTCCGCGTCGTACCGACTCCGAACACCGGGCGTCCACCCCACTGGAACTGTTCTTCGACCTGTGCTTCGTGGTGGCCGTGGCGCTCGCCGCCGCCGAGTGGCACCACGCGCTCGCAGAGGATCACGCCGTCGAAGGCCTGCCGTGGTTCCTGTTGACGTTCTTCGGTATCTGGTGGGCGTGGATGAACTTCACGTGGTTCGCGTCCGCGTACGACACCGACGACGGGCCGTACCGGTTGACCACGCTGGTACAGATCTCGGGTGTCCTGGTGTTCGCCTCCGGGATCCCGGCCGCGTTCGCCTCGGGCGACCTACGGGTGATCGTGGCCGGGTACGTGGTGATGCGACTCGCGATGGTCACGCAGTGGCTGCGGGTGGCGTACTCGGATCCGTTGCGCCGAGCCAGTGCACTGCGGTACGCCGCCGGCATCACCGCCGTCCAGGTGGCCTGGACGGTACAGCTGTGGCTGCCTGAGGGCTGGACCGCGGTCAGCGTACTGCTGCTCGTGCTGGCCGAGCTGGCGGTGCCGATCTGGGCCGAACGTGCCGCCACCACCACCTGGCACCCCCGCCACATCACCGAGCGGTACGGCCTGTTCACCATCATCGTGCTCGGTGAGATGGTGCTGGCGATCACGACCGCCGTTCGTTCCGCGATCGGTGCCGGACACGGCGATGTGGCGCTGTTCCAGCTCGCCGGGGTCGGGTTGGTGATCGTGTTCGCGCTGTGGTGGCTGTACTTCGACCTGCCGGTGCACCACCTGTTGCGGTCCCTGCCCACCGCGATCTTCTGGGGGTACGGCCACTACCTGGTGTTCGCGTCGATCGCCGCCGTCGGGGCCGGTCTGCAGGTCGCGGTCGACGTCAAGACCCACCACAGCCACCTGGGCCCGGTCGCCACCGGCTACGCCACCGCCGTGCCGGTGGCGGTGTACCTGCTCAGCGTGTGGCTGCTGCTGGTACGACCGGACGCGGCGTACCGGGGCCGGGCGGTGGTCATCGGATACCCGGTCGCTGCGGCCCTGGTGCTGGGGGCGCCGTTCACCCCGGCGCCGGCCCACGTTGTCGCGCTGATCCTGGTGGGGCTCGTCGTGGTGACCGCACTGGCCCGGGTCCCGGACCCAGCGGCATCGCACCGTCCCTGACCGTCTCTCCCACCGCGGACCGGGACAGTGGGCCGGCACCATGAGATGCCGGGGTGTGTCCCATGGTTGGGGTCCAGTGTCGCCCTTCACTCGGCCTTGACTTAAACCTTGCTTCACGTTCAAGGATGGTGATCACGACCGCAACCCATGGAGGAGAACATGCCCGTCGCGCTGCTCACCGGAGCCTCGGCCGGACTCGGCCTGGCGACCGCCCAGGCGCTCGCGGAACGCCAGTGGACCTTGATCATCGACGCCCGCGGCGAAACCGCGCTACACCATGCCGCCGGTACCCTCCCCCACACCACCGCGATCCCCGGCGACGTCGCCGACCCGGCACACCGCGGCCACCTAGCGGCGGCCGTGGAACAGGCGGGCGGTCTGGACCTCCTGATCAACAACGCCAGCTACCTCGGCCCCAGCCCGCAGCCGGCACTCGCCGACTACCCGCTCGAAGAACTGGAACGGGTCTACCAGGTCGACGTACTGGCCCCACTCGCGCTGACCCAGCTGGTACTGCCACACCTGATTGCCAGCGCCGGCACGATCGTCAACATCAGCTCCGACGCCGCCGTCGAGCCGTACCCCGGCTGGGGCGGGTACGGCTCCGCCAAGGCCGCGCTGGACCAGCTCACCGCGATCCTGGGAGCGGAAAACCCGCACCTGAAGGTGTACGGGTTCGACCCGGGCGACATGCGTACCGCGATGCACCAGCAGGCGTACCCCGGTGAGGACATCTCGGATCGCGCCGAGCCACACACCGTGGTCCCCGCACTGCTGCACCTGATCGACTCCCGTCCCGACAGTGGTCGCTACCGCGCCGCCGACCTGGCGGTACGGGCATGAACGCGGCCCTCGCGAACCGGCCCGCCACCCGGTTCGTACTGCCGGACGAGCTGAGCGCGCCGTCACCGCCGGAGGCCCGGGGCGTACCCAGGGACCAGGTACGGCTGCTGGTCGCCGACGAGCAGCAGGTCAGCCACGCCCGGTTCGCCGCGCTGGGTGACTTTCTCGACCCCGGGGACCTGCTCGTGGTGAACACCTCGGGCACTCTCGCCGCCGCCGCGGACGGCGTGCGCCTCTCCGACGGCAGCCCGGTCGTGGTGCACCTGTCCAGCACGCTGGACAGCGGCGAGAAGGTGGCGGAGTTGCGTACCGCGCCGGACGCCTCGGCCCCCGTGCTGGACGCCCGGCCCGGCGAACGGGTACGCCTCGGCGAAGCCGTACTCACCCTGGTCGCGCCGTACCCGGAAAACAACCGCCGGCTCTGGCGGGCTGAGGCGACCGCGGACCTGCAGTCGCACCTGGACCGCCACGGACGCCCCATCCGGTACGGCTACGTCACCGAGCCGTGGCCGTTGGAGGCGTACCAGACTGTCTTCGCCACCGAGCCCGGCAGCGCCGAGATGCCGAGCGCCGGGCGCCCGTTCACGGCCGACCTGGTGACCCGGTTGACTACGGCGGGCATCGTGATCGCACCGGTCACCCTGCACACCGGGGTCTCGTCGCAGGAAGCGGGCGAGCCTCCGCTACCGGAACGGTTCCGGGTGCCGGCGGCGACCGCGCACCTGGTCAACTGGACCCGGCGGCACGGACGCCGGGTCATCGCCGTAGGCACCACGGTGGTACGCGCCATCGAGTCGGCCGCCACCGACGGCGCGGTACGCCCCGCGCACGGCACCACCGATCTGGTGATCGGACCCGAACGGCCCGCTCGGGTGGTGGACTCCCTGATCACCGGGCTACACGCGCCGGACGCGTCGCACCTGCTGATGCTGGAGGCGATCGCGGGCCCTGACACCGTGCAGCGGGCGTACGACGCGGCGCTACGCGCCCGGTACCTATGGCACGAGTTCGGCGATCTCAGCCTGCTGCGGTCGAACCGGGCGGTAGGCAGCCAGGGGAGCTAGGAGGCCTTGCGGCGGGTCGCGCGGGCACCGGTGTGACGCCGTACGAAGCTGCCGATCTCCCGGATCGACCGGCCTGCCTCCGGCACCAGGCCCACCATGGTCGGGAACGCGTGCACCTGACCCTCCCAGATCTGCAGGGTGCACGGCACACCGGCGGCAGCCAACCGCTCGGCCATCAGTTCGCTGTCGCAGCGCAGCATCTCGCCCTCGGCCACGATCAGCAACGACGGCGGTAGCACCGACAGATCGTGGTTGACCGGAGAGAGCAGCGGATCGGCCGGCACCACGCCCTCGGTGAGCATGTGGACCAGCCGGGGGAGCCGCTTCGCCGGGGCGTACGCGTCCCGGCGGCTGTTCGGGTGTGACAGCTTCGTCTCGCAATCGAGATCCAGCCACGGAGAGACCGCCACGATCGCGGACGGCTTCGGCAACCCCTCATTCACCGCCCGCAGCGCGGTGGCGAAGGCGAGGTGACCACCGGCTGAGTCGCCGGCGAGGACGATGTGTTCCGGGGCGGTGCCCTGAGCCAGCAGCCACCGGTACGCCGTCAGACAGTCGGCCACCGAACCAGCCAGCGGCACCTTCGGCAGATGGCGGTACCCGACTGAGAGCACCGGCATCCCGGACGCCCGGGAGATCGAGGCCACCACGGGGCGATGTGTGGCGAGTCCACCGAACAGGAAAGCGCCGCCGTGGAAGTAGAGAACCACCCCGCTGCCCGGGGCATTGTCGGTGACGTTGTCGGCGCGTACCCACTCCGCGGTGAAGCCATCGAACCCGATCGTCTCGACGTCCGCCCATCGAGGGGGCCGGCGGCGCGCCGCCGCCGTTTCCACCAAACCGAACAGCGGGGTGCTCAGGGGGGTGATCGGGAGGGTTGCCAGCACCGGCCAGACGAACAGGCGCGCCAGCGTGTGCAGGGTCTTCGCCGTGTAGCTCACCTCGGTACGGTGCTGCACGACTGGTCGCCGCTTCATCACCGCGCCTCCCTCGCACCCACCCCCGTAACATGCGTGTAACCCTAAAATAATCGAAACGTACGCCTTAACGCATCCTCAGGATGGGCGACTTCCCGCCACGCGAGCTGCGGAAAGTCCGCGGCGCAGGACGGCCAGCAGGGCGTCCCGGACCGACAACCGGTCCCGCGCGTCGAAGGTCAGCAGCGGCGTTTCGTCCGCTATCGCCAGCGCCCACCGGACATCAGCCAGATCGTGCTCCAACAGCCCGTTGAACGCGTTTACGGCCACCACGAACGGCACCCTCGCCCGTTCGAAGTAGTCGACCGCGGGGTAGCACTCGTGCAGTCGGCGCGTATCGACGATCACCAGGGCACCGAGCGCTCCATTGACCAGGTCGTTCCACATGAAGCCGAACCGGTCCTGACCGGGCGTACCGAACAGGTAGAGCTTGAGGTCTTGATCGATGGTCAGACACCCGAAGTCCAGGGCCACGGTGGTGGTGGTCTTCTGCGGCACTTCGCCAGTCCGGTCGATCGCGGCCGCGACGTCGGTCATGGCCGTCTCGGTACGAAGCGGGACGATCTCCGAAATCGCACCCACGGTGGTGGTTTTGCCGACCCCGAAGCCGCCGGCTATGACGATCTTGACCGGCACCGGTGGTGGTACCGGCCGGACAGCGCCACCGTCGGTTCCCGCACCGGCCGGCACGCGGTCACTGAAGCGATTCGAGTCCACGGATCACTCTTTCGATGGTTTCGACATCTTTGTGCGCTCCAGCCCGTGGACGCGCCACCGACAGGTAGCCAAGTGCCGCCAGGTCCCCGACGAGCACCCTGGTCACGCCAATGTGCAGCCCCAACCGGGCGCCGATCTCCGCGACAGACACCGGCTGGGCACACAGCACGACGATGTCCCGGTGTTCGAACGCCAGTTGACCCTGGCTGGCAAGCCCACGCGAGGTGGCCACCACCTGCGCTTCGATCTCCAGGCTCTCGTCGATCGGGCGTACCCGCCCCGAGGTCAGCAGGTACGGGCGTACCGGCGTGATGCCGTCCGGGTACCGTGCGGCGTCGCTCGGGGGCGGCTGCGGTGTCGGTCGCGCCGCCGCGGGCTGCTGCTGTGGTGTCGGATGCGCAGCCTGCTGCTGTGGTGTCGGCTGCTGCTGTCCCTCGGGATGCGGCGCCGGGTCATGCCACAACCGGTCATGCCGCAACGGGTTGTACGGCGGCGGCTCATGGGAGTCACCCTCGTCCGGCCAGTGAGGCCGCCAGCCCCCATCCGGCGGCCACTGAGACGCGGGCCGGTGAGACGCGGGCTGCTGGGACGATGCTGCCTCCGGGTCGGGGCGGTTACCCGGAGGAAGGTACGGCCGCACCAGCTTCGGCTCGTCACCATCCTGTCCAGGCTCGTTCATCGCCCGTCACACGCCGACGCTGAGCTTCAGTTCCTCGATGAGCTGCGGTGTCAGTACGGCACCTGCCCGGTTGGTGAACAGCGCCATCTCGTACGCGATATTGCCGAGGTTGGCCTGCTTCGTTGCCAGCACCCCGAGCACCGACCCGATACTGATCGTGCTGACCAGCACGTACCCCTGCGCCAGCTCTATGATGATCTTGTCAGGCTCGCCGAGTTGGTAGCACTGCGAGGCGCCGACCGCGAGGCTCATCATCGCTGAGGTGACGGCTGCGAGTCGATCTGCGTCATGACGATTGTTCCTCGCCGAGGTCGCCATGAGTAATCCGTCTGAGGAGACGGCGATCACCTCTATGACACCGGCCGTGTCCGCCGCGAAGCGGCTCAGCAGCCAGTTGAAGTTCTGCACCTCCACACTTGCGTGGGGCACCATACTCATTCCGCGCTCCCGTCATCGGCGAGGAACCCCCGGCCGGACTCCCGGCCGGATTCGGTTTCAGCAGCGGCACGCTCCACTGCTGAGGCGAAAGCGTCCAAGGAAGCCCGCTCCCTTTCTGGATCCCGTTGCGTGAGCGGAGCCTGAGTCGGCCGCGGCACCTCGTCGGACCGCGGCGCTGCTCCGGCACCCAGATTGGCCCCCGGCACCCGGCGGGTCAATCCACCCCGACCCGCCTCGTTACCCGGGCCGGCGGCTGCGACCGGGAACCCCGGGGTGGGCGCCCCCGCACCAGGAGGCGGCGGATCTGGCGTCCCCGGGTCAGGGACCCGAGGGCCGGGCGTCCCCGAGGCGAACATCCCCTTCGAGGTGGTGCCGTACGCCGGCCGAAGGGACTGCAGCCCTTCGCGGGAGGGCAGCACATCCGGTGTCGATGCCTCGAAGGGCGGCCAGGACGCCCCGGAGTCCGGCAGCTCCCGGGAAACGCTCCCACCTGGACGGCCGGGCCCGTCATCGACGACCCGGTCCACAGGATGGCCACCGGTGCTGGCTGAAGGAGCGCCGGCCGGGTCGGAGGACCCACCCGGCGTCGCGGCTGGCGTATCGGGCCCGGTGGACGGCATACCGTCCATAGGCTCCTCCTCGTTGACGAACCACACGAATTCTTCGCCAGGCTGCGACCCGGGCACCGCGAAGGCGGGTGGAATGGCGACACCGCCGGTCGCCGCCGGCGGCACGCGTACCGACTCCATCGTGATCGGGCCGGCCGTCAACTGCGGATCGGTGGTGAACAGCCGGGCGGGGATACCGACCACCGCCGTCACACCACCGCCGGGCGTGGGCCGCAGCTCCACCGCGAGCCCGTGACGGCGGGCCAGCCGTCCCACCACGAACAGACCGAGCACCGTGGTGGGCGCGATGTCGAGCCGTTCCCGTTGCAGGAACCGGTCGTTCTCCTCAGCCATCTGCTCAGTGGACATGCCCATGCCGTGGTCGACGATCGCGATCCGGCAACCGCTCGGGTTCAGCTCCGCGGTCACCTCCACCACGACATGCGGAGGCGAGAACGACGTGGCGTTCTCCAGCAGCTCGGCGACCAGCAACGACAGGTCCGCGACGAGACCCGGCGCGATCGTGACGTCGGTGACCGCGACCAGGCGTACCCGCTGAAAGTCTTCGATCTCGGCGAGTGCCGAACGCAGTACGGTCGCCAGCGGGGCCGGCACCGCGAGCCGGGTCTCATCACGCACCCCGGAGACGACGAGAAGGCTCTCCGCGCTGCGCCGCAGCCGCATCGACAGGTGGTCCAGGCGGTACAGCTCGGCGAGCAGCTTCGGATCCTGCTCGTTGCGCTCCATCTGGTCGATCAGCGCCAGCTGACCACCCACCAGGTTCTGGGTACGCCGCGCCACGCTGGAGAACATCAGCCCGACGTTGCGCCTGGTGTGCGCCTGTCGTTCCAGCAGCAACGCCGCTGTCGCCTGGACCTGGTTGAACGCGTGCGCCAGGTCGCCCACCTCGTCCCGGGAACGCACCGCGATGGCGGCCAACCGGGGCGGCCGATCGTCGTTGTGCTCGTCGTCGGAGACCCGCGCCAGCTCGGTGCTGGCCATCTTGGCGACCGTGGACGCGGCGTGCGTGAGATGTCGTACCGGACCGGCGATCGACCGGCTCACCGACACACCCAGGGCCACCACGAGCGCGATCACCAGGACCGTACTGGCTCCCACGGTCCAGGCCGCGGCGATCGCCCGGTCGGCACCGTCAGTGGCCGCGGCCTCGACCTGCCGTACGGTGCGCACCAGCAGCAACTGCCGGAGCACCGCCTGCGTCTCGGCGACGCCTCGCGCCTCGGCGATGAAGCCCGCACCCAGGTGATGGTGTGACTCCCGGACCTGTGTGGAGAGTTCGGTCAGCACCGTGGTGGAGGCGCCCTTGTCCACAGTCCGCATCATGGTGGCCAGATCGCGCCCGGCGACCTTCATGAACCGTTCCTGGTGCAGTTCCCGCAGCGCGGACGCCTCCACCAGCAACCCGCGCCCGACGGCTGGATCCACCGTGGCGACGAGCAGGGCGGCCCCGACCCGACTGCTCTGCTCGTTGGCGCGCAGCAGCGTGTCGAGCGTCTCCAGCTGCCGGTCCGCGTCGCCCGCGTCGCCGGTACGAACCTGCAGCCCGAGCGCCTCGAACAGTGCGTCCGTGATCTTCCGGTAGTCGTCGAACACCTCGTCCGGCTGGGCAGTGCCGCGCCGTACCGACTCCCGGGTGGTCTCCAGTCCGTCCAGCTTGCCCAGGGCTGCCCGCAACCGAGGCGAGGGGGCTGTCTCCAGGTTCCTCCGGAGGTCGGCCAAGGCGTCATCCACCTCGGCCTCGTGCTGCAGCATCAAGGAGTGCTGGTGCCCCTCAGCGGTCAGATGGTCCACCGCCGCGAGCCGTTCCCGCTGCACGGCGTACAGCAGGTCGGCAATCTGCCGCGCGTTCGTGGCCGCCGCCGCGGTCACTGACGCCGCACGCGCCTCGTCCACTCTGGCGGCGACGAACGGCAGCGCGAGCAGCACCGTCGCGAGCAGTGGCACCAGGAGTAGAAGGTTCAGCTTGTCCCGGATCGTCGCCCTAGTGAGAACCATCTTCTGGCTCCCCTCGGGTCGCCCGGACCGCACGACCGACGCGGAGGAGTTCTTCGTTGCTGAGCAGTTCTCGCGCGTCGATCAGATCGGGGTCCTGCGCCGGGGCGAGTGGTTCGCCGACGTGGGCCCGCTGGTACGGGGAGGCACCCCGGTCGGGCGCCTGGTCGTACGGGGAGGCACCCCGGCCGGACGCCGCCTCGCGCCACCGCTCGGCAGGGCCAGGAAGCCCCAGCCAGAGCAGGATGGCGGCCAGCACCACGCCGACCACCATGGCGATGCCGCTGCCGAGCCGGTCCCCGGTCAGCTCGTCAACCCGGTCGGAGAGCTGGGAGCTGAGCGAGTCGAGCATCTGATCGGTCAGCGTGAGGGCCGCCTTGCGGGCTCGCTCACTCGCGCCATCAGCGTCGGAGATGGAGGCTTCCTCCGCCCCGGCCGCCGGCTTCGCCGCCTCCGTCAACGCGACCACCGCGGCGGAGAACTCGTCGAGCGCGTCCAGCGCCTGGGGGCTCACCACGGTGCCGCCGCCGCCGCGCTGCAGCCCGGACCGGAGCGTGTTGCGTGCCGCGGAGATCCGGTCGAGCGCGACCGCGACCCTGGCCGCCGGTGCCGCCGCGGACTCGCCGGCGTGCTCGTTGCCACCGCCCTTGTGCTTGTCCTTGTCGTGGCCACCGGGCTTGTCGTCTTTGTTGGCCGGTGTACCGGCGGGCCCGGTGTCAGCGGGCCGCAACAGGTCTGCGACCTGGCCCGCGTGGACGATCGCCGGCGGCAGCAACAGCAGGGTGGTGTTGGTCGCGAAGGTCTGGTCGGCGCTGAGCATGGAGGTGTCGCCGACCTTCGTCACCAGGGCCAGCGCCGTGGTGTTGAGGTTCGCGTACGCGTGGTACGCCTCGTGGCCCGCCGGTTTGTCCTTCAGCGTCGCCTCGATCTGGTTGCGCAGTTTGGTCCACCGCTCGGTCGCCCCCAGGGCGGCCCCGTCCCTGCGATCGGCGGCGGCCACCTTCGCCATCGCGGCACGCACCATGGAGACATCGGCGGCCTTACCGTTCAAGGTGGCCGACTCGGTCTGCGACAGCACGCCGATCAGATGCGTCATCGGGCCGAGGTAACGCACTCCGCGTTGCTCGGCGGTGACGTCGGCGACCTGCCTGCTGGTGACTGACCAGAAGCTGGCGAAGACGTACGCCATCGGGATGGTCAGTGCGGCGAGTGCCAGGAACACCGCCGCGATCCGGATCCCCCGCCGCATCGGCGAGCGGCCCGCCTCGTGCGATCCCCCGTGTGTCATCGTGACATCGTCCCGTCTCGGTACGGCATGGACGGCCCGGGCGGCCAGCCACCATCGGAGCTCCCCGGCGGCGGATAACCGGCCGGTTGCTGCCCTGGCGGAGGTGGCCCGGATGCCTGGTGTGGTGGTGCGAACCCGGGTGGTGGTGGCACCCTGGGCGGCTCGGGCTCCGGTGGCGGGCCGGGATACGCCGGCCCACCAGCCTGCGGCGGATCAGGGTACGCCGCAGCCGGCGGCGGATCAGGGTATGAAGGCACACCAGCTGGTGACGGGTCAGCGTACGCCGCTGCCGCGGCTGGCGGGGTACCGAGTGGTGGCGAGGTCTGCGACCGGGCAGGCGTCGGGTCGGTCGACTCCCATTGGTACGCCGATTCGCCGTGTTCGGTGAGGTCCGTTCCGATCGCCTCGGCACGCGGGGAGACCCGGTTGCCGACCAGCCGGTCCAGGAACGCCCCGATCACGTACGTGATCACGAACGAGTACCCGGCCACCGCGAAGACCGCCAGCGCCTGGAGCCCGAGCTGCAGGTAGCCTCCGCCGTAGAACAGCCCGTCTGCGCCGTCCGGGTTGACGGCCCGGCTGGCGAACAGGCCGAGACACAGCGAGCCGATGACGCCGCCGCCGAGATGGACCGCGGCCACGTCGAGCGCGTCGTCGACGCCGATCCAGGTTTTCAAACCGACCAGGAGCGAGCAGACGCCGCCGGCGGCCAGTCCGATCACGATCGACCCGAGGGGCGTCACGTATCCGGCGCAGGGTGTCACGGCGACCAGGCCGGCGATCACGCCGGAGGCCGCACCCAGGCTGGTGGGTTTGCCGTAGCGGACCCGCTCCGCGGTGATCCAGGTCAGGGACGCCGCCGCGGCGGCGGCGAGGGTGTTGACCAGAGCGACACTGGCCAGGCCGTCGGCCCGCATCGCGGACCCGCTGGTGAAGCCGAGCCAGCCGAACCACAGCAGCCCGGCTCCGAGCAGCACGAGCGGCATGTTGTGAGGCCGCATCGACGCCGACGGCCAACCCTGGCGACGCCCGAGCACCAGGGCCATCGCGATGGCGGCGGCCCCCGCGTTGGCGTGCACCACGATCCCGCCGGCGAAGTCGAGCGCGCCCAACTGGGCGGCCCACCCGTGGGGTGAGAACAGCCAGTGGGCGACCGGTACGTACCCGATCAGGCTCCACAACGCCGCGAAGGCCACGAACGGGCCGAACCGCCACCGGTCCGCGGTGGCGCCCGTGATCAGCGCGACGGTGAGCACCGCGAACATCATCTGGAAGCCGGCGTACGCCATCGGCGGCACCCGCAGGTCGGCTATGCCGGTCGGGGCGGCGAGGTTCTCCAGCCCCAGGTGGTCGAATCCTCCGAAGTACGGGTTGCCGTGGGAGAACACCAGCGAGAAGCCGACGAGCACCCAGAGCACGCTCACCAGCGCCATCGCGGTGAAGTTCTGCATCAGGACGCCGAGGACGTTCTTCGCCCGCACCATGCCGCCGTAGTAGAACGCCACCCCGAGCACCATGACGAGTGCCAGCGCGGTGCTCGCCAGCACCCATGCCGTCGCTCCCGGATCGGTGGCGGGTGCCGCTAACTCCACTCGCGACCTCTTTTCAGGCAGGAGGACGTCATGTCGCACAGCCGGTGCAACAGGCGGCAGACTCCTCCCCCGGAAGGTCGCGCGAACCGGTGTCTGCCCGTGTTGCGCAGCACAGCAGACAACAGGAGTCGGGTAACTGTCAACAAGCGACGGTGATGTTGTACGGGCCGCCGCAGACCAGTTACGTAGAGACGCAGATCACAGGCCTGGGGTGCGAGTCAAACCCGATTCAGGCGGGGAGTTCGGAGCGTTGCTGCGGGAGGTCGGCGCCGTAGGAGTCGGCGAGCTGCGCGACACCGCGCCAGAGCCCGTCCATCACCAACCGGGCCGCCTGTTCCGGGGTCACGTCGTCGCGGGTCTGCCGCCACAGCGAGGTGCGTTCGCAGGCTCCGACAATCATCTCGGCGTACGCCTCCCGGTGCCGGGGCGGCGCTCCTGGGGCGTGGACCGCGATCAGGTCCGCGATCAGCCGGGCGAGCCCTCTGCGGATCTCCTCGACCTGCTCCAGAACGGCCTGTGAGGCGACCTGGCGCACCACGGTCCAGCCACGGTCGTGCCCGGCCACAAATTCGTGGTACGCGAGCAGCCCGCGCCAGAGCATGCCCTCCGCGTCGTCCGCCTGGGCGATCGCTTCCATCACGGCGGTGGTCATGAGCTCCCGGACCCGGGCGATGGTGGCGGCCAGCAGACCTTCCTTGGAGCCGAAGTACGCGTACAGCATCGGCTTGGTGACGCCGACCCGGCGGGCGATGTCGTCCATCGAGGCGTCCTGGTAACCGCGCTCGGAGAAGACCTCCTCGGCTACCGCGAGCATCTGACGCTCGCGGGCCGCCCGTGGCATCCGGCTCCGCCGTACCGGACCTGGTGTGGCCGAACTCGCCATGGTGTGGAGCGTACACCTCTTTCGAACGGAACTTACCTCCGGTATCTTACCGGGAGTAACAACAGCTCCGATAGGTAACTGGCGAAAGGGCGCGACGCATGAACCACTCCACCCCTCCCCCGGTTTCCGTGGTCATCGTCGGCACCGGGTTCTCCGGCCTGGCGATGGCGATCCAGCTCGCCAAGGACGCGGCGGCGGGAGGCCCGGACGACTACGTGGTGATCGAGAAGGCCGACGACGTCGGAGGCACCTGGCGGGAGAACACGTACCCAGGGTGCTCCTGCGACGTGCAGTCGCATCTCTACTCGTACTCGTTCGCGCAGAACCCCCGGTGGTCCCGGATGTTCGCCCAGCAGCAGGAGATCTGGGACTACCTGCGCCGCTGCGTCGACCGTTACGGGCTCCGGCCACACATCCGGTTCGGCACCGAACTCGCCAGCGCCGAGTTTGACGACGAGACCGGACTGTGGCGGGTCGAGACCGCACCGTCAGCGGCCACACAGCAGTCACCGGCCACCGGCAGCGGCGACGACCCCCGCCCCGGCGGCCTGATCACGGCACGTGCGGTGGTGCTCGCCAAAGGACCGTTGCACCAGCCGCGCCACCCCGACGTACCCGGGATGGACAGCTTCGCCGGCCGCGCGTTCCACTCCGCCGACTGGGACCACACGTACGACGTGACCGGCAAGCGCGTCGCCGTGATCGGCACCGGGGCCAGCTCGATCCAGTTCCTCCCCCGGATCGCCCGGCAGGCAGCCGCCGTGACGCTGGTGCAACGTACCCCCGCCTGGGTGATGCCGAAGCTCGACCGGAAGATCTCGAAAACCGAGCAGCGGTGGTACGCCGCACTGCCCGCGCTGCAGCGGCTCTACCGCGCCACCATCTACTGGCGGAACGAGATCCGGGTGCTCGGGATGCATCACCCGAAGGCGATGCGGGTCTTCGAGGCGATCGGCCGGCGCCACATCCGGCGCCACGTCACCGATCCGGAGCTGGCCCGCAAGCTGACCCCCGACTTCGCTGTCGGCTGCAAAAGGATCCTGATATCGAACGACTACTACCCCGCACTGGCACGCGACAATGTCCACGTGGTCACCGACGGGTTGGCCCGGGTCACCAGGACGGGCATCGTCACCGCCGACGGGGTCGAGCACCCCGTCGACGCGATCATCTACGGCACCGGCTTCCACGTCAGTACGGGGTTCGAGGATCTCCGGATCACCGGCCGGCACGGTGTCAAACTGCGCGATGTGTGGGCGAAGGTGCCGAGTCCCGGGCGCACGCATGAAGGGAGTCGGCACCTTCGTAAGGGGCCGGAGGCGTATCTGGGGACCACGGTGGCCGGGTTCCCGAACCTGTTCCTGATGCTCGGCCCCAACTCCGGGCTCGGCCACAGCTCCATGGTGTTCATGGCTGAGGCACAGGCCCGCTACATCAGCGACGGGCTGCGGCTGCTGCGGCGTACCGGGGCGCGGCACCTGGAGGTACGCGGCGGCGTCCAGGAACGGTTCAACGACGTACTGCAGCGCAAGCTGTCCGGCGCGGTGTGGGCCACTGGCGGCTGCCGCAGCTGGTACGTCGACGCCGACGGGCGCAACCGCACCCTGTGGCCGGGCTTCACGTTCTCGTACTGGTGGCGTACCCGGCGACTGAACCCGGCCGACTACGTCCTGACGCACTGACGGGAGAGCCCATGTATCTGGCACACCAGAATCCCGCCGGTGGCGCGCCACTGGCCCAGGTGGTACTCACCGCGCTGATCGCGCTGACCTTCCTGGCGCCGACCGGGCTGGTGCTGCTCGCGGAGCGCACCGGCAGGACGAATCCGGTCGGACGGCTCGCCGACCGGCTCGGCGCCCTGGTCGGGCTGCCCCGGTGGGTGGCGCTGCCGTCGTTGACGCTCAGCGCTTCGCTGCTCTCGGCCGGCTCCGGCGTGTACTGGGACGTGCCGTACCACGTCGACTTCGGGCGCGACGAAGGGCCACTGGCGAACCCCGCCCACTACCTGATCCTGTTCGGACTGCTCGGCGTCTTCGCCTCCGGCCTGCTCAGCTGCGGGCTGGCCAGCGACCCGCTGCCCCGGCGGACCCTGCCGGTGTGGCTCGGCGCGGTGCCGGGCGTACGCCGGCTGCGATGGGCCGGCCGGATCGGGCAATCCGGCTGGTCGGTGCCGCTCGGCAGCGTGATCATCACGGTCTCCGGCGGGTTCGCGCTGCTCGGCTTCCCGCTCGACGACCTCTGGCACCGGCTGTACGGGCAGGACGTCACCGAGTGGGGACCCACCCACGTCCTGATGATCGGCGGAGCCGTGGTCGCCACACTCGGCAGCGGCGTCCTGGTCGCCGAGGCACGCCAGGTCGGCTCTTGGCGGCTCGCGACCCGGCTCCTGGAATTCCATTGGGCGCTGTGGTGGCTGCTCGGGATCTCCGCGTTCCTGATGGAGTACGACATGGGCGTACCGCAGTACCCGATGCTCGCCCAGGTCAGCATCGTCGCGATCGCGAGCAGCTGGCCACTGGTGTGGGCACGTACCTCGTTCGGCCCGGGCGGCGCGGTGGCCGCCGTGCTGCTGTTCCTCGCCGGCCGCTTCATCCTGATGCTGCTCGCGGGCGAAGCATTCGGGCGGTCCACCCACCACTTCTCGCTCTACCTGGCGCAGGCGGTGCTGATCGAGCTGCTCGCCCTCGTGGTCGGAGTGCGACGGCGCTACCGGCTCGGCGTACTCGCCGGGCTCGCCAGCGGCACCATGGGGACTGTCGCGGAGTGGGCCTGGAGCCAGGTCTTCCTGCCGCTGCCGTGGCCCGCGCACCAGCTTCCGGTCTACATCGGGTACGCGGTGCTCGCCGGGGTCGGCGCCGGCCTGATCGGCGCCTGGCAGGGCAGCCGGCTCGCCGAGATCGCCGCCAAGAACCACGCGCCCACCCCCGACCACCGGGCGCGCCCGGGCGTCAGCCGGCGACGGGAGTACGCGTTGCTGCTGGTCGGGGCGGTACTGGCGTTCGGAGTGCTGGGCGCCGCGGTGCCGCGTACCTCCGACGAGGTACTGCACGGCACGGTGACCCTGGACCGGGTGAACGCCGATCGGGCGTACGTCACCGTCGCCCTGGACGATCCCGAAGCGGTCGACGACGCCGTCTGGTTCTACGCCATGTCCTGGCAGGGCGGCGGCTCGGTCCGCGCTCCGATGCGGCAGGTCGCCGAGGGCGTCTACCGCTCGGAGAAGCCGATGCCGGTCACGGGCGACTGGAAGACCCTGATCCGGCTGCACCGCTCGACCAACCACCTGGTTGCGCTGCCGGTCTACATGCCGGGAGACAACGCGATTCCGGTGTCGGAAATCCCGGCGGCGTCCGAGGCGACCCGGCCGTTCGGTCCGGAGCTGCACCTGCTGCAGCGTGAGGCGAAACCCGGGCTCCCCGCCGCCATGTGGCATGCCGGATACGGCACCCTGCTGCTGATCTACCTGCTCCTGTTCGGCGCCATCACCACGCTGTACCTCCGCGCCAGCCGCTCCGCCCCGGACACCGGCCCCGGCCCACCACGCGGCGGCAACGGCGACTCCGACAGTGACGGGGACCCGGCCGGCGATCCGCGGCGTACCGCGACGGAGGTGACGGTATGAAGCGGGTGGTCACTACGGACGGCGTCGAGCTGGCGGTGACGGTCAGCGGCCCGGCCGACGCCGACGTCGCCGTGGTACTGGTGCACGGCTGGTGTCTGTCCTCGGAGATCTTCCACCGCCAGCGGCACGGCCTCGCCGACCAGCGGGTGATCACGTACGACACCCGCGGGCACG
>JBOGDK010000040.1:0-19845 GCA_050701795.1 Micromonosporaceae bacterium
CGGTGCCGGCGGCCGACGGCGCACCGTCGCTCTGCCAGACCAGGAACAGGAAGACCACCGGGATCGCCAACGCCGTGAGCTTCAGCCAGTACTGGAAGGTCTGGACGAACGTGATGCTGCGCATCCCCCCTGCCACCACACTGACCAGGACCACCGCCGCCACCACCAGGCCGCCGAGCCAGGTCGGCGCGCCGGTGACGGTGCGGAGGGTCAGACCCGCGCCCTGGAACTGCGGCATCAGGTACAGCCAGCCGATCAGTACCACCAGCACGCTGGCCACCCGGCGGACCGGAACGGACTCCAGGCGCGCCTCCGCGAAGTCGGGGAGGGTGTACGCGCCACTGCGCCGCAGCGGTGCCGCGACCAGCACCAGTAGCACCAGGTACCCCGCGGTCCAGCCGACCGGATACCACAACATGTCCGCGCCGAAGGCGAGGATGAGTCCGGCGGCTCCCAGGAACGAAGCCGCGGACAGGTACTCCCCGCCGATCGCGGAGGCGTTCCACCACGGGCTGACGGTCCGTGACGCGACATAGAAGTCGCTGGTGGTACGGCTGACCCGGAGCCCGAACGCGCCGATCGCCACGGTCGCGACGGCGACCAGGATCACCGCGACGATGCCGTACGTGGGGTTCACGGTGCGCCAGGAGGCCCGGTCGGCGGCTCGGCATCGACCAGTTCGGCGAAGTCACGTTCGGTACGTTCCGCCTGCCGGCAGTACAGCCATGCCGCGGTCACCAGCGCGGGATGCACCACGACCCCCAGCAGCAGCCACGGCAGTGGTAGACCGAGCAGATCCACCTGGCGCAGCTGCGGCATCACCGCGAACATGGCGGGCAGTCCGGCGAGCAGCACCCCGATACCCGCCAACACGAGCAGAGCCAGCCGCAGCTGGGTACGTATCAGCGAGCGCATGTAGACCTCGCCGATCTTGCTCTGGGCATCGATCTCGCCGGTGATCGTGATGCGCTGGGGTCTCGCCGCCCGGGTACGGGGGCTGGTGACCCGTACCCGCCGGGGGGTGCTCCCAGTGGCCATCATTCGGCCCCGGGACGGGCCTGACGTACCAGCAGGTCACGCAGTTCCCGGGTGTGCCGGCGGCTGACCCGCAGCCGGACCCCGGCCACGAGCACGCTGCACCGTCCGGCGTCGAACCGCACCTCGGTGACGTGCCGGATCGCGACCAGCAGGCTGCGGTGGATCCGTACGAACCCGGCGTCGGCCCAGCGTTCCTCCAGCGTGGTGAGCGGTACCCGTACCAGGTGGCTGCCCTGGTCGGTGTGCAACCGGGCGTAGTCGCCGTGCGCTTCGACGAACCGTACGGCGCTGCGGTTGACGAACCGGGTCACGCCGCCGAGCTCCACCCCGATGGTCTCGTCGCTGGGTTCGGCGTGCGGGTGCTCGGAGGCGATCGCGTCACTGACCCGGCGGATTGCCTCGGCGAGCCGGTCTTCGCGTACCGGTTTGAGGAGGTAGTCGACCGCGTTGAGCTCGAAGGCGTCCACCGCGTGACCGTCGTACGCGGTCACGAACACCACCGGAGGCGGGGCACGGAACCGCGCGAGGACCCGGGCGAGCTCGAGGCCGGACAGACCGGGCATCCGGATGTCGAGGAAGATCGCGTCGAGCGGCTCCCGTTCCAGGGTGCGCAGTGCGTCCGCGCCGGAGCTTGCATCCCGGACCTCACCGATCCGGTCGTCCTGGCGGAGCAGGTACGCCAGTTCCAGCCGCGCCGGCTGCTCGTCGTCGACGACGAGCACGTTGAGCCGCTGACCAGGCATGCGGTGACTCTAACCACGCAGCGGGCGAGTCAACGACCGCTGGCCCCGGACGTTGGTCAGGCGCGTACCCCCGGGCGGTACTTCGGAACCCGCATGCTGACTTTGGTGCCGGCGCCGGGAGCGGTCTCCACCACCAGGCCGTACTCGTCGCCGAAGACGGTACGCAGCCGCTCGTCGACGTTGCCGAGCCCGATCGAGTCGGAACCGTCGTCGCCGCCGAGCATCCGCCGGATCCGCTCCGGATCTTCGCCGACCCCGTCGTCCTCCACGGAGATCAGGCACTCGTTGCCGAGGTCCTCGGCGAGG
The DNA here is from genome assembly GCA_050701795.1 of Micromonosporaceae bacterium. Lineage (GTDB taxonomy): Bacteria > Actinomycetota > Actinomycetes > Mycobacteriales > Micromonosporaceae > WHSM01. The sequence goes on from JBOGDK010000040.1 coordinate 2,088, forward strand.
ATCACCACGTGGCCGGCGTCGGGCTTGTTCTCCAGGCCGTGCCGTACCGCGTTCTCCACCAGCGGCTGCAGGCACAGGAACGGTACGACCACCGCGAGCACCTCGGGTGCGACCCGCAGCGTCACCTGGAGTCGTTCGCCGAACCGGGCCTTTTCCAGCAGCAGGTAGCGGTTGATCGACCGGAGTTCCTCGGCGAGGGTGGTGAAGTCCCCGTGCCTGCGGAACGAGTACCGGGTGAAGTCGGCGAACTCGACCAGCAGCTCGCGTGCCCGTTCCGGGTCGGTACGGATGAACGACGCGATCGCGGTCAACGAGTTGTAGATGAAATGGGGCGAGATCTGGGCACGCAGGGCGCGTACCTCGGCTTCGATCAGCCTGGTACGGGAACGGTCCAGCTCGGCCAGCTCCAGCTGCCCGGACACCCACCGGGCGACCTCGTTGGTGGCGCGTACCAGGCCGGCGTTGGTGGCGGCGGTGTAGACCTGCAACGTGCCGACGACGCGGTCTTCGACCGGCAGCGGGACCACGATCGCGTGCCGCAGGGGGCACTCCAGAACGTCGCAGGCGACCACGGACGGGGAGTGCACCTGGGTACTGCCGTGCGAAAGGGCTCCCTCGGCCAACCGCATCGCGTCCTCGGTGTGCTGACCGCCCAGCCCGTCCCAGGCGAGCAGCCGGTCCGGACCGGTCAGTGCGACCGCCGGGGCGCCGAGCAGCGTACGCAGGTAACGGACCGATTTCTCAGCACTGGCCTGGGTGAGCCCACCCCGTAGCGGGGGTGAGGCCAGCGACGCGGTGTGCAGTGTGGCGAAGGTGGCGCGTTCGGCTGGCGTACCGAGGTCTCGACGATGCCTCAGCAGCCAGAACAGCAGCAGGGCGGCGCCGATCCCGATCGCCGCCAATGCCGGCCAGTACGACGTCACCATGCGATCCTGACAGCCCAGGGCACCGCCGTCACCCGACTCTGGGTACGGTCTGGACAACGCTGTGGATCCTCATCGAGGATTCAGCGGATGCGACTGGGGAGGAGACACGGTGGGTCGAGCGTTGTCTGACTTCGAGGTCTCGCTGGCACCGGACCCGGACGACGCCGAGCCGTCCGTCTACGACCGCGGCGACGCGGTCTGTGTGATCGGGGCCGGGTCCAGCGGTCTGGCGGCGGTGAAGAATCTCAGGGAGCGGGGCTTCGCCGTCGACTGCTACGAGCGCGACACTGACATCGGCGGCGCCTGGAACTGGCGTCACGACCGCAGCCCGATGTATTCCAGTGCGCACCTGATCTCGTCCAAGCCGTTGACCCAGTTCCCGGATTTCCCGATCCCGGACCATTGGCCGGATTATCTGAGCCACCACCAGCTGCTGGAGTACTTCGGTCGGTACGCCGACCACTTCGGACTCAGGGACCACATCTGGTTCGGCACCGAGGTGCACCGCCTGGAGCCGGTCGGTGACGGCCGCTGGCACGTGATGATCCGGCCGCAGGGCGCCGGCTCGCTGCGGGTGCTCCGGTACGCCGCCGTGGTGATCGCCAACGGCCACAACTGGCACCCCCGGCAGCCGGACTACCCGGGACTGGGACGGTTCAACGGGCGGCTGATGCACGCCGCGTCGTACAAGGACCCCGCGGCGATCCGCGGCCGCAAGGTGCTCGTGGTGGGTGGTGGCAACACCGGAGGCGATATCGCGGTCGAGGCGGCGCAGCAGGCCAGCACGGTGTGGCATTCGACCCGGCGCGGGTACTGGTTCGTCCCGAAGTACTGCCTGGGGCGCCCCGCCGACCAGCTCAACGAAGGGATCGCCCGGCTCCGGCTGCCGTTGCGGGTACGCCAGTGGCTGACGCACAAGACGCTGCGTACCACCGTGGGACGCCCGGAGCGATTCGGGTTGCCGAAACCGGATCACCGGATCTTCGAGTCCCACCCGATCGTCAACAGCCAGCTGCTGTACCACCTCGGCCACGGCCAGATCACTCCGAAGCCGGACATCGCCGAGTTCGAGTCGGATCGTGTGGTGTTCACCGACGGCTCGTCGGTGAACCCGGAGCTGGTGCTGTTCGCGACCGGCTATCAGCCCAGGTTTGAGTTCCTCGACTCCGAGCATCTCAACACCGACACCTCCGGCAGGCCGCAACTGCACCTGCACGTGTTCACGCCGCGGCATGAGGGGCTGTTCGTAGCGGGCCTGATCCAGTCGGGCTCCGGCCAGTTTCCGCTGGTGCACTGGCAGACGGTGGCGATTGCCGAGTGGCTGCGGGCGTGCACCCGTACCCCGGCGAAGGCGAAGGCCTTCTGGTCCCAGGTGGGGCCGGGGGCGCACCGGCGGTGGACCCAGACGAAGACCGTCGACTCGCACCGGCACTGGTTCGAGGTGGGACACCACCGGTACCTCAAGGCGCTGCAACGCGCCATCAACGAGCTGGCAGGGTGAGCGTGAGGAGTGAGCTCGCGAGCCCCGCAACCGCGAACAAGATCGGCAGGGTGAGCGTGACGTGAAGAGTACTGAGCCTGAGCGGATGCCGCTGTTGGCCAGCCCCGAGCCGATCTCTGGCCAGATGCCGGCTGACCTGCTCTCCCGGCTGCCGGCGCAGCCTCCGACGACGGCACCGTCGGGTGCTGGTGATTCCGCGGGCGGGAAGCTGACCGCCAAGCGGGAGCCGACCCGGGTGCTGCGCCGCAAGGAGTGGGCAACTCCTGCGACCGCGGTGAAGCGCGAACTCATCTTCGAGCAGCCTGGCGAGGACACCGGCCGGCCGCCGGTGCTGTTCGTACCGGGGCTGCGACACGGGGCCTGGTGCTTCGCCGAGAACTGGCTGGAACGTACCGCCGAGCGGGGTTTCCCGGCGTACGCCATGAGCCTGCGCGGTCACGGGAACAGCGGTGGGGCGGACCTGAGGGGACGCACCACCTTGGCGGATTACGTCCATGACGTGATGCAGGTGGCGGCCTCGCTGCCGCACCGCGCCGTACTGGTGGGGCACGGGGTGGGTGGCCTGGTGGTGGCGCAGGTGCTCGCGCGGTACCCGGCGCACGCGGGCGTCCTGGTGGCTCCGGTGATCCAGGGTTGGCGGACGCTGGGGTCGGCGTTGCTGCGCCACCCGTTCGGCACCCTGCCCGGTGCGGTCGGCCTGTCGGTGGGGCTACGAGGCGGCCAGCTGTACAGCCGCGGGGTTCCCCGGGACGCGGTGCGCCGTTACCGGTCACGGCTTGATCGTTCGGCTCCCCGGGTGCAGTACCAGACGTTGCTGCGGCGCCGGCTGGAGCCGGCGTTGCCCGGCACTCCGGTGCTGGTGGTGGGTAGCCCGCAGGACCGCCTGGTCAGCCAGCGGGCGCTGCAGAAGGTCGCCAGCCGGTACGGCACGGAGCCGCTGCTGTTCCCGGGAATGGGTCACAATCTGATGCTCGACGCGCGATGGGTGGAACCGATCGACGCGATCCTCGACTGGCTGCCCACAGTGGCTTCGCGCGGCTGAGCTGCGGCGGCGCGACCCGGGGTCGGGGTGGCTAGACCCGGGCCCCGTCGTCCGGGTCCTCGTCGTCCGGCGCGGGGCGCAGCCGCAGCACCAGGCCGATCCCGCCGGCTATGAACAGCACGGTGGCGACCACCATCGCGGTGTCTTTGCCGGGGATGTTCAGGTACGTCAGGGACTGCGGCCAGATCAGCACCACCAGGCCCGCCAGGACAGCGGCGAGCGAGAGCACTGTGGGGCGCGACAGCGATGGCAGCGGCGGCGGGTTCGGCGGTACGAAGCGGTCGTCCTCGTCGCCCAGGTCGGCGTCCAGGGCGTCGAGCAGGGTCGGCTCGGGGGTGTCGTCGGGCAGCGCCGACCGGACTCTGGGCAGCCCGAAGTCCTTCTCGCCCACACGGATGCCGGCATCACGCCCGGCCGCCGGCTCGCCTGACGCCCCGTCGGTACGTTCCTGGGAGTCGCTCTCCAACTGGGCGACCAGATCCCGCCAGCGAGTCTCGAAGTCGTCGAGTCCACCGCCCTCCGCGGCCAGATCGTCGTGCAGTGGGTCGTCTCCGGACTCCAGGCGGCGGGTGAATTCGCGTGCCTCGTCCAGATGCTCACGGTCCACGAAGAGCCGGTCGGTGGGCCGGGCGGGCAGCATGCTGGAACGGGTCACCGGGTCCAGGTCAGACGAGGGCTGCAGGTACGCGGCGATCTTGGCAAGCCCGAGTACGTCGAGCAGGTGCTCACCGATGCGGGGGTCCACGTCGGCCGCGGGCGCGTACTCGGCCGCGTCCAGGCCGTTGTCGCGTCGTCCTCGCCGGAGTGGTCTGTCGGTCATCGTCACCTCTTCGACGTCCGCTGGTCGGGTCGCCCGACCCGCTGGAAGCGTACTCTGCCCCTTGTGAATCCTGACACGACACGAAGTTGATCCGAAGGTCCGTTGTCGTACGGCCAATCGGATCCGTACGCTCTTCATCGACAACGTGGGAGGGCGCACGTGCTCTACTGGGTGCTCAAGTTCATCGTGCTGGGTCCTTGGCTCAAGCTCGTCTGGCGGCCAAAGGTCGAGGGGCTGGAGCACATCCCTGATGACGGGCCGGCGATTCTGGCGAGCAACCACCTGTCGTTCTCGGATTCGATCTTCCTGCCGTTGGTGCTGAAACGGAAGATCGTCTTTGTCGGCAAGAGTGAGTACTTCACCGGCCGTGGCTTCAAGGGCTGGTTCAACCGCTTCTTCTTCACCGGGGTCGGGACGATCCCGGTGGACCGTACCGGCGGCCGGGCCGCGCAGGCGGCGCTGGAAACCGCCAAGCGGGTGCTGGGCGAGGGGAAGCTGTTCGGGATCTACCCGGAGGGCACGCGTTCCCCGGACGGCAAGCTCTACCGTGGCAAGACCGGGGTGGCCCGGCTCGCTCTGGAGACTGGGGCACCGGTGATCCCGGCGCTGATGATGAACACCGATGAGATCCAACCGGTGGGGAAGATCCTGCCCCGGGTGATGCGGGTCCACATCCGGCTCGGGAGACCGCTGAATTTCAGCCGGTACGCCGGGCTGGCGGGTGACCGGTTCATCGAGCGCTCCGTCACTGACGAGATCATGTACGAGATGATGGAGCTGTCCGGTCGGGAATACATCGACCAGTACGCCGCGAAGGTGAAGGCGGCGCTCGAGAAGGCCAACGGGTCTGACTCGGCCGATCCGCGGGCGACTATCGCCGCCTGAGGTCCGCGCACCGTGTGCCCCTTGCGCTCACGCGCGTCGGGCGCTTGCCGTCAGTCGTTCATTCCGGCTCGCCGGCGCAGCGCGGGCAGATCCGTCACCACGGTGCGCCGCCCCTCGGTACGCAGCCAGCCGCGGCCGGCGAACGAGTTGAGCGCCTGGTTGACGCTCTGCCGTGAACCGCCGGCCAGCTCGGCGAGTTGGCTCTGGTTCAGCTCGATGGTGACCATGGGGGCCGGATTCGCGCCGGCCAGGCGTACCAGCGCCTTCGCCACGCGTCCTGGCAGGTCCAGGAAGATGTGGTCGGCGTTCTGTTCGGTGAGTCGCCGGATCAGGCCGCCGAGGGAGCGCATTACCGCGTCCAGGATCCGGGGGTTGACGTGCACCAGCTCCAGGAACGCGCTACGGGACAGCGCGAGCGCGGTGCAGTCCTCGATCGCCTCCGCGGAGGCCGAGCGGGGGGAACCGTCGAGCAGCGACACCTCGCCGAGTACGTCCGGGGAGCGGAGCACCGTGAGGATCGCGCGTTCGCCACTCGGGGCGGTACGGAAGATCGCGACGGCGCCGCGCCGCAGCATGATGAGGGATTCACCGGGGTCATTCTCGACGAAGAGCAGTTGCCGTTTGCGGTACGTACGGGGCACCGCGGCGGCCATCACCCGCTGTCGTACGTCAGCTTCCAGACCGTTGAAAAGCTCTACATCGGCGAGCGGGTCGCCAGGGTCAGGCCCACGTGTGTCCACGACCGCTACCCCCTCCCCGACGGTCGGACCCGGGTTGGCTGGGCAAGCCACCTGGGCGGTTTGGATTCCGGCGAATTGGTGCGTTCCGGGGCACCGAAGCCGGCCCCGTGGTGTGCTCCCCCCACAAGCACCTCTAGATCATGCCATGGCGAGCCGATGTGGCTTGGCGGCTCGCGCTGCGGGACTGCTCTGTGTTGTCGAGCGCCACGACATGGCGTGGCGCAACTACACAGAGTTATGGCGGTGGTGTCATTCTCTCTACAGCGCGTGTATCGGTTGCCCGACAGCGGATCTGCGCCGCCACTGCGATCTTTGTTCCAGCCGTACCGAGTGGGGGCATGTGGTACGGCCGGTCAAGGAGGCGTACGGCTGAGGCTGCCGGGGAGCTACGTCCGCCTCCTGGATCCGCGGGATGGGGAGAAGGGGCTCGCTGAGCCGGTGCGGAGACCGCTCGGTGCACGGCGGGCCCCTTCGATGTGCGATGACGCGAGCCCGAGCCCTGGAGCCGCCGGGATCTGGCGTGGAGCCGGACCGGATCTTGTTGCGGGGGCCGGACCGGACCTGTGGTGGCCGCCGGACGGCTTAGCCCGTCAGTCGGCTGTGCTGGTCTTCTCGGCTCCGCCGCCCGCTGCGTTCCTCGCTCGCTGTCGCTCGCTGCGATGCTCACTGGCTGTCGCCTCGGTTGCCTCCCGTAACGCGGCGAGCACCTCGGGATCAATCCTGCCGGCCAGGAGTCGTTCTTCGTAGTTCTCCACTCCAGCCCACCTTGTCAGCGCGGCATCCAGGCCGTCCGCGGTATCCGGGCCGCCGTGGCCGAGAGCGGCCAGCCGGGTACGTACCTCGGTGGCCAGCGTCCCGGTGAGCGGTACCGCGATGCTGGGGTCGGGTGCGGTGAAGTAGCGCCGGTGCAGCCGCAGCAGGCGCCGGATATCGGCCACCGGGTCGGGGTGATCGTCCACCCTCAGATCCACCGATGTGTCCGACAGGCCGGCGTAGCCGCCACCCTTCTCGGCGACCAGTAACGCGGCGCTCTGCCGGCCCCGCCGGTCACCGCCCGCCTCGTCGCCGGCGCCGAGCGCGATCAGCAGGCGCTCGCCGAACCGCTCGTCCGGATGGGCCAGCCAGGCGGACTCCATCGCCACCACGACCTCCGGGCCGGTCAGGATGTTCCCCTGGATGGCGTACCCGCCGCCGACCCGGCCGCCTGCCCAGGCGTGGCAGGCCTCCCCGGTGAAGGTCGCACCGTCGCCGGCTGCGGCCACCACCCCGAGCTGGCGGGTGGCTTGCTCCGGGTCGGCGGCGGTGAGGCCGGCCACCGCGTCCGCGGCGGCGACGCCGGTACGCAGCATCGCCAACCCCTGCGGGCGATAGGCCAGATTGGCGTACGACTGCGTGGCGAGCGCCCCCACTCCGGCCTCCACCGCGGGAACCGCTGATCCGGCGGCGAGGAACTTGCTCGCCACGGCGACGCCGTACTGCCTGCCGTCGGCGGAACGGGCGACGATGGAGAATGTCATGGGGGCCAACGTAAGACGGATGGGACGGTGCCGAGCCGCCGAAGGGGCGGGCGGGCGTACGGCGCGGGTCCCTATCGGCAAGGATGTCGGGGATGCCCTACCGCTACTTCTACGACTGCGAGTTCATCGAGGACGGCGTCACCATCGACCTGGTGTCGATCGGTGTCGTGGACGAGCACGGCCGCGAGTTCTACGCGATCTCCACCGAGTTCGATGAACGCAAGGCGATCCCCTGGGTGCGCCGCAACGTGCTCGACAAGCTGCCCTCGCCGGGAGACAAGGCGTGGCGCGGTCGGGAACAGATCCGTGACGATCTGTACGACTTCCTGGTGACCCCGCTGCGCGAAAAGCTCGCCACGGAACTGGAGCTGTGGGCCTGGTTCGCCGGGTACGACCACGTGGCGCTGTGTCAGCTCTGGGGGGCGATGCCTGCGCTGCCCCGACCGATTCCGCGATTCACCAAGGATCTCCGGCAACGCTGGGACGACCGTGGCCGGCCGGCGCTGCCCGGGCCGGGGGACGACCAGCACGACGCCCTGGCCGATGCGCGGCACAATCTCGATCGATGGCGCGCGATGTGCAACGGAGAGTGACGCGGCTCGCCTACCCGCCAGTAGCTCGGGGCTGACCACCCGTCAGTCACCGGGAGCTACTAGAGTCCCGCTGTTGGGGGCCGGCAACGGCGCCGACGGTCGCATCGACACCCCGCCCGGCATTGATCAGATCTGGTTACCACTGATCAGACCGGGTTATCTGAACACTGGAAGAGTCCTCAGGAGGGACGACGAGATGCGGTTTGGCGTACTCACCGGTGGCGGCGACTGCCCCGGCCTCAACGCGGTCATTCGGGCGGTCGTACGTAAGGGAGTCAAGGAGTACGGCCACGAGTTCGTCGGATTCCGCGACGGCTGGCGTGGCCCGATCGAGGGCGAAACCCGGCCGCTCGGCATCGAGCAGGTACGCGGCATCCTGCCCCGCGGCGGGACGATCCTCGGTTCTTCGCGTACCAACCCGTACAAGCTGGACGGCGGGGTGGACGCGGTCAAGCGCACCCTCTCCGAGCAGGGGATCGACGCGCTGATCGCGATCGGTGGCGAGGACACCCTCGGGGTGGCCAAGCGGCTCACCGACGACGGGGTGCCGGTGGTGGGCGTACCGAAGACGATCGACAACGACCTCGGCGCCACCGACTACACGTTCGGGTTCGACACCGCGGTGAACATCGCGATGGAGGCCATCGACCGGCTGCACACCACCGCCGAATCGCACCACCGGACCGTGGTGGTCGAGGTGATGGGGCGGCACGCCGGCTGGATCGCGCTGCACTCGGGCCTGGCCGGCGGCGCCAACGTGATCCTGGTTCCGGAACGGCCGTTCGACCTCGACCAGGTCTGCCGGTACGTGGAGGAGCGGTTCACCACCCGCTACTCGCCGATCGTGGTGGTCGCCGAGGGCGCCGTGCCCGCCGAGGGCGGCATGGTCACCCAGAACGAGCAGCTCGACGCATTCGGCCACGTACGGCTGGGCGGCATCGGGCAGTGGCTCGCCGACCAGATCGAGAAGAGCACCGGCAAGGAGGCCCGCGCGGTGGTGCTGGGCCACGTGCAGCGGGGCGGCACCCCGACCGCGTTCGACCGGGTGCTCGCCACCCGTTTCGGGTTGCACGCCATCGACGCCGCGAACGATCAGGACTGGGGCAAGATGGTGGCGTTGCGCGGCACCGACATCGTGCGGGTGCCGCTGGAGGAAGCCACCAGGGAGCTGAAGACCGTACCGGCGGAGCGGTACGCCGAAGCAGAGGTCTTCTTCGGTTGATCGCTGGGTCCGGGCACCCGCACTGATGGTCGGCTCGGGCGCCCACCGTTACGCACCGTGCCCCCACACCACCGCGAATGTCGTGCAAAATACATCGGTCCGTTGACGTAGCAGCCCAACATTCACGGAGAGAGTTGTGGGAAAACGGCCCGACTGGTGCACCTGGTGGACTGATGGTGAGTGGTCCCGGTTCGAGCGGTTATTGAAGGTGATCGACCGGTACGGGGTGCTCACCAGCAGGGCGCAGCCGCCAGATGCCGAGCCGGGCGCTGCCGACGTTGCACTGCGTACGGTCGCGGAGGCGGTGCACAAGGGGCCCCCGGGCAAGTGGTCGGCGACCATTACCGACCTGGTCAAGCACCACACTGAGGGCAAGCAGGAGTCAGCCGACGGCAGCGGCTCCACGTCGTCGCCGCGTACCGACAAGTCGGACCCCCACGCCGACAAGTCGGGGCCACTACTCGACGAGGAGCGAGCGGCGACCCTGAGGTCACAGGTGGCGTTCCGTGACGATGTGCTCGGTCAGTTCGAAGGAATGGAGCAGGCCGCGGATCCGCTCGCCCGGCCGCTCGGTGGAGGCCTCTACGAGGTGCTGCAACTGGACAGGTCGGGTGCTCGGGAGACCCCTGAGCGGGCGTTCTTCCAGACCTGGGGAGCGCCGGACGACCTGTTCACGATCGGCCGTAAGAACACGGGCGCGGAGTTGGTCCAGGGGGAATACGACGAGGCCAGCGGGGTCTACACGCTGCGTAACCCGGAGCACGACCTGGTCGCGGCGCGGATGACCCTGTTCGGGACGAAGCGGGAGGCGCCGGCCGGGTTTCTGGTGATGCTCCCGGACCGGCACTGTCTGATGTTCCACACGATCGGCGGCGGTGGGAAGGTGTTCGCGGACGGGCTCGCGGGGCTGGTCGCCGCTGGCCAGAAGGCTTACGCCGACGCGGTGAGTCCACTCAGCGACGACCTCTTCTGGTGGCGTTCCGGCGAACTGACCGCGATCCCGGTGCGTTGGGAGGGCGAGGAGCGGAAGGTCGACGTACCGCAGGAGCTGTGGGATGTGGTGCGCGCGCCTGATCCCAAGCCCACGTCGGGTGCCTCCGCGCGGGGGGATCGGCTGCCGACGACCGCGCGCGAGCTTCAGGAGCGTGCCCGAGTTCAGGTGATGCGCCAGGCCGACGCCCTGGGCGCCACCTCCGCGCCGGTGATGCGTTCGATCGGCGCGGACGTGGTCGAGGTGCTGCAGTCGGAGCTCTCGGATGACAAGGTGGGATTCATCGAGTGGGACTATCTCGAGTCCCAGAAGGCCAATGTGGACGCGGTCTTCGAGATCGCCCGGGCGAACGTACGGGCCGAACAGGTGGACAAGGACGAGGTCGAGGTTCGGGGCGACGCTGAGGTCTACCTGCTGACCTCGGATGACAGCACGTACGTCGCGGCACGGGTGCTGCTGCTGGATGAAGACCCCAACACCAGTCCGTACGGATTCCTGGTGATGTTGCCCAACCCGTTTGCCATGGTGTATCACCCGATTCGAAACGGCCAGCACCTGCTTCAAGCGTTTGACATGGTGCCGATCGCTCGTTACATGAACGACAAGATGCGGGAAATGACCCAGGGGCAGATGGCCGCGTTCGTGATCAGCGACAACCCGTACTGGTGGCGGGGCGGCAGGCTGACCGAGATTCCCGTGTCGTTGAACAACGGCGTGGTGCAGATCAACGCGCCGACGTCGTTCCGCGAGATGGCACAGGCACTCGGCGCTGACCTCTGAGCTCTGTGCGGATTCCGTACGTCCGATTGATACGAACTGGTCCAGCCCGACCTGTGACGTGACATACAGGTCGGGTTCGACGTTGGCCTCGATATTCACGGAGAGAACTGTGGGAACCAGACCCGACTGGTGCGCCTGGTGGAGCGACGCCGAGTGGAGGCGGTTCGAGCGGCTGTTGAAGGTCCTCGACCGGCACGGAGTACTCACCGCCGCGGCCCAGCGCCCCGGTGCCGGGTCGGGTGCCGTGGACACGCCGCTGCGTACGGTCGCCGAGGCGGTGCGCGACTCCCCGGCGGGCAAGTGGTCGGCGACCATCACCGACCTGGTCAAGCGACACGCCGAGGGCATCCGGCCCTCGGTCAAGGGCGACGGGCCACCGACCTCGCAGCGAGGGGAGACCTCGCCGCCGGAGCAGGCGGTCCCGAAGAAGCCGGTACCGAAGCTCGACCAGGAACGCGCGGCGACCTTGCGGTCGCAGGTGATGCTCCGTGGTCTGCTCGGTCACTTCCATGACGTGGACGAGTCAGTGGATCCGTTGACCCGATCGCTCGGCGGGGGCATGTACGAGGTGCTGCAACTGGTCACGGCAGGGGGTCTGGACACGCCAGACCGGTCGCACTTCGAGACGTGGGGGGATCCGGACGAGCTGTTCGAGGCTGGCCGCGCGAACGTACGGGCGGAGCCGGTCCACGGGAAGTATGACGAGGCCGATCGGGTCGAAACACTGCATAACCCGGACCACGAACTGGTCGCGGCGCGGGTGACCACGTTGGGGGAGGGCGGGTCACCGGCTGGGTACCTGGTGATGATGCCGGACCGGCACAGCCTGATGTTCCACCAGGTCAGCCCGGACGGGTCGGTGTTCGGCGACAGGTCTGTGGGGCTGTACGCCGCTGGCCTCAAGGCCCACGCGGAGGTGGTGACTCCGTTCAGCGACAGCCTCTACTGGTGGTGGGGTGGCGAACTGACCACGATTGCGGTGCACGTTGACGGCGGGCAGGCGAGGATCGACGTACCGCCGAAGCTGGCGGAGTTGCTGGACATGGCCGCTCCCGAGCCCGAGGTCACGTCACGGAAGGTCCGGTTGCCGACGACGATGCAGGATTTCCGGCAGCGTGTCCGGGTCCAGGTGATGCGCAAGGCCGACGCCCTCGCCTCCACCTCCGCCGAGCCGGTGACGCGTTCGCTGGGCGCGGATCTGGTCGAGCTGCTGCAGTTCACCGTTCCGGACGAGGAGGAGGACTTCGTCGCTTCCGTTCCCTGGTCCTACCTCGAGTTCCACAAGGCGAACGTCGACGCGGTCTTCGATATCGCCCGCGGGCACCTGCGCTCCGAGCCGGTGAAAATGGTCAAGGTTGACGTCCGGGGTGGGGCGGAAGCTTACATGGTGTTGGGGGCCAGCTCGTACGTCGCCGCACAGGTGCTGTTGCTGGGCGGGGGCCGTACGGCCAGTCCGCACGGGCACCTGGTGATGCTGCCCAACTCGGGGTGCATGTTGTATCACCCGATCCGGGACGGGCAGCAACTCGTCCACGCTTTCGACATGGTGATGGTGTCCCGCCAGCTCAGGGAGAAGATGCGGAGCAAGGGGTTCGACACCGGGCAGGTGATCGGCGAGAACCCGTACTGGTGGCATGCCGGCACGTTGACGGAGATCCCGGTGTCGAACGGGGCCGACGGCATACGGATCAACGCACCGGGTCCGTTCCGTGCCATGGCGCGGGCGATTGGCGCCGACCTCTGAGGGTGTCGCGAGGACGCGGTGGTGGCGGCTGATCGGGGCTGGTCGCGACATAGAGTGAGCGGCATGGGCTCACAGGTACACACCGTGGCGGTGATCGGCGCCGGGAAGATGGGCGAGACGATGCTCGCCGGGCTGCTGAAGGCGGGCTGGCCGGCGGAGGAGTTGATCGCGACCGTACGGCGCCCGGAGCGGGCGGAGCGGCTCCGCGAGCGGTACGGCATCCGGGTGCTGGACAACACCGAGGCGGTCGCGCTCGCCGATGTCGTGGTGATCGCCGTGAAGCCGCAGGACGCTCCCGCGTTGCTGGACGAGTTGGGTCCGAAGATCCCCCGCGACAAGGTGCTGATCTCGATCTGTGCTGGTCTTCCGACGGCCTTTTTCGAGAAGCGGCTGCCGTCCGGCACCCCGGTGGTACGGGTGATGTCGAACACCCCGGCTCTGGTCGACCAGGCGATGACCGCGATCTCGGCGGGCAGCCATGCCACCGCGGAGCATCTCGCGCTCGCGGAGGAGATGTTCCAGCCGCTGGGACGTACCCTCCGGATGCCGGAGGCGCAGCAGGACGCGGTGACCGCGTTGTCCGGGTCGGGGCCGGCGTACTTCTATTTCCTGGTGGAGGCGATGACCGACGCCGGGATCCTGCTCGGCCTGCCGCGCCAGGTGGCGCACGACCTGATCGTGCAGACCGTGATCGGCTCCGCGGTGATGCTCCGGGATACCGGGGAGCACCCGGTGGCGCTGCGGGAGGCGGTCACCTCACCCGCCGGTACGACGATCAACGCGATCCGGGAGCTGGAACGCCACCGGGTACGTGCCGCGATGTTGGACGCGCTGCAGGCAGCCCGGGACCGGGCGCGCGAGATCGCGGCGGACTACACCTGAGGTCCGGCCAGCCGGCGCTGTCGCCGTCCCGGTAACCGGGACCACACCCGGCGGCCACCGGTCGGGGCCAGCCCGCACGTAGTCTGTAGAACGTGAATTCCGGGCGCCTTGACTGGCACAAATTCCGTAACCCCGGGCTGCTGAGCAGCCGGCCGGTGACCGAACCATCGGAGATCGAGGAGTACGGCCTCGACCGGTGGCGCAGCATGCCACGTGCCCAGACCCCGCCGTGGCCTGACCAGAAGGTCGTCGACGAGGTGTACGGGACCCTGGCGTCGGTCCCCCCGATCGTCGCGCCCTACGAGGTCGACATCCTGCGGGAACGGCTGGCGCAGGTGGCCGAGGGGGAGGCGTTCCTGCTGCAGGGTGGCGACTGCGCCGAGACGTTCGTGGACAACACCGACGCCCACCTGCTGGCCACCGCGCGCACCCTGCTGCAGATGGCGGTGGTGCTGACCTACGGCGCCAGCATGCCGGTGGTGAAGGTATCCCGGGTCGCGGGCCAGTACACTAAGCCGCGCTCGAACGACACTGACGCTCTGGGTCTGCCGGCGTACCGAGGCGACATGATCAACTCGTTGGAGCCGTCGGCGGAGGCCCGGATCGCGGACCCGCAGCGGATGATCCGGGCGTACGCGAACTCGTCCTCGGCGATGAACATGCTGCGGGCCTACCTGTCCGGCGGGATGGCCGACCTGCGTGCCGTTCACGTGTGGAACAAGGACTTCGTGAAGGAGTCGCCCGCGGGGGAGCGGTACGAGGCGATCGCCCGGGAGATCGACCGGGCGCTCGGGTTCATGGCCGCCTGCGGGGTGGACGACGAAGCCCTGCACGGGGTCGCGCTCTACTGCAGCCACGAGGCGCTGGCCCTGGAGTACGACAGGGCGCTGACCCGGGTGTACGGCGAAAAGGCGTACGGCCTGTCCGGCCACTTCCTGTGGATCGGGGAGCGGACCCGGCAGCTCGACGGCGCCCACGTCGACCTCATGTCCCGGATCGCGAACCCGATCGGGGTGAAGCTGGGCCCGACGTCGACTCCCGAGACCGCGCTGGAGCTGTGCGACAAGCTCAACCCGGACAACGTCCCGGGCCGGCTCACCCTGGTGAGCCGGATGGGCAACCACAAGGTGCGCGACGCGCTGCCGCCGATCGTCGAGAAGGTCACCGCCGCCGGGCACAAGGTGGTGTGGCAGTGCGACCCGATGCACGGCAACACCATCGAGTCGTCCAACGGCTACAAGACCCGCCACTTCGACCGGATCGTCGACGAGGTGCTCGGCTACTTCGGCGTCCACCGGGAGCTCGGCACCCACCCGGGTGGTCTGCACGTGGAGCTCACCGGCGAGGACGTCACCGAGTGCCTGGGCGGCCCGCAGTCCCTGGAGGATCACCACCTGCCGGGCCGGTACGAGACCGCCTGCGACCCTCGGCTGAACACCCAGCAGTCGCTGGAGCTGGCGTTCCTGGTGGCCGAGATGCTGCGAGGCTGAGTCGTGGTCGGTGGACCCCCCGCGGGGGCCTCGGGCGGCGCGGTCGACCTGCGGAGCGACACCGTCACCCGGCCGACACCGGCGATGCGTGAGGCGATCGCGGCGGCAGAGGTCGGCGACGACGTGTACGGCGAGGATCCGACCGTCAACGCCCTGGAAGCCGAGGTGGCGGCGCTGTTCGGGCACGAGGCGGCGCTGTTCACACCGACCGGGTCGATGGCGAACCAGATCGCGATCAGCCTGCTGGTGCCGCGGGGTGAGGAGCTGCTCGCCGACGCCGACGCCCACGTCGTGACCTACGAGGGTGGCGCCGCGGCGGCACTGGCCGGGGTGTCCACCCGTACCTGGCCCTCGGCGGGCGGGGACCTCGACGCCGACACGGTCGCCGAGATGCTGCGTCCTGACGGGTACCACGCCGTACCCACCCGTGCGGTCGCCGTGGAGCAGACCCACAACCGCGGCGGCGGTACGGTGCTGCCGGTCTCCGAGTTGCGCCGACTCCGCGAGCTGACCCGGCCCGCCGGGGTGGCGTTGCACTGCGACGGCGCCCGGATCTGGCACGCCCACGTGGCCGACGGGGTGCCCCTGGTGGAGTACGGATCCCTGTTCGACACCCTCTCGGTGTGCCTGTCCAAGGGCCTGGGAGCCCCGGTCGGCTCGCTGGTGGTCTCGTCGGCGGAGCGGATCGCGCGGGCCCGTACGGTCCGCAAACGCCTGGGCGGGGGGATGCGGCAGGCGGGTGTGCTCGCCGCGGCGGGAGCGTACGCACTGCGCCACCACGTTGATCGACTCGCCGAGGATCACACCAGGGCGAAGCGGCTGGCCGAGGCGCTGGCGGAGTTCGGGGTGGTGGATCCGGCGCGGGTGCGTACCAACGTGGTGCCGCTGGACCTGAGCAAGACGATGCTGGATGCGGCAGGTCTTTCCGCGGCGGCGGCCGCTGACGGCGTACTGGTCAGCGTGCTCGGCCCCCGGTTCGCCCGCCTGGTCACGCACTACGACGTCGACGACGCCGGAGTTGATCGCGCGATCCGTACGCTGACCAGCGCTTTTCGTACCTAACAGGGCGTTGCTGAACCGTCACCAAGTTGTGCTATGACTTTCCCGTCATCGCCCCACTTTCTTAGTAATATCCGACCGCTGGGGTGATCGGAATGTAGGCATAGCGCCCTCTCATTACGTTTTCCACCCATTGCTTCGGGGAGGCGGGGATGGCACGCGGTGGTGCGGATCCGGGTTGGGCGGTGCCGGAGTACGACGGGACACCCCCTAAGCCATCGCGGCTGACGCCGTTGCTGGGCAGCATGCTTCTGATTCCACTCGTGATGGCCTCTATGGCGATGGCGTTCACCGGCCAGGCGATCGAGGACGACCTGATCGAGCGTTCCGAGAAGGCGCTGGCCTCTGCTGGGCTCGACGCCGTGGCAGTCAGCTTCGACGGTCGGGACGCCGTACTCACCGGGGTACCCGACCGCAATCGCGACCGCGCGTCGGGCACCGTGGCCGGCGTCGACGGGGTACGGGTGGTCGAGTTGGCTGAGGCCACGGGCACCCTGACGTTCGCGGTGGCCCGGACAACGCTGACGGTTGCCGGACAGATCCCCGACGAGCGTTCCCGGGAACGCGTGATCGGCGGAGCCGAGGATTCTGCGCGTGACCGGGAGCTGGTCGACGAACTCACCGTCGTCGCCGGCGTACTGCTGCCCGGAAACCCGGACCAGGTCGGCGCCCTGATCAGCGGTTTCGCTCGGGAGTGGGAGGGGAGCCGGAAGCTGACATGGAGTGCGGCCGGAGTGAGGATCACCGGTGAGGTCCCCGACGACGTGACCCGTACCGCGGTCGCGGAGGCCGCGACGAAGGCTCTGCCGGGCATCACGGTGGACTCAGAACTCGAGTCCTCGGAAGCGAAGCTGCAGGCCAGAATCACCGAGTACATCGCCGCCAATCCGGTGGAGTTCCGCCCGTACACCGCGGAGTTGACCGCGAACGGCGCGGCGTCCGTCAGGCACGTCGCCGGGCTGCTGCGGCAAGCTCCGGACGTCGAGATCCGGGTGCACGGCAGGGTCGAGCTGAGCCCCGTAGCGCGCACTGGGAGCAGCCCGTACCAACGCAAGCTCAGCGGGCAACGTGCCGAGACGGTCAAAGCATTGCTGGTCTCACTCGGCGTCGGCGCGGAGCGCATCACGACCAGGGCCCTCGGTCAGGACGGAGCGGACCCAGGTCGCCGCGCCGACATCACGATCCATTGAGGAGTCTTCACGATGACGTGGCTGTTCCTGCAGGTGTTCCTGTACTGCCTGGTGTCGTTCCTGCTGGGTGGCGTGGTCACCTGGTTCTTCCTGGTACGCCCCCGCGACCGGCGGGATGCCGCGCGAGCCGAGCCAACGGCCACCACACGGACAGCAGCCGCTGCCGAGGCCGACCCGGGCGGTACGCCCGTTGCGGAGCCCGACGCCGTAGCGGACCCGGTGCCGGCCGAGTCGATCTCGACCGCTGAGGTGATCGCGGTACCGGATACCGCGCCGCCGTCTGACGGTGAAATGCCCGCCGACGTTGCCGAATCAACACCGCCGTCCGGGGAACAGCCCGGGGCGGCTACGCCGGTGACGAAGACCGACCCGGCCC
>JBOGDK010000041.1:0-19631 GCA_050701795.1 Micromonosporaceae bacterium
GCGAACGCCCGGGTCAGGTTGGACTCGTCGGTACGCCGTTCCAGCACGGTGGTGCGTACCCCGGCGGCGGCGAGGTCACCGGCGAGCAGCAGGCCGGTGGGACCGGCACCGACCACCAGAACGTCCGTGGTGTACGACATGGCACCTCCATCGTCTCGCGCTCTTACTTCGTCTCGTGGCCTGGGCGGCGATCTAGTCAACGACTGTTGGCCAACGTCCGTTGACACAAGTGAACCCCTGCCCCGTTGGCTTGTCAACACTTGTTGGCCTACAGTTGTTGACATGGCAGACGACGCGCCGTACGTGGCATCCGCTCCCGACCCGCTGCCCGGGGACGCGGCGCAGTCCCAGACCGCTCAGACCACACCCGCGCCGCCGCGACGGTCGGACGCCACCCGGGCCGCGATCCTGACCGCCGCCCGGGAACGCTTTGCCGCCGACGGGTACGAACGCGCCACGATCCGGGCGATCGCCGCCGACGCCGGCATCGATCCCGCGATGGTGATGCGCTACTACGGCAACAAGGAGAAGCTGTTCGCCGCCGCGGCCGAATTCGATCTGCTGCTACCCGACTTCACCGCGGTGCCCCGGTCAGAGGTCGGCCGGCGGTTGGCCGAGCACTTCCTGTACCGGTGGCACGCCGACGAGGCCCTCGCCGCGCTGCTCCGCGCGGGTGTCACCAATGCCGCCGCGACCACCCGGATGCACGGCATCTTCGCTGGTCAGGTGGCCCCCGCGGTGGCCCAGGTGTGCCCGGACCCGCACCAGGCGCCGGTACGGGCGGGCCTGATCGCCTCCCAGGTGCTCGGGATGGCGCTCTGCCGGTACGTCATCAACCTGCCGCCCGTGGTCGCGATGTCCGACGCCGACCTGATCGCCTGGCTCGCCCCCACCCTGCAGCGGTACCTCACCGCTGACGCGCCCTGAATCATCGCCTCCGACCCGCTACAAGGCCCACCGCCGACCCGCCCGCACCACGACGCCGCCTCAAAAGCGCTGTGAGGATCCGGCTCCGCGCTGCGAGGATGTCGGCCGTGCCGAATGCGTCCCCGCCCGGGCCCACCCGCGACCGGCTCTGGTCTCGCGAGTTCACGATGTTCTTCGCCGCGCGTACCAGCTCCGTGCTCGGAGACATGATGCTGCCGGTGGCGCTCACCGCCGCCATGCTGCAGTCCGGGTACGGCATGAGCGGCGTCGGCTACGCCCTCGCCGCCCATATCGCGCCCTTCGCCATCTGCGTGGTGTTCGGCGGCGTCCTGGCGGACCGCTTCGGCCCCCGCAGGTTGATGGTGGGCGCCGACGTCGCCCGCTTCTTTCTGCAGGGCCTGCTGGCCACGTCCTTCTTCCTCGGGCGCCCAGCGCTGTGGCAGATCCTCCTGGCGCTGGTCCTGGTCGGCCTCGGTTCGGCGGCATTCCAACCCGGAGTGGCCAGCGTGATCCCGCAGATCGCCCGCGATGTGCAGAAAGCCAACGCCACACTCCGGGTGGCCGAGTCGTTGATGACGGTGATCGGGCCGGCGTTCGCCGGACTGATCCTCGCCTTCTCCTCTCCCGCCGCGGTGCTGGCGGTGGACGCGGCCACGTTCGGGGTCAGTGGAATCTGCCTGCTCGGGCTGCGCCGTCTGGCGCACGTCCGGCCCGCCACGACATCCGGGTTTCGCCGCGACCTGGTGGCCGGGTGGCGGGAGTTCCGGTCCCGTACCTGGCTCTGGGGCGTCATCGTGATCTGGATGCTGGGCGCGCTGACGGTGTACGGCCCCAGCCAGACCCTCGGTTTCAGCACGATCCTCTCGCAACACGGCGAGTCGGCGTTCGGGCTGGTGATGTCCGCGATGGGGGTGGGCAGTGTGGTCGGCGGTCTGGTCGCTGCCCGGCTGCGGCCACGCCGGCCGCTGCGGGGTGGCGCGATCGCGTTGTCGGGGTTCGCCTGTGCCCCGTTCGTGGTCGCGCTGGACCTGCCGGCGCCACTGATCGCGGCCGGGTTCGCGGTGGCCGGCGCCGGAACCGCGTTCTGGGTGGTCATGTTCCACACCAGCGTGCAGACCCACATTCCGCCATCGGTGATCGGTCGGGTACATGCGTACGACATCGCCGGCTCGCTGGCCATGGCGCCGGTGGGCAGGGCGCTCGCCGGGCCGATCGGGGAGCAGATGGGCGCCCGGATCGTGCTGTTCTTCTCCTCGGGGATGCTGCTGGTCGTCTGCGCCCTGCTGCTGGCGGTGCCGGCGATCCGCGACCTGCGGCGTGTGGACGCCCCCGAGCGGGAGGTTGCGGAGCGGGTCGGCTAACCCGTGCCGGTAACCCAGGGCGGCTGACCCGGGCGGCCAGCCCAGGCACGGCCAACCCGCGGCGGCTAACCCGCGGCGGCGAGCTCGGCGAGTGCGGCGCGCACCCGGTCGGTGATCGCGGCGAGCGGGACCCGGTCCGTGGTCCGGGTGGCGCGGTCGGTCAACTCCACCACGCCGTCGGCCAGGCCACGCGTACCGACCGTGACACGTAGCGGTATGCCCACCAGCTCCACGTCGGCGAATTTCACCCCGGGCCGCTCCTGGCGGTCGTCGATGATCACCTCGATCCCGAGTTCGAGCAGGTCGCGGTAGATCTTCTCGGCAGCGGCGACGGTCTCGGCGTGCTTGGCCTGTGCCACCACCACCGCCACCGTGAACGGCGCCACCGCCACCGGCCACACGATCCCGGCGTCGTCGTGATGGCGTTCCACGATCGCCGCCATCGCGCGTTCCACGCCGATCCCGTAGCTGCCCATCACCACCGGCACCCGCTGGCCGTCCGCGTCGAGCACGGTGGCGTCCAAGGCGCGGGCGTACCGGTCGCCGAGCTGGAAGATGTGCCCCACCTCGATCGCCCGCCGTACGTCCAGCGGCTCGCCGCAGGTCAGGCACGGCTCCCCCGGCGTCACCTCCCGCAGGTCCGTCCAGGTGCCGACCGTGATGTCCCGCTCTACATCAACCCCTTTGAGGTGTACGTCGTCGGTGTTGGCCCCGGTGAACATGTCCCGCCGACCGCGCAGCGCCACATCGGCCACCACCGCGAACTCCGTCACCCCGACCGCGCCGAGGCTGCCCGGTGAGGCGCCGAGCGCGGCCCGGATCTCCTCGGCGGCCGCCGGGCGCAGCGTGCCGGCACCTGTCGCGTCGATCAGCTTCTGGTCCACCAGGGCGTGGTCGCCCCGCATCAGCACCAGGGTGAGCTGGTCGTCGAGCACGTACACCAGCGTCTTGATCTGCCGTTGCGCCGGGGCGTCGAACTTCACCACGAGGTCGTCGATGGTACGGGCGCCCGGGGTGTCGAACCGCTCCGGTGCCGGCGACCCGGGGCCGTCGGAGGACGCGGCGAGCCGGGACCCGGCCTTCTCCACGTTGGCCGCGTAGCCGCAGGCGCCGCAGTGCACCACCAGGTCCTCCCCGGTCTCCGCGGGGCACATGAACTCCGTCGACGCCGACCCGCCCATGGTGCCGCTGGAGGCCGCCACCGCGATCGCGTCGATCCCGAGCCGGCCGAAGATCCGTACGTACGCGTCCTGGTGCTGTTCGAACGAGCGTTGCAGCCCCTCGGCCCCCAGGTCGAAGCTGTACGAGTCCTTCATCGTGAACTCGCGGGTACGCATCAGCCCCGCCTTCGGGCGCGGCTCGTCCCGGAACTTGGTCTGGAACTGGTACCACGTCTGGGGCAGCTGCCGGTACGACTTCAGCTCCCTGGCCAGGGTCGCGAAGATCTCCTCGTGGGTCATCCCGAGTGCCAGCTCGCCGCCCTTGCGGTCGCTGAGCCGGAACATTTCCTGCCCCATCACGTCCCAGCGGCCACTGCGCCGCCACACCTCGGCGGGGTGCATCGCCGGCAGGACGAACTCCTGCCCCCCGATCCGGTTCAGCTCCTCGCGGATCACGGCGATCACCTTGGCGCGCACCCGTACCGCCAGCGGAAGCAGCGAGTAGTGACCGGCCATCAGCTGCCGGACGTACCCGGCGCGCAGCAGTAGCCGATGGCTCGGCGCGTCGGCTTCGGCCGGATCTTCACGCAGAGTCGGGATGTGCATCTGAGACCAACGCATGAACCGACCCTACATTCGAGATCTTGAAGCTTGGGTCGTCGTACTGCACGACCAAGGCTTCAAGATCGCGGGTGGTTGCGCTGGACCGAACCCGCCGGAGGTGGTGCGATGGGTCGCACACAACATGACCTGGGCACACAGTGTCGTCCGGGGCCCGATCCGGCCGGTGTCTGGCCGACCGCGGGAGGTACGTGGTGTACACCGTCAGCCTTGACGGCGTCCGAAAGGTGTTCGAGGACGGCACCGTCGCCGTCGACGGCTTTTCCCTGGACGTGGCTGCCGGGGAACTCCTGGTGCTGCTCGGCCCGTCCGGCTGCGGCAAGTCGACCGTACTGCGGATGATCGCCGGCCTGGAGCCACTCACGGCGGGCCAGGTGTACATCGACGGTGAGGACGCCAGCGACATCCCGACCAGGAACCGCCGGGTCGGGATGGTCTTCCAGGACTTCGCGCTGTACCCGCACCTGTCGGTCGCGGAGAACATCGGGTTTCCACTGAAGGTCCAGAAACAACGCCCCGAGGAGATCGAGGACCGGGTGGCCGCGGTGGCCCACCAGCTCGGGATCGCCGACCTGCTCGACCGGCGACCCCAGAAGCTCTCCGGCGGTCAGCGACAGCGGGTCGCGATGGGACGGGCGATCATCCGGCAGCCGTCCCTGTTCCTCCTGGACGAGCCGCTGTCCAACGTGGACAGCATGCTGCGGGCGGAGCTCCGCGCCGAGATCTCGGACATGGTACGCGCGATCGGCGTCACCACCATCTACGTCACCCACGACCAGGTGGAAGCGCTCACGATGGCGGACCGGGTCGCCATCATGCGCAAGGGCGTACTGCAGGACATCGGTACGCCGGACCAGGTCTACAGCCGCCCCGGCACGATGTACGTCGCCTCGTTCCTGGGCACCCCCCGGATCAACCTGTTCTCGGCGTACGTCCACGTCGTCCAGGACGACCGGCTGATGCTGCACCTGGGAGCCCAGTCCGGCAACCAGGTGCTGACCCTGCCGTGGTCGGACCCGCGCTCCCGGATGCTCGCCCACTACCACGGTGAGCGGGTGGTGATCGGAGCCCGCGCCGAGGCGCTGGTGCCCACCGGGCGGGCACCGGAGACCGGGCGGATGCTGCAGACCGGCCCGGATCCGGGTAACGGCCACCTGCAGGGTCGGGTGCGCTTCGTCGAGCACCTGGGGCACGAATCCGTCGGCCACATCGAGGTCGGTGCCGAGCGGGTGATGATCGACGACTCCGATGAGCAGGGCCGGCACCACCAGCCACAGGCCGATCTGGCGGTACGGGTGCCGGCGTACCCGAGGCTCGCCCCCGGTACGACGCTGACGGTACAGGTGAACCTGGAACAACTGCATTTCTTCGATCCCCGGGGCCCCCGGATCGACTTCCGCCGGCTCTAGTGCGGTTTGTACGCTGCGCCCATGGATCAACCGCAGGACTGGACCGCGCCAGGGGCGTACCAGGTCGCCGACGGGGTGCACCGGGTCCCGTTGCCGCTCCCCCACGACGGGCTCAAGGCCGTCAACGTGTACGTCATCGAGACCGGCGCGGACCTGGTTCTGGTCGACGGCGGCTGGGCGTTGGACGCGTCCCGCAGCCACCTGGAATGCGCTCTACGGTCGATCGGGTACAAGGTCTCCGACATCGGGCGCTTCCTGGTGACCCACGTACACCGGGACCATTACACCCAGGCGATCGCGATCCGCCGGGAATTCGGCTCCAAGGTCAGCCTCGGGATCGGCGAGAACCCCGGGCTGGCGGCGATCGCGAGCACCTCCCCCACCGGCGACAACGCCCAGACCCGGCAGCTTCGCCGGGCAGGCGCCAGCCCGCTGGTGGACCTGCTCGCCCAGTACCCCGACGACACCCCGGACCTGACCAACTGGGAACTGCCGGACGAGTGGCTCACCAGCGACAGCACGCTCGCCGTACCGGGGCGCGAGATCGCGGCGGTGCCGACACCGGGTCACACCCAGGGGCACATGGTGTTCACCGACCTGCCCAACGGGCTGCTGTTCGCCGGGGATCACGTGCTGCCGCACATCACCCCGTCCATCGGCTTCGAAATGGCGCCGGGTGAGCTTCCGCTGGGTGATTTCCTGCACTCCCTCGCCCTGGTACGCGCGATGCCCGACCTGCGGCTGCTCCCCGCCCACGGGCCCGTCACGGAGAACACGCACAGCAGGGTCGATGAGCTCGTGGCGCATCACGAGGAGCGGCTCACCCAGTGCCGGGAAGCCGTCGGTTCGGGCATCGAAACCGGGTACGCCGTGGCACAGGCACTGCCCTGGACCCGCCGGCACCGCCGGTTCGCCGATCTGAACGTGTTCAACCAGTTCCTGGCGACCATCGAGACGGTCGCCCACCTGGACCTGCTCGCCGCCCGCGGCGCGGTGCGCCGGGAGGTCCACGACGACGTGGTGCGCTACCTGCCGTGATCAGGGCGCTTCACGGACGCCCCGAAGTGCCTGCCGGACCTGGTCCGCACCGGCCGTTCCCACCTACGGGAGCGTCTCGTCGTACCCGTCGAGCACCGTCTCGCTGTCGTCCGCGGCCGGCGGCAGGTACGTACCGAACCATCCGGCGGCACGCTCCGCGACCTCGTCGAGCGCACCCGGTTCTTCGAACAGGTGCCCCGCCCCCGGTACGACATGCAGCCGGCACACCGCGTGCAGACGCTGCGCGGCGTCGGAGTTGAGGACCAGTACATCGGGGTCCGCGCCGCCGACGATCAGCAGTGTCGGAGCGGACACCTGGCCGAGCACGTCCCCGGCGAGGTCGGGTCGGCCACCGCGGCTCACCACGGCGCGTACCGCCGAGGGGCGTTGCGCGGCGGCGACAAGGGCGGCGGCCGCGCCGGTACTGGCGCCGAACAGGCCGACCGGCAGCCTCCCGGTGTCGGGGCGCGTCGAGAGCGAGTCGATCATGCCTGTCAGCCGGCTGGCGAGCAGGCCGATGTCGAATCGCAGGTGCCCGGTGCGCCGGTCCCGTTCCTCCTCCTCGGCGGAGAGCAGATCGCACAGTAGCGTGCCGAACTTGCGGGACCGCAACCGGTCGGCGACCGTACGGTTACGCGGGCTGTAGCGGGAGCTGCCGCTGCCGTGCGCGAACACCACGACCCCGTACGCCGGGTCGGGTACGTCCAGGTCCCCCGCGATCGACACCCCGTCCACCGGGATGGACAGTTCCGCGCACACCCCTGCGGCGTACCCGCTGATCAGGCACCGAAACCGGTGGCGCGTCCCAGCGCGGCGGCGAGGTTGCCCGGGCCGGCACCGGCGACCACTCCCGGCATGCTGATCGCCGGTACTACCGGTGTGCTACCACCTGGTGGGGTCCCGCCATGCCGGATCCTCATCCTTCGGCACCGGGACCGGCAGATCGCGCTTGGTGTCCCCGATCTTGGGCATCTGCGAGTGAGCCGCGCTGGCGCCGACGAGACTGGCGGCCAGGCCGTTGGCATCGATCTTCTTGGTACTCAGCGCGGCGTCGATCTCTTTCGTGAATGCCAAAAGTATTCGCGCCAGACCGTCCGCAACATCCTCCCGGTCCGCGTTCCAGAGACCACGCACAAGACCGAGGAAACCGCTCTGCGCATCGAGGAACTCGTTGTACTGTTCCCGCAGCTTGGGGGCGTACTCCTTGATCAGGGAGGCGTACTCGTCTCGCAGCGTCCGGAGAATCCCACCGGCCTTCTCCGCGTCGTCCGCCAGATGCTTCGCCTTGTCCCGGCACTTCGTGAGGTAATTTTCCAGGCTGGCGGCGTGCCCGGCGTACGCGCGCCCACCATCCCCGGTCCAGTCACCTGGCAAGAACGCCCGGTCCTTGGCAAGTGTGTCGAGTACTCCGTCATAGGCACATCGAGCCACCGTCACCTCGTCGCCGTACTGCTCGACCTTCACCGGCCGGGTCTCCAGGGTGGGGACGAAGTAGTCGGTGTAGAACTTCGCGACCTTGATGCCCGCGTCGCGGGCGTCCCCTTCGAGCGCCCCCAGGAAGCCGCCGTGCTTCGACATCTGGTTCCAGAGGGCGTCGTCGAGGCCGTCCGCGGGGGGCAGGCTGTAGTTGTCGGTCGGTCCACCGTGGGCTGGGTCGTCGTAGAGATCCGGGTTGCCTGGCCGGGTGCGCTTCAGTGGATCGTGTGGCGGGTCCTCGTAGCCGCGGTAGTGGTGGTTGCCGCCTGGGGCGTAGCTCCCGGTGCGCCACCGGTTGTCGTCCCGGGCGTCGGCACCCAGATACGGCGCCAGTCCCTGTGCCTCGTCTGACAGCGTGATCTCCACCGATGCCCGCTGGTCTGTGTCGGTGTAGTCAGCCAACGCCTGGAAGACGGCATCGCTGGTGCCGATCAGCAGATCCCGGGCGTTCGTGCCGTCCTCCCGCCGCCATGCGGAGCAGGTCCGCCACCCCTTGCGCCACTCGTCACTCCACGGCAGATCTCCCCAGAACTGGGCGGGCATGTACTCGACGGTCTCCATCAGTCGACCGATTCCGTCGCACACCACGCCGTCGCCGTTGCGCTTGGCAGCATGGTCTCTCATGTTCTCGACCTGGATGTACACGTGACCTCCCCCGTGTCTGGCCGTTCAGCGGCCGATCTCGCGGCGAAGTTGCCGCACCGTGTGGCTCAGCGCGTCGGATGCCGACCGCAGGGTGTCGGTCACCGCACGACTCAGTGACTCCTCGGTGTGCCGGTCGAAACTGCCTCGCGCGATCGTCACCCGCAGGTCCCGGCCACCGACGACGTCGACCACCACGGACCTGTCAGGTGAGGTCACCGTCAGGTCGACCTCGGTCATCGCCTTGCCCAACCGGCTCACCGGCTCAGTTCCTGCCATGACGCGCTGGTCCCTTTCGAGTCATCGTTTCGACATCAGCGTGAGACACGCCCGCGCCATCGCCTCAGCGGCTCGTAGCGCGAACGTGTTCGCTTCCTCCGCGGGAGCGTCAGTAGTTCGAACTGCGACCTCCACGCTTGTCACATCAAGATCTTTTACGACCGTGGCACCAGCACCGGGCTGCCTCTTCGACGTACAACCCGCGCTGTGGTCGAAGGCCCCATCAAGTTGGTGATAGTCGCCCGGATCCCGGCCGGCGCAAGCATGATCGAGGGCCTGGTCGGCGAATCGCCTCGCTCGTTCCTCGGGCGCTTTGCCATCATCCGGCACCCGCTCGAGCTGGATCAGGGCATATCCCTTCGTCGCAATGCCGACGCGCAGCGTGCCTTCGATACCACAGATGTTCGACTTCACTCCGTTCAAATCCGACGGCCTCTCCTGCCGCAACTCCCAGTCGGAGAAGTACGTGTCGGCGAACAGTTTCACCACGGCATCACACTTCGGCGGCGCCGGCACGGGCTCGGGCGATGCGGACGCCGTAGCCGTCGGACTTGGTGAACGGCGCAGCGACGGGGACCCCGTCTCTGGAGGCTCAGACGTACACGCCGTCAGCAGCAGCACTGCCGCGACGGCGACCGCACCACGGCCGTACCACGACCGGCTTTTCAATGGTTCTCCTCGGGCGAGACGGAGCAGGTGTCGCATACGGTAACCGTCTGCTGCGGACGGTCGCCAGATGGCGTTTCACCACTGTGGACAACCTGCGCATCCCGCGACACCACCAGTCCCCGGCCGCCGACCAGTCCACATGGCGCCCGGCCGCGCCACTCCGGCAGGTGGGCATCCTGGTGCAGTTCCCCGGCATCGGAGTCTCGACGCTGCCAAGATCCACCTGATTCCACCAACATCCTGATATTTCCTGACCGGTCTCATGCATCGCCCCAGGCGGGGCGTTGACCAGGATCCGAGCGGTGTCCGGCTCCCATTTGAGGGTGACGGGACGTTCGCTGTGATCTTGAGTAAGGCGATGCTGAGCGCTACGACACCGCCATCGCCGACCCGTCGATGGCCTCCCAAATCCGCTACCGAGCGTCACCGGCGTGAGGCGCGGACGCCACCGCACCCGGGAGAAGCGGCCAATACCGCGTAGCCGAGAAGATGAGGTGGTTTCCGCTACGTATGCTGGATTTGAAGGTGCCCACAGCGCCCCGGTCGGGGCCATCACCAGCAGGGCACCCGGGCCACGCGCCCGTACGAATCGTCACTGAGAGGAAAACCATGGGCCTGATCCTGGCGATCATCGCCATCGTGATCGTGGTGGTGCTCGCGATCTGGGTGGTCGTGATGTACAACGGGCTGGTACGCGCCCGCAACGGGTACAAGAACGGGTTCGCCCAGATCGACGTACAGCTGACCCGGCGACACGATCTGATACCCAACCTGGTCGAGACCGCGAAGTCGTACATGAAGCACGAGCGGCAGACCCTGGAGGCGGTGATCCAGGCGCGGAACTCGGCGGTCAACGCGCAGGGCCAGGCCAGCGCCAACCCCGGCGACCCGAATGCTATGAACAACCTGTCCGGCGCCGAGAACATGCTGACCTCGACTCTGGGCCGGCTCTTCGCCCTCAGCGAGAGCTACCCGGACCTGAAGGCGAACCAGAACATGATGCAGCTTTCGGAGGAGCTGACCTCGACCGAGAACCGCGTCGCGTTCGCGCGGCAGGCGTTCAACGACCAGGTGATGACCTACAACAACAAGCGTGAGGCGTTCCCCAGCAACATGATCGCCGGAATGGGTGGATTCCAGCCGGCCGCGCTGTTGCAGGTGGAGTCGCCCGAGGTGCGGCAGGTTCCGCGGGTGCAGTTCTAAGCAATGAACTTCTTCGAACGTCAGCGGCAGGTCCGTAAGCTGTCGCGCCGGCTGGTGCTGCTGTTCATCCTCGCCGTGCTGGCCATCGTGCTGGTCGTCGATCTGGCGGTGGTGTTCGTGACCCGCGGCCAGCCGCTTGAGGCAGTGCTCACCGCGGTCGGGGTGGTCAGCGTCGTCACGATGGCGCTGATCGGGATCTGTTCCCTGGTCCGGATGCTGCTGCTGCGTAGCGGCGGCGGCGGCAAGGTGGCGCGGCAACTCGGCGGGGTGTACGTCCCTGAGGACACCGCCGACCCGCAGCTGCGCCGGCTGCGTAACGTGGTCGAGGAGATGGCGATCGCCTCCGGGGTCGGGGTCCCCGAGGTGTACGTGCTGCCGGAGGAGGACGCCATCAACGCGTTCGCGGCCGGCTGGTCCCCGGCCGACGCCGCGGTGGCGGTGACCCGAGGGGCACTGGAGCGTCTCAACCGGGACGAGTTGCAGGGCGTCATCGCGCACGAGTTCAGCCACGTGGTCAATGGCGACATGCGGCTGAACATCCGGCTGATCGGCGTACTGTTCGGGATTCTGGCGCTCGCCGTGGTGGGCAGGTTCCTGCTGTACGGCAGCGGCGGCCGGAAGAACAACGGAGCGATCCTGCTGATCGCACTGGCCCTGATGATCGCCGGCTACGTGGGAGTGCTCTTCGGGCGGCTGATCAAGGCCGCGGTGTCCCGGCAGCGGGAGTACCTCGCTGACGCCTCCGCAGTGCAGTACACCCGGCAGACCTCCGGCCTGACCGGTGCGTTGAAGAAGATCGGTGGCCTGTCGGACGGCTCCAAGCTGCGCAACGGCAAGGTCGAGGACGTCAGCCACATGCTGTTCGGCGACGGCCTGAAGCTGAGCTCGATGTTCGCCACCCACCCGCCGCTGCCGGAGCGGATCAAAGTGCTGGACCCGACCTTCAACCCGGAAGAGTTGGAAGCACTCTCCCAGCGGTGGTCCGATGCGCCCCCCAACGGGCTCGCCGAGGACCACGCGATGGGCCTGACCCCGATGCGGGAACGGACCGCGGCGCACACCGGCGCCGTACCGCCCGGCGGCAGGCAAGGCGGCGGACCGGGCGGCATCCAGCCGCCACATCCGGGTGCCGCTCCGGGCCAGCCATCGGGCCACGTACGGGTCCGGCCGGACGAGGTGGTCGCCAGCGTCGCCACTCCGGCGGCCGGGGCGTACCGGCGCGCCGGGGTGATCCTGGACAGCATCCCGGAGCCGTTCCTGGCCCGTGCCCGCCGGCCCGACACCGTGGTGCCGCTGGTGTTCGGGCTGCTGATGTCCTCACATCCGCAGGCCCGGCAGCAGCAGCACGCCATGCTGTCCAGCCGGCACGGCCGTGGCCTCGCCGACGCGGCGTGGACAGACGCGAACGCGCTGGCACACCTGCAACCCGCGCTGCGGCTGCCGCTGGCCGAGGTGGCGTTCTCGGCGCTGCGCCGCAGGCCGCAACCGGAGCTGCAGCAGGTGACCGGCTCCGTTGAGGCGCTGATCCAGGCGGACGGGCGTACCGACGTGTTCGAGTACTGCCTGTCGCGGCTGCTGCACCGGGAGCTGCACGAGGTGGTGCACCGCAGCGCGCCGTGGGGCGACAAGCGGCGCAGCCTCGCCAGCAGTAAGGAGGCGGTGACCACACTGCTGTCCACACTCGCCCGGATCGGCCACCGTGACCCCCAGCAGGCGCAGATGGCGTACCACGCCGGGGCGTCCCAGGTGATGTCCGTGCCGGTCCCCGGGTTCGCACCCCCACCGCAGGGTGTGGTGGGTCTGGAGCCGGTGTGGCCGGCGCTGGACGGGCTGCCCGAGGCCGACAAGCAGCGGCTGGTGGCCGGTATGGTGACGGTGATCAGCCACGACGGGGTGATGACCGTGGAAGAGGTGGAGCTGCTGCGTACCGTCTGCGCGGTGCTGCACTGCCCGCTACCACCACTGTCCGAGGCAGCGTGACCCGCGCCGCGTGACCGCTTAGCGCCCGCCGTGCACTGGGCACGGCGGGCGTTCAGGTTCCCAGGGCCCGGCATCCAGCTGTGGCGCCCGCAACGGTTCCTGGCGGCTGAACTGTGATGTCACAGCGCCCTACATTGGGACGATGCGGATCACGAAATACACACACGCCTGTGTCCGGTTGGACCACGACGGCGGCGCGCTGCTGATCGACCCAGGGGTGTGGAGCCAGGACGCGGACTTCGACGGTGTCGAGGCCGTACTGGTCACCCACGAGCATGGCGACCACATCGACGTCGCCCGGTTGGCCGACCTGGGTGTCACCGTGTACGCACCCGCCGGCGCCGCGATCACAGGTGTCGCGGTCACCGCGTTGCGGCCCGGAAGCACCGTCACCGTGGCGGGACTGCAGATACGCGCAGTAGGCGGACGGCACGCGGAGATCTACGGCGGCCAGCCGGACTGTCCCCACCTGGGGTACGTGATCGAGGAGACGATCTACCACCCGGGCGACTCGCTGCACGTGCCGGAGGGGTCGATCGAGACCCTGCTGGTGCCGGCGCACGCGTCCTGGTTGAAGACCTGCGAGGCGATCGACTTCGCGAAGGCGGTAGGTCCGCGGCGGGCGTACCCGATGCACGACGGGCAGCTCAACGAGCGCGGCCTGAGCAGCGTGAACGGCTGGTTCGGCGAGGAGATCGGGGCCGGTTACCGCTACCTGGAGCCGGGCGAGTCCGTCACGATCGGATAGCGCGCGGCAGACGCGCCGTTGGTCGTAGGATCGCGACCGTGCGTCGCGCTCTGCTCTGCCTACTCGCCGTGGCCGCGATCTCCGCCGGCTGCACCTCCACCCCGCCGACGAAGCCGGAGCCGGCGCTGCGGGTCGCCTGGCGGGAGGCGACGCTGCCGGTGCCGCCCGGGCCGGAGGGTCGGCTCGCGGTACGCGACGCCGTGAAGTGCGCCAGCCATTGGTACGTCGTCGGCGGCGTCTTCACCGGCCCCGGCGAGAGCCGTCCGGCGGCGTGGCGCAGCACGGATGGTCGCACCTGGACCCACCTGCGGTTCGCGCCCCGGTGGTACTGGGCGCACCGCAATGTGATCGCCTCCGCGGCCTGCCACGACGGCCGGATCGTGATGGAAGGCGCGAAGTCCGGCGGCGCACACGGCAACCCTCGGGTCAGCACCTGGTACGCCCGCGACGACGGCGTCTACATCGACGTACTCGCGGCGTTCTCCCTGTACGGCGGCACCCAGGCGGTCAACGTGGGCCCGATCGCGGCCGGCGCGACGGGTTGGATGATCGCGGGCAACCGCAGTAGTGGCGCCGCGGTGTGGTCGTCCGGCGACGGCACGGACTTCCGGCTGCTGGACACCGACCCAGGGTTGTCGAGCGATTCCCGTACCAGTACCGCCGCGCTGGGCCTGACGTACGCCGACGGCCGGTGGACGGTGGTCGGCGGGGCCACACTGGACGGCCGGGTCGCACGTACCCCGCTGGCCTGGGTGTCCACCGACGGCGAGACCTGGCGCCGCCAGTCGGTGCCGCACGGGGACGACTTCGCCGAACTGCAGCGGGTGATCGGCTACCGGGGCGGAGTGCTGGCGGCGGGGATCGATGGCGACACGTTCCGGATCTGGCGACGCGACGGCGACCGGTGGCGGCGTACCGGGCGGTTCGGCACCCTCGACCCGGACGGTACGGCGAGCCCGGCGGTGTCCGGGCTGACCCGGGCCGGCGCGGGTGTGGTGGCCACGGTGAGCGACAGCTCCCGGTACACCGTCTGGGCCGCGCCGGACACCGCGCTCAACGGCGACCACGACTCGCCCGGTGCCGGCTGGCGGCGGGTCGCCACCCCCACCAGGCCAAGCACAGCCGGGGAACACATCATGACCGCGGTCGGCTCCGGCGACGACCTGATGCTGCTCGCCGACGACGCAAAACGCGGCCGGGTCTGGCTCGCGGCGAAGATCAACTTCCGATGACGGTCCGCGCGGGGCCGGGCCTCTTGGGGCGGCTGGTGCTGCGGGCCGTCGTTGTGTGACGTTTCTGCCGTCACTCCGCTGGCTGAAACAACAGAAACGTCACACAACGCGGGCACCGGGTGGGCGGTGCAGGCGCCAGGGCTCGAATTGCGAGCCGGCACGAGTGCCGTGAGGGTGATCGTATGGGCTACAGCACCGGGACCGGCCCGCTCGGCACCGCCGGCACCGTCGCGGCCGGTGCCCGTGCCCCCGACACGCCGGACGCCGCGCCGTTGAGCGCGACCGAGCTGCGCGGGATCGACGCGTACTGGCGGGCGGCGAACTACCTGACGGTCGGGCAGATCTACCTGCTGGACAACCCGCTGCTGAGCGAACCGCTGCGGCCGGAGCACATCAAGCCGAGGCTGCTCGGTCACTGGGGCACCGGCCCCGGACTGACCCTGCTGTACGCGCACGTCAACCGCGCGATCCTGGCCCGGGACCTGAACGCCATCT
This sequence comes from Micromonosporaceae bacterium, assembly GCA_050701795.1. Classification (GTDB taxonomy): domain Bacteria; phylum Actinomycetota; class Actinomycetes; order Mycobacteriales; family Micromonosporaceae; genus WHSM01. The sequence continues at coordinate 15,241 of JBOGDK010000041.1, forward strand.
TCATCACCGGCCCCGGCCACGGCGGCCCGTCGATCGTCGCCAACACCTGGCTGGAGGGTACGTACACCGAGCGGTACCCGGAGGTGACCCGGGACGGGGCGGGGATGCGGAAGCTGTTCCGGCAGTTCTCGTTCCCCGGCGGCATCCCCAGTCACGTGGCGGCCGAGGTGCCGGGGTCGATCCACGAGGGCGGCGAGCTGGGGTACTCGCTGGCCCACGCGTACGGTGCGGTGTTCGACAACCCGGACCTGCTGGCGGTGTGCGTGGTCGGCGACGGGGAGGCCGAGACCGGTCCGCTGGCCGCCAGCTGGTTGTCGACGGCGTTCAGCAACCCGGTACGCGACGGCGCGGTGCTGCCCGTACTGCACCTGAACGGATACAAGATCGCGAACCCGACGGTGCTGGCCAGGATCCCGGAGTCCGACCTGACCTCGATGCTGCGCGGGTACGGCTACCACCCGCTGATCGTCTCCGGCGACGACCCACCCTTCGTGCACCAGCAACTCGCCGCCGCGGTCGACCGGTGCCTGGACGAGATCGCGGAGATCCAGCACCGGGCCCGTACCACCGGCGAGGCGGCGCGACCCCGCTGGCCGATGATCGTGCTCCGTACCCCGAAGGGCTGGACGGGGCCGGAAACCGTCGACGGGCAGCAGGTGGAGGGGACCTTCCGGGCCCATCAGGTGCCGCTCGCGCACGTTCGGGACAACCCCGAGCACCTGGCGGCGCTCGAGGAGTGGCTGCGCGGCTACCGCCCCGAGGAGCTGTTCGACGAGATCGGGGCGCCCCGCGAGGAGATCACCGCGCTGGCGCCACGTGCCGAACGCAGGATGAGCGCTAACCCGCACGCTGACGGCGGCGTACTGCTGCGTGACCTGGAGCTTCCCGACTACCGCAACTACGCCGTAGCGGTGAACGCGCCGGGACAGAACACCGCGGAGGCCACCCGGGCGCTGGGCGAGTGGCTCGGCGACGTGGTCGACGCCAACCGCGACCGGTTCCGGATCTTCGCCCCGGACGAGGCGAAATCGAACCGGTTGGACGCGGTCTTCGACGTCACCGGGCGGGCGTTCGTCGCGGAGACCGTGCCCGGTGACGACGGACTCGACGCCGACGGCAGGATCATGGAGGTGCTCTCCGAGCACCTGTGTCAGGGCTGGCTGGAGGGCTACCTGCTGACCGGCAGGCACGGGCTGTTCACCAGCTACGAGGCGTTCATCCACATCGTCGACTCGATGTTCAACCAGCACGCCAAGTGGTTGAAGGTGAGCCGGGACATTCCGTGGCGGCACCCGCTGGCCAGCCTGAACTACCTGCTGTCCAGCCACGTGTGGCGGCAGGACCACAACGGGTTCTCGCACCAGGACCCCGGGTTCATCGACCACGTGATGAACAAGAGGCCGGAGGTGATCCGGGTCTACCTGCCGCCGGACGCGAACACTCTGCTGTCCACCATGGATCACTGCCTGCGCAGCCGGCACTACGTCAACGTGGTGGTGGCGGGCAAGCAACCTGCGCCGCAGTGGCTGGACATGGACGCCGCCGTGGCGCACTGCGCGAAAGGCATCGACGCCTTCGAGTGGGCCAGCGGCAACGGCACCAGCGCCGGCCACAGCTCTGGTCCCGGCGCGAGCGCCAGCGGCAACGGCGAGCCCGACGTGGTGCTCGGCTGCGCGGGCGACGTACCAACCCTGGAGACGTTGGCCGCCACCGACCTGTTGCGACGGCACCTCCCGGACCTGACGGTACGGGTGGTCAACGTGGTGGATCTGATGAAGCTGCAGCCGCCCAGCCTGCACCCGCACGGGCTGCCGGACGACGAGTTCGACCGGCTGTTCACCGTCGACAAGCCGATCATTTTCGCCTACCACGGGTACCCGTGGCTGATCCACCGGTTGACGTACCGCCGCACCAACCACGACAACATCCACGTCCGGGGGTACATCGAGGAGGGCACCACCACCACACCGTTCGACATGGTGATGCTGAACAACCTGGACCGGTTCCACCTGGTCACCGACGTGATCGACCGGGTGCCAGGGCTCGCGGCACGGGCCGCGCCGCTCCGTCGCGCGATGGTCGAGGCGAGGGAACGGTGCCGTGCGTACACCCGCGAGTACGGCGAGGACGCCCCCGAGATCCGCGACTGGGTCTGGCCGGGCTGATGCGCGTACTGGTGGTCAACTCCGGGTCGAGCAGCCTGAAGCTTCGGCTGCTGGACCGCCACGACACGGTGCTGTGGCGCCACGACGCGGCAGCGCCCTCGGAACTGTCCGACGAGGAACTGGCCGACCTGCTCGACAAGGCCCCCGAGGCGGACGCGGTGGGACACCGGATCGTGCACGGCGGCGCCGGATTCACCGGGCCCACCTTGATCGACGACGACGTGGCGCATGAGCTGGAACAGCTGTCGGTACTCGCCCCGCTGCACCAGCCGCCGGCGTTACGGCTGTTGGCCGCGGTACGCCAGGCACGCACCGACCTGCCGAACGTGGCCTGCTTCGACACCTCGTTCCACCGCACGATGCCGCCGGCCGCCCAGACGTACCCGCTGCCGGAGGCGTGGCGGGACGAGTACCCGCTGCGCCGGTACGGGTTCCACGGCCTGTCCCACGCCTGGGCGGCCCACCGGGTGGTCGAGCTGGCCGGTACGGACGTACCCCGGCTGGTGACCTGTCACCTCGGCGCGGGATGTTCCTTGTCGGCGGTGCGGGACGGCCGGTGCGTGGACACCACGATGGGGTTCACGCCACTGGAAGGGCTGATGATGGCGACCCGTTCCGGCGACGTCGACCCGGGCCTGGTGTTGTGGCTGATCCGGCACGCCGGGATGCCGCCGCGGGAGGTGGAACACGGACTGGTGCACGGTTCAGGTCTGCTCGGGATGGCCGGTCACGCCGACATGCGTACCGTGTTGAACCTCGCCGACGCGGGAGACGAAGCTGCCGGCCTGGCGATCGACATGTACCTGCACCGGTTGCGGGCGGGGATCGCGGCGATGTGCGCCTCCCTAGACGGCATCGACGCACTGGTGTTCACCGGCGGGGTGGGCGAGCACGCCTGGCAGATCCGCACCCGCACCGCCGAGGGTCTGGGGTTCCTGGGGGTACGCATCGACCTGGGCGCCAACAAGGACGCCGAGCCGGACGCCGAGCTCACCGCCGACGGCGCCCCGGTACGCAGCTTCGTCATCGAAGCCCGGGAGGATCTGCGGATCGCCGAGGCCACCCGTACGTTGCTCACGGTGTAGGTGCTCGCTCCACGGGCGTAGCTGTCCGTTGACGTCGAACTCGCTCGAGCGCTCCAGCAATGCCGTGACGTACCGACGCCGACGGCATGGCCATTCCTCGTCACAGTCAGGCCCGAGACAGCCTCGATGGTGAAGCGATGGGATGTGCAGGGCGTAGTCCTCGCGAGCCAACCTGATCTCCTCCGGGTGGGGCGCAGTGTGGCGCGGTGCCGGCCTCCGCGGAAATGCGTCACTCACCCGGAACGCTCCCGGCGTGCCGGGACACAGCCGGGGCACCTCAGTGTCTCCCCGCAACTCGGCACCATCTCAGCGAACGCCGGAAGGTCGCGAGCCCGACCAGGAAGCCCATCGTCAATCCAGCCAGCAGCGCCATTCCGTCTGACCACACTCGTCCGTCCTCCCGTGTATTGGCGTAGTAGAAGGCCACTGTCTGTGGCGACCTGCTGACGATATGGCAGTGGACACTGAAGCTCGGAGCGTGTTGCTAAATGTTGCTCGAAGTCAACGGCAGCTTGCCATTCGTACCTCAAGTTCGCCTACATGCGTGAGCTAGGCCGAGAGTGGGTGATCGCTTGACGTCCGAGGCGCAACCAACAAGGCTGGGTGCGCAACTTCACGCAACCACAACGGCCAGGAGGCGGCCATGCATCTAACCTTCGTTGGCAAAGACCCGAACTCCAACCCGACCGGCTCCCCCACCATCTACCGCACCGACCGAGAGAGTTGGGTGGTACAGGGCTGGGTCCTGACGGACCCGGACGCGTTGGCGCAGATGGACATCCCGGAGGGAGAAACGTGCGTGGAAATCCCCGACAGGATGCTTCAGTTCTTCACACAGCAATGACCTCGATCAGCGAAGCTGAGTTCGCCCAACTGCTATGCACCTTCGGGCGCTCCAGCGACCACCTCGAAACCCGTGACGCCTACGGCACGGCGGTCGAACTGCCCCACATGGCGCATTGGGCGGCCGGCGAGCCGGACGATCTGGCGTGGTTAGAAGACTGGTGCGACACCGTGCGCAGTCATGTAGCGGGCGGCAAAACGGTGCGGCGGGCGCGCATCGTGTCTGAACCGCTGAGTGACTACCAGCGGTGGTCGCGCAGCATCGCGCACCCGATGGTCGAAGCGGGCGAGGACATCC
>JBOGDK010000042.1:0-19460 GCA_050701795.1 Micromonosporaceae bacterium
CGGGTCGTCGTCGTACAACATCTGAGCCTCCTTGTGCTTGTCGTCGCGCTTGTTCTCGCGCCGGATCCGGTCGATGGCCTTGTGGTTGGCGGTGGTGGTCAGCCACGCGCCGGGGTTGGGGGGTACGCCGTGGGCCGGCCACCGCTCGACGGCGGTCGCGAACGCCTCGGCCGCCGCCTCCTCGGCGATGTCGAGGTCACCGAAGCGCCTGGTCAGGGCGGCGACCACCCGGACCCACTCCTCGTGGTGGACCTGGGTGATCGCCTCCCGTACGTCCACCTCTCTCACCTCGGGGTCCCCGCGAGATCGTGGAGCGAACCGGAGCGATTTGCTGGGGTGGTCATAGGAACGGCCGCACCTCGACCTTCCGGTTGCAGTGCTTCGATCCCTCGACCGTCGGCCTGGAGCCGATCGTTGAACGCGTTGATGGCGTTCATCTCCTCCGGGGTGGCGGAGCCGGTCTTGTCGTCGATCACGGAACCCAGGTACTGCATCTGAAGATCATCTCCTGTGGTTCTCGGGCCGCCCCTGGTGGGCGGCCGCTCACCCCTGCTACGCCGCCCTGATCTCGAGTAGCGATTCGATGATCGACTCCCACTGACCGCGGCACCTACGGTGCTTCAGGTTGCATACTGCGGGCGCCCGCTGGGCCGATAGACCTGAAGCGTTATGCCCTCCGAGGTGGACCGCGATTCCACCAGGTCAAGCGCTGTGTCCGGGCCGGCATCGGGGAACAACCGCGTGCCCCGCCCGACGACCACGGGATAGGTGAGCAGGATGATCTCGTCGACCAACTGGTTGTCGAACAGCCAGCGGACCAGGCTGCCGCTGCCGTGCACCTGCAGCTCACCCCCCGGCTTGGCTTTCAGCTCGCGGACGGCGACCGCGACGTCACCGGACAGGACGGTCGTGTCCGCCCATTGCGGGTCGGTGAGCGTGGTCGATGCCACATACTTGGGCCGCGTGTTCAATGCCGATGCGATAGGGCTGTTGCTCGGATCTTCCATCACGCCCCAGGAGCCAGCGAAGATCTCGTAGGTCCGCCGGCCGAACAGGAACGCGTCGGCGCGCTGGTAGACCTCGCCGAGGAACGTCTCGGCCTCGCCGTCGAACAGCGGCAAGGCCCACCCGCCGCGCTCGAATCCGCCCCTGCGGTCCTCGTCCTGCCCCCCGAGTCCCTGCATCACACCGTCGACCGAGACGTTCGTGATCGTCGTCAGTTTCATGATCGCGGTTCCCTTCTCGCTGGGCTTTGTCCTTTTGGGCGCCCGTCGTGGGCGGCCTCTCACCCCTGCAACGAACACCTCTGCCCCGATCCGACACCGGCTCCCGGATTTCTTTCGAGGACTTTCCGGTACGCCGGTGGTGAGCGGTCCGACAGCGAGACGGTTCCGGGGGCCACTGCGCCGGATTTCCTGGACTCGGTAACCGTGTTTAACGATCGAGAGCCTGACGCCACCAGGTTGGCGCAGATTCGAACATATGTGCGAAGATTGCGGAGTGCCCGATGTCGGGACGCCGATCCTGCACGCTGACCTCGACGCGTTCTACGCGTCGGTGGAGCAGCGCGACGACCCCCGGCTGCGGGGGCGACCGGTGATCGTCGGGGCGGGCGTCGTACTCGCCGCGAGCTACGAGGCGAAGGCGCGCGGCGTACGCACCGCGATGGGTGGCTGGCAGGCACGGCGGCTGTGCCCGGACGCGGTGGTGGTGCCGCCCCGGATGTCGGCGTACTCCGCGGCGAGCAAGGCCGTCTTCGAGGTGTTCCGCGGCACCACGCCCGTGGTCGAAGGGCTGTCGATCGACGAGGCTTTCCTCGACGTGGGTGGGCTGCGGCGGATCTCGGGGCCACCGATCGAGATCGCGGCACGACTCCGCGCCGAGGTACGTGACCGGGTCGGGCTGCCGATCACCGTGGGTGTGGCGCGTACCAAATTTCTCGCCAAGGTGGCCAGCGGCGTGGCGAAGCCGGACGGCCTGTTGGTGGTACAACCGGAGCGGGAGTTGGCGTTCCTGCATCCGCTGCCCGTGGAGCGTCTGTGGGGCGTCGGGCCGGTCACCTCGGGCAAGCTCCGGGAGCGCGGGATCACCACGGTCGGCGTTGCGGCCCGGCTCGGCGAGGCCGCACTGGTGTCGATGCTGGGTACGGGCACCGGCCGGCACCTGTACGCGCTCGCCCACAACCGGGATCCACGACGTGTCCAGGTCGGCCGGCGACGCGGCTCGATCGGCGGGCAACGCGCGCTCGGCCGTTCCCGCAGGTCGCCTGAGGAGCTGGACGCGGTACTCGCCGGACTCGTCGACCGGATCACCCGGCGGATGCGCAACGCCCACCGGATCGGCCGTACGGTCACGCTACGGATGCGGTTCAACGACTTCTCCCGGGCGACCCGGTCCCGTACGCTGCCGCGCGCCACCTCCCAGACCCACACCGTGCTCGCCGCCGCCCGGAAACTGTTGGCCACCGCGCTGCCCATGATGCGGCGCCGTGGCGTCACCCTGCTCGGCGTCGCGGTGAGCAACCTGGAGGACGGGCGGCTCGTGCAGTTGGAGCTGCCGTTCGACCCGTACGCGGGTGGCGAGCTGGACACCGCGCTGGACGCCGTACGGGACAGGTTCGGTTCCTCGGCTGTCACCCGCGGCGCCCTGCTCGGCCGCGACCCCGGCCTGAGCATGCCGATGCTTCCGGACTGATTCGGCAGTCCGCGGTCCGCTCACCTCGCCGCGAGCGCAGCCCACGCGGGCGCCTTGCCGCTGCCATGGTCCGCTCCGCGGGTCCCGAGCACGACCACCTGACAGCGGACCGGACCCATGAAACACACTGGCGTGTCTCGTGGCCGGGGTCCATTGTCACGGTCATCCGCCGAGAGATATAGGAGGTCGAAGGCTCCAACGGGATCCACAGGACAGACCCTAGGCTGGCGAGCGTGACGTCACCCGACGATCCGGTACGCCTGCTCGCCGGCCACTACAGTGCCGCCGCCGAGACGTACCGGCGGCGTTGGGCCGACGCCCTGCACCCGGCCGCCGTACGCCTGCTCGACGCTCTGCCGCTGGCCACCGCGGACCGGGTACTCGATCTCGGCGCCGGGGTCGGCACTCTGCTACCCACCCTGCGGCGGGCCGCACCGGACGCGCTGGTGGTGGCGGCCGACCGCGCCGAAGGTATGTTGCGGCAGGCCGACTCGGGCTTCCCGCGAGTGGTCACTGACGCGGCCGCGCTCGGGTTCGGCGACGGATCCGCCGACGTGGTGGTGATGGCGTTCATGCTGTTCCACGTACCGGTGCCGGTGGTGGCGCTGCGGGACGTCCGCAGAGTGCTTCGCGCGGGCGGGCATCTCGGGGTCACCACCTGGGGGCCTCACCCGGAGCTCCCCGCGGACCAGGTCTTCGCGGAGGAGCTGGATCGGCATGGCGCTCCGGATCTGCCGCCGCTCGGGGCACAGCACGACCAGATGGACACCCCCGAGAAGCTCCGCGACCTGGTGATCCAGGGTGGGTTCCAGCCGATCAACGTGCAGCGCCTGCCGTGGTCGTACCAACCGGATCTGATCGAGTTCATGGAGCTGCGCAACGGCTTCGGGGTGACCAGCCGGCGGCTCGCCGCCCTGGACCGTCCCACCCGTACGGCGGTACTGCGACAGGTACGCCTCCGCCTCCAGCACCTACCCCCCGAGGCCTTCCTCGACACCACTGACGTGATCGCCGCGGTCGCGCGGCGTTCTTCGCGATCTTGAAGCCTGAGCCGTCATTTTCCGCCAGCAGAGCTTCAAGATCGCGAGAAGATCACGCCGGGACGGATCCGTTGCGGGTGGTCGCCGACGACCACCGAGCCGACCTGGCGGCGGGTGGCGTAATCGTACACGTTGACCCGGTCGTCGCCGGCGATCGACACCCAGCACTGGTTGTCGCCTGGTCCGTTTGTCGCCCAGTACGGCCGGTCCCCGATATGCGGCAGCTCGAAGATCTCCCGGTCGGACGGCCGCGCGATGTTCACCAGTCCGACGTAGTCGTCCATCGTGCCGGCAACGCAGAGCTGGTCACCCGCACCGCTGATGGCCAGGCCGTGATGAGCTGAGTTGAGGACGTACTGGTCCTTGCGCAGCGACCTGGCGTGGTCGCTCATCGGCAGGCTGACCACGTTCTCGACCCGGCCCTCGACCAAGTCGAACACCACGTACCCGTGGAAGAACGAGATCTGCAGGTACGCCGTCCTCTCGTCCGGCGAGATCGCCATCGGGCGTACCGCCGAACTCATACAGGAGAACCCGGCCTCCTTGAGCTTCGCGCCGATGTCCCACTGCTTCAGGATCGTGAACGACTCGGCGTCGACGATCTGGAACCGCTGGTCGCCCTTGGTGGGGTCGGTGAACGGGCAGAACGTCGACGGGTCCGTCGGGGTGTAGATCCGGCCGATGCTGGCGTGGAAGATCCGGGAACCGTCCCTGCTGTAGTTGCTTTCGTGTGGCGTGTCGCCCGACGGGAAGCTGCGTTCGGACCGTCCGGACCCGAGGTCGATCTCGTCGACGTGGTTGGCGGTGGAGTCCGACACCAGAAGCCGGGCGCCGTCCGGGGACAGTGCCATGTGGTCGGCTCGTTGGCCGTGCAGGGCGTACCGCCAGACGATCTCGCCACTGGTCAGGTCGATCCCCACCACGTCGGCGAAGCTGGGGCGGGACACCGCGAGCAGCTTTCCGTCCCGGGAGCTGAACATGTCGTCGACGTACTGGTCGTGACCCTCGCCGATCTGCTGCCGGATCGCGAGGTAGAACGCCAGACGCACCGGGTCGGCGTAGATCTCGGCGAGCCGCCTGTCCTTGTCCGGGATCACGTTGATCCGCTTCACCCGCTGGTACGTCCTGGCGTCGACGACGTCGGCGGTGCCGTCCCAGTTGTTGCCGACGTACATCACGTCACGTACGGCGTTCGACGTGGGTGCGGCCTCGGCGTCGATGGAAAGTACGGCCAGGAACAGGCACGCCACCAGCGCGCTCAACGTCCGTCGCATCAACGGCTCCTCCCGTGGTTCCGCCACGAGACCGGACCCGCCACGGGGCTCGCGTCGCGAGTGGGGACAACAAGCCAGCGACCGGACTTACCGTGGGGCCGGGCATGGCGGCGAGAACGTGAAGTTGCTTCGGCATGACGTGTGCACCGCACCGTAGCAGCGCCGCCCCCAGAGCGGAACCAGTCGACCGGGAGACTCAGGCCGTGTGTCGAAGTCGCCGGCCGAGCGAGCCGGCGCAGCCGGCCAGGGGCGCATGACACACGGCCTGAACCCTTTGCCCGGAGCGGTACCGCTCGTCTGAGAGGCTGGAGTCCATGGCCCGCCCCGCGACGCACCCGAATGCCGCGACCCCGGTGCACCCGGACGGCCGCGACCGGTGGCAGGCCCGGCGCCAGCTCGCCGCCCCGGACCGCTACGACCTCGCCGGTACGGTCGGCGCCCTCCTCGTCGGCCGCCACGACCCGACCGCGCAGCTCGGGGTACGTGACCTCTGGCGCGCCTGCCGCACCCCGGACGGGCCGGCCACCGTACACCTGCGACACGAGGGCACCGAGCTGACCGCGACCGGGTACGGCCCCGGCGGCGACTGGCTGGTGCGGCGCGCCCACGCCCTCGCCGGCCTGCACGACGACGGCGGGAACGGATTCGCCGAGGTGGCCGCCCGGGACGAGATCGTGGCGGTGCTGGCCAGGCGCCACCCCGGGCTGCGGCTGCCCCGCAGCGAGCTGGTGTTCCAGGAACTGCTCGCCACGGTGCTGCAGCAGAAGGTGACCTGGATCGAGGCGGCGCGCTCGTACGGCAGGCTGGTACGACACTTCGGCGAACCGGCTCCCGGCCCGGTGCCGCTGCTGCTGCCACCGGATCCGGCGGCGGTGGCGGCGACGCCGTACTGGAGGTTCCACCCGATGGGGATCGAGCAGAAGCGGGCCGACACGCTGCGCCGGGCGGCCAGCGCGGCGGCCCGGCTGGAGGAGACCGTGTCGATGCCACCGCAGGACGCCGCGCGACGGCTGCTGTCGATACCCGGGATCGGGCCGTGGACGGTCGGCGAACTGGGGCGCCTCGCGTACGGGGATCCGGACGCGGTCAGCGTCGGCGACTTCCACCTGCCGCACCAGGTGGCGTACACCCTCGCGGGAGAGCCCCGCGCGGACGACGCCCGGATGCTGGAACTCCTGGCGCCGTTCGCCGGTCACCGGGGACGGGTGCTCCAGTTGATCGTGGCCGGCGGATCGCGGCCACCCCGTCGAGGACCACGCCGGCCGCACCGTTCGTTCGCCCAGTTCTAGTACGGCCGACCGCGGCCCGGCGTCGTCACGACCTGTCACGTCCGTGTCGCCCCGGCGCGCACGGACGGTTGCCGGCTTAGATAACAAGTCCGACACTGGCCACTGGGGGTATGCGGGCTCGAGGGGGGCCAGGATGGTCGTACAGCTGAACCACACTATCGTCCACGCCAGAGACAAGCGGGAGTCGGCGACGTTCCTGGCCGAGATGCTCGGCCTCGGCGAACCGGTGCGGTACGGACCGTTTCTGGTGGTGGAACTCGACCACGGGGTCTCACTGGATTTCGTCGACGACGACCGCCCTGGCCAGCCGCAGCACTACGCATTCCTGGTCAGCGAGGCTGAATTCGATGACGTTTTCGCCCGGATACGGGCTCGCGGGCTGACGTACTGGGCCGACCCCTTCCGACACCGGCCCGGGGAGTACAACACCAACGACGGAGGCCGAGGCGTCTACTGGGAGGACCCGAACGGGCACCTCCTGGAGATCATCACCCGGCCCTACGGCAGCGGAACCTGACCTGCTACGCCGTTTCATGACTACCCTGAGCGCTTCCACTATGGATTGCCGTGAGTTAGCCCACGCCGCTAAGGTGCCGGGGAACCAAGTCACGGTGCTCCACACCGCGCGTGCCGTGAACGCTGCGTCAAGACTTCAGGACACTGACGATCGACAGGATCTCTCCCGTGAACCCGGCAAGTCCTCCGGAACGCACCCACACAGGGGATGCACGGACCACCATGCCATGGGAGTTCCCTGGCTCTCCGCCCGCCAGAGCCCCTCGGATGCTGAATCAGGAGCGGATCTGTGTTTGACGAAACGTTGCTGTGGGTTCTTCTCGGGGTGCTGACCCTGACGACGATCGCGCTTGTCATCACGCTGGTGCGAACCCGGCACCGGGACGACGAGCGCCCCATCGGTCAGCACGCCGCCTCGAACCGCGCCACGGAGACCTCACGGAATCCGTCGCCACATGGTCAGCCCACCGGGCAGACGTCGAGGCCAGGCTCCGTACCCGCCTCGCACCGCGCGACGGGCACCTCCATGCCCGCGTCGTCGCCATCCCCGAGTGAGAGTTCCACGGATCAGGGCGGCGAATTCTCACTGCTCCGGATGAATCCCGAGGAACGCGCGCGCCTGCTCGCCGCGGCCAGCCACTACGAGCCGCGGGACTCCCCACCCGGGCCGACCCCGTTCACCTCGCGCGCGGCGTTGGCGGCCCGCGCCCAGGCACCCGCCCCGCCGCCACCGCCTCCCCCGGGCGTGATCCGCGGGTACGTCCGCCAGGCCGGCGGCTCGGTGATCCAGAGCGCCTCGCTCACCCTGATCGACCTGGCCGGTGGCCAGATCGGCCGCGGTGTCACCGGCAGCGACGGCGCGTACAGCCTGCCCACCCCAGGTCCCGGTAGCTACTTCCTGATCGCCCGGGCACGTGGCCACCACCCCCAGGCCTCGACGGTGACGGTCACCGACCAGCCCGTGACTCTCGGTATCGTGCTGACCGGCCTCGCTGAGCTCTGGGGCGTGGTACGCATCGCCGGCGGCCAGGAGCCGGTGCCGAGTGCGCTGGTGACACTGCTGGACGTACGTGGCGAGGTGATCGGCTCCACCACCACCGACCACCACGGGCGGTACCAGTTCGCGGAACTGGTCGGCGGCACGTTCACGCTGGCGGCCAGTGCGTCACCGTTCAGCCCGGTGGCGCACCAGGTCACGGTCTCGGATTCGGGCGCCAGCGCGTACGACATCGACCTGCACGCCGGGGCGTACGTGCGCGGCACCGTGATCGCGGGTCCTGAACGCCGCGGATTCGGGGACGCTCGGGTTACGCTGCTCGACTCAGAGGGCAACGTTGTCGCGACTACCAGCTCGGACTCTGTCGGCGAGTACCTGTTCGCGGACGTACCAGAGGGCGACTACACACTGCACACCACTAGTTACCCGGCCGTCAATCTGGGCCTCCGTGTATCGGCCGGGCAGAAGCACGAGCAGAATGTCGAGCTGAAACATCCCGATGACTGAGCCCACCGCCGGTTCCTGTCGCGGCGACCTGGTGCAACCGGTGAGGTAGACGAGGAGCGAGTAGATGAGTAACGGTTCCATCGGGGGGCACGGCGACATCGCTGGGCATTACAGGTACGACACCGCGCCGCTACCGCGGCGTGCCGCGGTCAGCCCCGCCACCCGGGGCATATCGGCGCAGGTGCAGACCAGCGACGAATGGCCCATCCCCGACGCTGTGATCACGGTGATGGACCTCTCCGGTAACCAGGTGGCGCGAACCCAGGCCAACGAACGGGGGGACGCGGACACCGAGCCGGTGCCGCCGGGCGCGTACACGGCGATCGTCACGGCACCCGGATACACCCCGGCCGCTCGTACGGTGATCGTCCCCGCCAGCGGCTCGGCCACTCTCGGTACGGTGATCCTGCCGCGCGCCGCCGGGACCCAGCGTCCCCCGGTAGGGCTGTGGACGATCGACCACCTCCACACGAAGATCATCATCACCGCGCGTCACATCGGGCTCGCAAGCGTCAAAGGCTGGCTGAAGGACGTATCGGGGAAGATCCACGTCGCGGAGCCGATCGAACGCTCCACAGTGGACATCGAGATCCAGGCGGAGAGTGTCGACACCGGCGTGAAGATGCGGGACGACCACCTGCGGTCGCCGGACTTTCTCGATGTGGCCAACTACCCCGTGATCCGGTATCGCAGCAGCAGCGTGACACCGCAGGGCGACGACCGGTGGGTGATCAACGGGGAGCTGAACATCACCTCGATCAGCCGTCCGGTGCCGGTGTCGATGACGTACCTCGGGCTCGGACCGGACCCGTGGGGCGGCACCCGGATGGGCTTCCGGGCCACCGCCGAGCTGTACCGGGACGACTTCGCGATGAAGTACAACGACCTGGTACGCGCCGGTATCGCGGTCGTCGGGACGAAGCTGTACGTCGAGATGGACATCGAGGCGGTGCAGGGCGACACGCTGCCGATGTAGCTGACCCGGCAGGTCACCCGGCGGGACAACCCCGCCGGGTCACCGCACCTGGTGGCGGCGGATCAGGTCGCGGTACCAGTGGTACGAGTCCTTCGGGGTCCGCTTCAGGGTCTCGTAGTCGACGTACACCAGTCCGAACCGTTCCTGGTATCCGGCCGCCCATTCGAAGTTGTCCATGATGGACCAGGCGAAGTAACCCCGTACGTCCACGCCTTCGGCGATCGCGTCCGCCACGGCGGCCAGGTGCCCCTGGTGGTACGCGATCCGCTCCGGGTCACGTACCCGACCGTCGGCGTCCGGGCCGGCGTCGTGGTACGAGCAGCCGCTCTCGGTGACGTACACCGGCGGCAGGGCGTCGCCGTACCGTTGCGCGAAGCTGACCAGGATCTCCCGCAACCCGTCCGGCACCACCGGCCAGCCGAAATCGGTCGCCGGATAGCCGGTGAGGGTACGCAACTCGAACGGCAGACCCGGCGGCAGCATCGCCCCATCCGGCCCGGCAGCCGTCGACGAAGCAGCAGCTCCCCCGGCACCGGAAGCCGTCGGTGAACCGGCGGCCGGCGGTGAGCTGGCGGCCGCGGCCACCAGGGCGGGCTGGTAGTAGTTGATCCCGAACCAGTCCAGCGGTGTCGAGATCACCTTCAGGTCGTCTTCGACAGGTCCGGGCATCGCGGCGTCGAACCCCTCCGGGTAGCGGCCGGTGAGCACCGGGTCGGAGAACAGCCAGTTGATCAACGTGTGGTACGTCTCGGCCGCCGTGACGTCCTCGGGCGAGCCTGATGCCGGCCAGGTCGGGGCGTGGTGGGACGCGATGCCGATGCTCTCGCATCCCGCGTCACGCAGCGCCCGCACCGCCAGACCGTGGCCGAGCAGCAGGTGGTGCACGACGGGCAGCGCCTCGAACCCGAGTGCCTTACCCGGGGCGTGGTGGCCGACGGCGTACCCGTACATGGTGTGCACCACGGGCTCGTTCAGCGGCATCCACATCCGTACCCGGTCGCCGAGCCGCTCGCCGACGTGGCCGGCGTACTCGGCCAACCGGTACGCCGTGTCCCGCGACACCCAGCCACCCGCGTCCTCCAACGCCTGCGGGGTGTCCCAGTGGAACAACGTCGCGGCCGGCGCGATCCCGGCGGCGCACAGCTCGTCGACCAGGCGATCGTAGAAGTCGAGCCCCTTCGGGTTCACCGTGCCGGAGCCGGTCGGAAGGACGCGGGGCCACGAGATCGAGAACCGGTACGCGCCGACACCCAGCTCCCGCATCAGGGCGACGTCCTCGGCGTACCGGTGGTAGTGGTCGCACGCCACCGCGCCGGTCTCGGCATCGCGAATCCGCCCCGGCTCGGCGCAGAACGTGTCCCACACCGACGGCCCCCGTCCGTCCTCGGTCACGGCACCCTCGATCTGGTACGCCGCCGCGGCGACGCCGTACAGGAAGTCGGGAGGAAGGGTCACGGCACGCTCCTGATCCGGTAGACGAGTACGGCACCAACGAGCCCGACCACACCGGCGACCAGGTAGAGCACGGCGTACCCGGAAAAGGTCTTCTCGAAGCCGGTGACCGCGGCGAGGTGGCCACCGACCGCCACCACCAACGGCGCGGCGAGCACCGGTGCGAGCACCTGCGGCAAGGTGTTCGCCACGTTGATCACGCCGAGGTCCCGGCCCCGGTCGGCCGCCGCCGGCAACACCAGGGTGATCAGAGCGAAATCCACCGAGGTGTACGCCCCGAACCCGATCCCGAGCACGATCGCGGCCACGATCGCGCCCGGCCAGGTCTGCCAGAACGCCAGGATGAACGCGGCCACCGCCATCACCACACCGGCACCACAGACGAAGCCGCGTCGCCGACCGACCCGGTCCGACCAGTAGCCCCCCACCAGCACGGTGACCAGCAGGAATCCCGCGTTGAGCACGGTGAGCAGGAAGACCCCGGCTTCCGGGTCGGGAAGCCGGACGGCGTACTTGAGGAAGAAGAACAGGTAGAGCAGCGCGATCGCGTTGCCGAGGTTCATCAGGAACCGGGTCAGCCATGCCCACGCGAAGTCGGGGTGCCTGCGAGGGCTGATCCAGAAACCGCCGGTACGCCACCGCGGTCGACGCTTCCGGGGCAGCACCCGGTCCCGGCGGAGAAGCACGTACGGCAGTGAGGCGACCAGTACGAAACCCGCGCAGGCGGCGTACCCCGCGGTGGTCCCGCCCGCCGCAGTCGCGATCCCGGTACCGGCCATCACGCCGACGGTCTGGGCGACCCCGAACCAGGCACCACCGGCCCCCCGATCGGCGACCGGCACCTGATCAGGCACCGCCGCCGACAGCGCCGCGAACGGGGCGTTCAACGCGATCTGCACCAGGCACCAGCCGACCACCATCAGGGCCACACTGTCGGCGGATCCGAGCAGCAGCAGGCTCGCGGCACCGGCCACGGCGCCGCCGAGCACGTACGGGATCCGGCGCCCGTACCGGGACGTGGTGCGATCCGACAGGGCGCCCCACAGCGGGTTCGCCAGCATCGAGCAGGCCGCCCCGACTCCGGCCACCAGCCCGAGTACCGCCTCCTTGTGCCCCGGTGACACCGTCTCGGCCTGCTGGGCGAGCAGGATCTGCAGTGGGCCGTACCAACCGACGAAGGTGGCGACCGTGGCGAGCGAGAACGCAACCGTCCAGCGCTTGGGCGCCTTCCCGGTCGGCTCGCTGAGCGGGTCGACCGCGGGTTCCGGTAACGCCGGTACGCCGGACCTGACCGCCGTCACGCGCCCTCCCGTAACACTGAAGGTGAGAAGCTTTCGCGAAATCTATCCGCCCGGGTACGCCGCCACAACCCGTCCCGCGGGCGGGGGCGTGGTGCCGGGGGCGTGGTGCGGGCGCACAGGCGGCGGGCGGGTTACCCGGGGTTGAACCCTCGCGGAACAGGTTTGCGATCGCTTGTGGAGACACCGAACGGCGTGGATAGGTTGGCCGCACGCCCGCCCAGAACTACCCCGAGGTGGCATGAATCCCCGGCAGACCTGGACCCTGATCCCTGCCGTGGCGGTGTCTGTGATCGCCGGCGGCGTACGGTACGCGGCATCCGGGGACCTCGCGTCATCCGGCCGGGCCGCACTCGCCGGCCTTCTCGCCGCCGGAGTGATCGCGCTCGCGGTCTCCGTACAGCGCGGAGCGGACTGGCGTGGACTGCTGGTCGGCGGCTGCTTCGTCGGCGCCGGCCTGTTGAGCTGGACGTACACCGACCGTCCGGTGCTGGTGTGGGGGCTGCTGCTGGTCGAGGGCGTGGTCTTCGCCGTATGGAGCTGGCCGTGGCTGCGCGACCTCGGCCCCGCCACCCGACTCGGTACGGCATGGCTCGGCGTCGCGTACTGGCTGCTCGGGATCGCCGGTGCCGTGCTTGTGGCGCACTGGCAGATCGCCGCGGAACGGCTGGCGTACGCGGGTGTGTTCGGGTTGGCGGTGCTCGCCGTACTGTCCCGGAGTCGGCTGCGTGATCCGGGCCGTGTCTCGAAGTCCCCGGTCGAGCGAGCCGAGGCCGATTCCTCTGCTGGCAAGGCGGAGGTGCGCCCGGATACCGGTGTCGTATCCCGGTGTGCCGACAACGCCGGCAGCGGGCGAATCGGTCCGGCGCGGCCGGCCAGCGGGGCTTCGAGACACGGACTCAGCGCCGGGGTGGCCGCCGCGTTTTTGTTCGCTCTCGGCGCGCTGCTGCTCGCCGGGTCCGGAAACCTCTTCGAAGCCGCCCACGTGGTGCCGCCGAACGAGTACGGGATGGGTCTGGAGTACCGGTTCTGGGGCGGGGAACACTTGCTCTACCAGCCCAATTCGATGGCCGCGCTCGCCGCCGTCGCCGCGATCCGGGTCGGCGCCGACCGGCGGTACGCCGTCTGGCAACGCCTCGCGGTCACCGGTCTCGCCGGCCTCGTGGTGTTCCAGACGCACTCCCGTACCGGACTGGTGATCCTGGGCGGTGCCGCGCTGGCGCACGCCGTACTGCTGTACTGGCGGCGCCCCCCCGACCTGCCCCGGTACGGCCGCCGTACCGCGGTGGCGGCCGCCGTACCGCTGCTGGCGGCCGGGCTGGTGGCCGGCGGCTGGCTGCTCCCCGCCGCAGACGCCAGCGACGCCACGGCACGGCCGTCGCTCGCCGAGTCCCGGTACTCCGACGGCGGCGTCACCAGTGGCCGGTGGGACACCTGGCAGGTGGTGTTCACCGAGTGGCGCGCGGCGTCCCTGCCGGAGCAGGTGTTCGGCGACGCCACCACCACGCGGGCCGTGGTGTTCCGCCCGTCCGCCGGCGAGAACGTGCAACTGACCACGGACAACGCCGCTGTCGGGGCACTGCGGCGGGGCGGCGTACTCGGGCTGGCGGCGTTCCTCGTCGGGCTCGGGTTACTGCTGCGGCATGCGTACCGGCGTGACGCCCCGGGCTGGTACGTGGTGGCGGTGCTCGCTTCGCTACCGCCGGTCGTCACGTCAGACGCCCTGCTCGGGGGCACCGGCGGCACGGTCTGGGTGCTACTGCTCGCCGGGGAGGCATGGCTGCTCTCCCGCGACCGGGCGCCCGCCCCACCACGCGACCCCGCCCCACCACGCGACCCCGCCCCGCGACGCGTTTGGTGACGTTCTTGTCGCCTCAGTCGTCGTTGAGGGGACAAAGGCGTTACCAGACCGGGCTGGGCCGCGACCCGCGCCCAGGCACGTGGTGCCGGTTGCGGGGAAGCACACCCCGCCGAGGACTGCTCTCCGGGATTACCCGTACCTGTCGCCCTGCGTTCACCGGGGCGCCAGCAGCCGCCCATAGCGTCGCCGACGTGACACCAAGACCCGAGGTCAGTGTGGTTATCCCGACCCGTGCCCGGCCCGATCTGGTGACCCGGGCGGTACGCAGCGCCCTGGCGCAGACGTACCGGGATCTCGAGGTCGTCGTCGTCATCGACGGTGTCGACGAGAACACGCCGGCGGCACTCGCGCGGATCGGCGACCCGCGGGTGCGGACCGTACAGTTGCCGCATCGTACCGGCGCACCAAACGCCCGCAATCAGGGCGTACGCGCCGCCCGCGGGACCTGGACCGCGCTGCTGGACGACGATGACGAATGGCACCCCGAGAAGCTGGCGACCCAGATGGCGCTGGCCCAGGCGACCCTGGCCCGCAAGACCCTGGCCGGCAAGACGCTGGCTGGCGAGGCACGTGGGTCCACCATCGTGGCCAGTCGGCTGACGATGCGTACCCCGCGCGCCGACCTGGTGTTGCCGCGCCGGCTGCCGGAGCCGGGCGAGCCGCTCAGCGAGTACTTCACGGTACGGCGCGGCCTGTTCCACGGCGACGGATTCATCCAGACCTCCACCATCCTCGCCCCCACCGAACTGTTGCGCCGGGTGCCGTTCGCGGTGGGACTGCCGCGGCTGCAGGAGTTGGACTGGGCACTGCGGGCGCTCGAACACGACGGTGTCGACCTGGTGTTCGCGGCCGAGCCCTTGGTGCTCTGGCACGCCGACGAGAACCGGGACCGGATCAGTTCCGGCTCCCCGTGGCAGGAGATGCTGGAATGGCTGCGGTCGAGCCGTACCCGGATGACCGCCCGGGCGTACGCGGCGCTCGCGATGTCCGTGGTCAGCTCCATGGCGGCGACCACCCGTAGCCCGCGGGTCTTCCGGATGCTGCTGTCCGACGCCCGCCGCAACGGCCGCCCAGGTCTCATCGACTACGTGACGTTCCTGCAGATCTGGCTACTGCCGCCACAGGTACGGCGCAAGCTGCGGGACCTGGTCAAGGGGCGTCGCCGTACGCCGGAGCAGGCCACGTCGCAGCAACCCGTCCGGGAGCCCGCCGGCCCCGTCGCCGGTGCGGCCGCACAGCCTGCCGGCCTCCGCCAGCCCGCCGCCTGACCCACCGCGGACCCGGCCGGCGCCCCGCCACGTGCACCACGCCGCCACGATCATGGCGTTGCGAAACCCCTCCCACGCCGCCATGAGCGGGGCGTCTGCGAAGCCCCTCCCACGGCGTGGTGGACGCCACGATCATGCAAGCCCGCAGCTACTACGACGCCTCTTCAGTGGTGGGACGCCAGAGGTGGTCGGGTACCCGTGGCCGGCTGCTGCGGAATTCCGGAAGCCGGAGATCCCGCGGACGTTTCGTCGGGTGGCATGTCGATCACGACGGCCGGCCGCCGGGAGCGGGACGCGTATCCGAACAGAGCCGCCATCGCGACCAGGCCCACGAACGTACCGGTGGCCAGACCCCATACGGCGCCTGGCAGTTTGTAACTCACCGCCCCCAGGACGAGCCCGGAGAGGCCCGCCGTCGAGAACACCGCGTACTGGACGAAGAGCAGTCGCGGGCGGTGCATCCCCCGCAGCGCCGCCGCGAACGGAAGCTGCACCAGGTAGAGCGCGGCCTGCAACGTCACCGGCAACGCCAGCGGTGCCACGTCGGCGAACTTCGCGGTACGCGCCAGCCCCCAGGCCGCCAGCGGCCACACCACCAGGACGAACATCCCACCCAGCACCGCCGCCCAGGCCGCCAGTTGTACGGTCTGCCGGCGCAGCGCCGTACCCGCTGCCGCTCCGTTGTCGTCCGGGGCCTCGGCGGCGTGCGCTTTGCGCGACAGCACCGGCACCAGCAGGCCCTGCATCGCCGAGATCAGGTTCTGCACCGGCTGCATCAACAGCGTCTGTACGAACCGCAGCCCGGACACCTCGACCGAGGACAGCCGTACCGCGACGATGAAGTTCACCGCCTGCAGGTGCACCTGCCCGATCACCGCGGTCGCCGTGAACCAGCCCGCCAGGTGCCGGGTGGCCCGCAGCCAGCGCCGGGGGCTGCCGCGCCACGGACGTGCCCGGGTACGTACCAGGTACGTGGCCGCCCCGGCGACGGCGCCGAGCCCCCACGCCACCAGCAGGCCACCAACGCCCACAGTCCCCCAGAGGATCAGGGCGGTAACCGCCAACGCCTGGACACCTACCCAGACCAGGTCGATGACCAGCGCCTTCTCCGGCTGCCGGGCGGCCAGGTAGCTGCACCGGGCGGTGTCGTGCAGCATGATCGCCGGCAGGAACGGCGCGATCCAGATCAGGTACCGCAGATCCAGATCCCCCCGCCCCGGCCACGCCACCCAGATCCCCACGAACAGCGCCGAGCCCACGATGCCAGCTGTCAGTGCGGTGCCCAGACCGTCACGTACCAGGTCGTCCCGCCGTTGGTCGTCGTACCGGGAACTGAGCGCCACCAGTACGTCGCCCACGAAGGCGCGGTTGAGATACATCGCGAAGTAGCCGACCCCGAGCGCCAGCACCATCAGACCCGCGGGATGGCGGTCCAGCAGCACCAGGCCCAGCAGGGTGGTCCCCGCGTTCGCGACGGCCATCAGGATCTGGTCGAGCAGCCCGGAGCCCACCCACCGTGCGGATCGCAGGCGGGCCTGGAGCGAATTCGGGCCGGCCGTTGGCACGTCTCCAACACAACATTGGGCCGGCGACACCGACAGGACACCGAGGGTGAACGCTCGATGTACAGGCGGCCAAAACCTGACCACCACCCCCAAGATCCACGCAGGTTTCCGGAAACAAGCGGTCTCAGCCCGCCGTGAGAAAGCTTGTTTCCGGTTACCAGCGTGGATCTTGGGGGCGGGGCGGGTTGAGCGGGGGACAAACCGGCGACCCCGGTAGGCATGAACCCGATGCCCGCCGGGTAGCCCGGCAGGCATGGGCACAGTTGCATTCCTCCTCGCCGACATGTTCGAAGACGCCGAGTTCAACGAGCCGTGGAAGCGGCTCGCCGACGCCGGCCACCAGGTGGCGGTGATCGGGTCGCAGCGCCAGATGGAGCTCACCGGGAAGAAAGGCGCCCATACGGTCACAGACATGGCGATCGCCGAGGTACGGCCAGACGAGTTCGACGCCCTGCTGATCCCGGGTGGTTACTCGCCCGACAAGCTGCGGATCGACGCCGGCATGGTCAACTTCACCCGGCAGATGATGGAGTCCGGCAAGCCGGTCGCGGCGATCTGCCACGCGGGTTGGCTGCTCGCCGAGGCGGACGTGATCCAGGGCCGCCGGCTCACCTCAGTACGCAATATCCGTACCGATCTGGTCAACGCCGGCGCCGAGTGGGTCGACGAGGAGGTCGTTGTGGACGGCAACTTGATCACCTCGCGTACCCCGGACGACCTGCCGGCGTTCTGCAGGGCGGTACTGGAGCAGCTCGGCTAGCCCCAGCTCCCGGGCCGCGCCCGACGCCCGGCTGCGATCTGGGCGCGGCTCGGGGTTCGTGGTTCTGCAGCATTCCCGCTCCCGACCGGCACCCTGGCAGGCGCGACAGGCACGGTGGCCCGCCGCCGAGCCGACTGTGGCAGCGGTGTTGCCAATCGGGTGCCATACCCGCGCACCGCCGGCCCGGGCGGCACCCGGCGCCGTGACCCTGCCGCCCGAGGGCTCAGCGGAAGAGCAGGTTCGCGCCGAACGTGCACAGCAGCGACAGCACGATGGAAGCCACGATCATCGCGAGGCACCCGAGACCGCCACCGAGCGGCCGGATCTCGACATTTCCGATACGCATGCCGGTTCGTTACCCGCTTCCCGGTCCGTTACGGCTTCGCCGCTGACGATCACCTACTCGGAGTCACGATGCACCGTGTCGGGTGAGAAGGCGGGCAGGCACACCGCGACGTACTCCGCACCCTCGGGCCCGGGCGAGGAGTACCTCACCCACTCCCCGGGCCGGGCATGTACGGCCTGGCCAGCGGAAACCTCGATCCTTCCGGACTCGTGCTCAACGACGAGCACTCCGCGTACCACCATGGTGTACTCGTCGAACTCGGGACGCTGACCCGGCTCGCTCCACCCCGACGGGCTGCGCATGTACGCCATGCTCAGCGCCGTGGCTCCGGTGTTGACGGCGCCAACGTACTCTTCGATGGTCTTCGGCGGTTCGCCGACCGCCGCCACTCTGGTCGGCTTCTCGATCAGTTCAGGCATCCCGACAGCATGCCTGAACCGCCGCCGTTCTCAGTGCAGAAGCGCGGCCGCTCGGCGCAGCGTCTCGGCCAGGTTCGGCTCCGTGATCTCCGCGTACGCGTCCTCGATGGACAGCCACCGCAGTTCGGCCGCCGGGCCCTCGGGCCGCGCCGATTCGGGGCTCTCGGTGGCGAGCAGGTACCGGATGTCGGCGTGTTCGTGCGCCGGCTCACCACGGGCCGGCGGCACCGGCACGATCACCAGGTGCAGGATCGGGTGGCCCATCGTCGCGGCCGACCCGTTCGGCGGCCACGGTACGAGGTCGTCCAGCCCGGTCTCCTCGCGTCCCTCCCGCCGCGCGACCACCAAGGGGTCCGTCTCCCCTGGGTCCCCGTGCCCGCCGACCTGCAGCCACGCCTGCATACGTACGTGCCAGCGCAACAGCACCCGACGGGTGGCCGGGTGTACGACGATCGCCGACCCGGTGACGTGCAAGGGACTCGACCGGCTCCACGGATCGCCGGAGAGCACGTCGCGAACCCGCCGCAGGTCCGTTGCCTCCGCTTCACTGGCTGGGCGGTGCAGGTGCAACGCGGTACCCAACGGGTCGGCGACGCCGGGCATCTGACCTCCTCGCGAGACTCCGGCCCTACGCTAACGCGGCACCATAAGCAGGCGCCCAACCGCACCACCGTCCAGCCCCAACCGCACCACCGTCCAGCCCCAACCGCACCACGCCCAGCCCCAACCGCACCACACCCAGCCCAGCCCAGCCGCACCGCGACGGTGGACCCGTCCCATGAGACACGCGCTGGCGTGTTCCATGGACCAGGTCCACTGTCGGGGTGAGGGGCGCGACGCGCTCCTCGGGTGAAGCGGGTCGGGCAACCGAATGTCAGGGCGAGGCTGCACAATGACACGCCGGAGTTTCAGCGAGGAGGCGGACGGACATCGTGGCGACACCACCCGGGGCGGATGTGGCAGACGGATCAGAGCAATCCCCAGCGGCGACCGGGAAGGCGGCCAGCCTGCACCGGCAGATCGCCGGCG
Source organism: Micromonosporaceae bacterium (assembly GCA_050701795.1). Lineage (GTDB taxonomy): Bacteria > Actinomycetota > Actinomycetes > Mycobacteriales > Micromonosporaceae > WHSM01. The sequence continues at coordinate 19,292 of JBOGDK010000042.1, forward strand.
AGCTGGGAGTACGCGACAACCAGGTGGCCGCCACTGTCGGGTTGCTCGACGGTGGCGCGACGGTGCCGTTCATCGCCCGGTACCGCAAGGAGGTCACCGGAGCCCTCGACGACGCGCAACTGCGTACGTTGCAGGAGCGGTTGGGCTACCTGCGGGAGCTGGAGGATCG
>JBOGDK010000043.1:0-18865 GCA_050701795.1 Micromonosporaceae bacterium
GCGGTGCGCCCTCCTCCCGCGGTTCCAGGGCGCCGGGCTGCCCCGGGGGTGGCTCGGCGTGCGTGCCGGTGCCGACAGTGACCGGCGGCGGGGCGGCAGGCTCGGGGGGTGGCGAGGGCGGAGTGGCCGGCGGTGTGGCGCCGACCGGGATCGGCTCGCCGATCCACTGCTCGCCGTCCCAGTACCGCTGTACGGTCGTCTCGATCGGGTCCGGGTACCACCCGGCGGGGATGCCGTCGGTCACGCGTTGTCCCGCCTCGCCCCGGCCGCTGGCTGCCGAAGAACTCTTCCGTTCATGCACCCCATCCTGCCGGACCTGGTGAGGCGTCCGCGTTCCCCGGTGGCCCAGAACCGGTTCGGGGCCGGTTTCCGATGATCACCGCGGCCGGTATGTGGCCCGCTGCCTGGTCGCTAGCCACAGTCGGTGCCCGAACAGCAGGCCGTACGCCGCCAGTACCGCGGCCAGGATGCTCACCCCGATTCCGGCGATGCCCCGGTGCAGCACGGTGTCGGCGAGCACGCCCAGCATCGCCGCTCCCACGATCAGGCTGACGTGGTTCGACGCCCAGAAGACCACCGGTGTCATCGCGGTGGGCTCGACGTCCCGCATCCGGCCCCGGGTGAGCTGGATCACCAGCCACACCGAGATCGGGGCGGTCGTGAACATCATGAGTGCCACCAGCCACGGCACCCAGCCCAGCAGGGTGAACGCCGCCAGCAGGCTGTACGCGATGACCTGGCCAGCCACGATCACGGTGACGGCCCTGGCGTAGCCGACGATCACGGGCAGTGTCCGCTTGCCCACCTCGGCGTCCGAGACCCGGTCGCCCAGGTTCATGATCATCATTCGTACGGTCTGCAGGATCGCGGTCGGGGCCAGCACCGCCAGCAGGAGCATGGGCACATACCCGGCCTGCAGTACCACCGCCACGGCCGGCCACAGACCGTTCAGAATCGCGGCGACGGTGAGCTCGCCCAGGCCACGGTAGTTGGCGGCGAGGGGAGGGGCGGTGTAGAACCACGCCAGAGCCACGGTCACCGCGGCGAGCACCCGAGCCTGGGTGGTGGGCATCGCCGCCACCAGCAGCATCGCCACCGCCCACAGCACGAACGACGTGCTCAGCGCGACCTTCGGTGACACCAGTCCGTCGACCAGAGCCCGGCTGCCCCCGGTCCAGGGGGTGAAGTACGTATTGGCGCGGTCGGCTTCCAGATCGAAGTACTCGTTGGAGTAGTGCGTCATCAGGTGGGTGCACCAGGCGAAAAGTTGCGCCACCACGTACCACGTGATGCTGAGTGGATGCCCGGTCCACACCGCGATCGCCGCGCCCAACCCGACGGGCAGGACGTTGTAGAGCAGGAAGCGGAGCCGGGCCAATCGGATGAATCCAATGAGCCGGGAAGTGCCGGCGGTGACGTCGACAGTGACATGGCTAGCTGTCACGTAGCTGCCCCCTTGTGAGCGGCGATGGCTGCCGGACTTGTACTCCGCGGGCCAGGCTAGCCGTCGCGCACCCAGGGGCACCAACCGGTATCAATGTGTGCCTACTGTGGACCCGGCATCGCGCCAGACGTCACAGGTTGCCGCGGCGCTCCTGCTCCCGCTCGATCGCCTCGAACAGGGCCTTGAAGTTGCCCTTGCCGAAGCCCATGGAGCCGTGGCGCTCGATCAGCTCGAAGAAGAATGTCGGGCGGTCCTGCACCGGCTTGGTGAAGACCTGAAGCAGGTAACCGTCCTCGTCCCGGTCGACCAGGATCCGGTGCCGCTTCAACTCCTCGATCGGAACCCGTACGTTGCCGATCCTGCCCCGCAACTCGGGATCGTCGTAATACGAGTCCGGGGTGTCCAGAAACTCCACACCGGCGGCCCGCATCGCGTCCACTGTGGCCAGGATGTCATTGGTGGCCAGCGCCACGTGCTGGGCGCCGGGACCGCCGTAGAACTCCAGGAATTCGTCGATCTGGGACTTCTTCTTCCCGGCGGCGGGCTCGTTGAGCGGGAACTTCACCTTCCGGGTGCCGCTCGCGACCACCTTCGACATCAACGCGGAGTACTCGGTGGCGATGTCGTCGCCGATGAACTCGGCCATGTTGGTGAAGCCCATCACCTGGTTGTAGAACCGTACCCATTCGTCCATCCGGCCCAGCTCGACGTTGCCGACCACGTGGTCGACGGCCTGGAAGAACCGCTTCGGCTGGATGCCGGCCTCGATCGCGGCGGTACGGTCCACCAGCGGCCGGCGTGCGATGAAGCCGGGCAGGAACGGACCGTCGTACCCGGACCGGTCGACCAGGGTATGGCGGGTCTCGCCGTACGTGGCGATCGCCGCGAGCCGTACCTTCCCGTGGTCGTCCACGACGTCGTGCGGTTGTTCCAGCCCGTCGGCGCCCTGGGCGATCGCGTGCTGGTACGCCCGGTCCACGTCGGGCACCTCGAGCGCGATATCGGTGATCCCGTCGCCGTGCCGGGTGTGATGCTCCCCGCCGGGGGTGCCTTCTCGTACCGCCCCGCAGAACACGAACCGGGCCGAGCCGGAGGTCAGTACGTACTCGGCGTAATCGCGTTGGCCCGTCTCCGGCCCCCGGTACGCGACCAGGGTCATCCCGAACGCCGTCGAGTAGAAGTGCGCCGCCTGCTTGGCGTTGCCCACCATGAGGCGCAGGTGGTCGACGCCGTTGACCGGGAACGGGTCGCGGGAAATATCGCGCGGCACCGCGCCCACCAGGGCGTCGATGCTCGCCTGCTCAGTGGCGTCGATCGTGGGGTTCTGTTTCTCCACTGCCCGGGTCATCGCCGTACTCCCTCGCCATCGGTGTTGACTTCGGTGCTTGAGCGCAGGATCGCCCCGCTGCCGTCGTTGGGCAACTGTGCCTGAAAATCCTGGTCAGCTTGCGCAAATGGATCAGATGCTACGGCGGTAGTCTGGTCAACATGCACAGGGTCGATGACCTGGACGTTCGCCTGATCCAGTTGCTCGCCGCACAGCCCAGGATCGGCGTTCTGGAGTGTGCCCGGCAGCTCGGGGTGGCCCGTGGCACGGTCCAGGCCCGGTTGGACAAGTTGATCTCCCGTGGCGTGATCCGTGGTTTCGGTCCGGACGTCGATCCCGCCGCACTCGGGTACGGCGTGACCGCGTTCGTGACGCTCGAGATCTCCCAGAGTCGCGGTCACGATGCCGTCGCCGAGCACCTCGCCACCATCCCCGAGGTGCTGGAGGTGCAGACCATCACCGGCGGCGGCGACCTGCTGTGCCGAATCGTGGCGCGCTCCAACGCCGACCTGCAGCGGGTGATCGACGGGATCGTGTCGCACCGCGCGATCGTACGGGCCTCCACGTTGATCGCCCTGGCCGAGCAGATCCCGTACCGGGTGCTCCCGTTGATCGCCGCCGCCGCGGCTCCCCCACCGGAGTGAGGTGGTCCCACCTGGCGAGTGATCCACGCGGGGGGTGTCGGCGAGCAGGCTGGTCACATGACGACACGAAACGTACCTGGATACCTCGCGGCGGCCTGGGCCGCACTGTTCGCCGTGGTCCACCTGTACTGGCTGGCGGGTGGCCGGCTCGGGCTGCCGGAGCAACTGTCGCTGTTCGACAACCTGCCGCTGCTGATCATCGACATCATCGCGATTCCGATGTGTGCGGTCGCCGCGGTGCTCGCGCTCGCCCTGGTATGCCCCTGGGGCCGGCGGTTGCCGCGCAGGTTGGTGCTGGCGGGCGCCTGGACCACCGCTGCCGTGCTGGTGGTGCACGCCGTACCGTCGATGGTGGACTGGGTGGCGCTGGCCGTCGGCGCACGTACCCCCGGCGACCTCACCGCACTGGAACGGTTCGCGACCTTCCTGTACGAGCCGTTCTTCCTGGCGGGCGGCTTGCTGTACCTGGCCGCCACGCTGTGCTCACCACTCGGAACGGACCGTGTACGTGCTGGCCGGATCAGGTCGCTGGGCTGGCGATCGGGTCTGTGATCCACCCGGGGCCACAATCTACGGTGGGCGGGTGGCGAACGGGTTGGCAGGCAAGTTCCAGACGTTCCTGGGTCTGACGGGCGTGGTGGCGCTCGGTGTCACCGCGTCCCTGATCAGCGGCGTCAACCCGATCACCTATGTGGACGATGCGTTCGCCAATGCCCTGGACAAGCTCACCGGCGAGCTCAGCGAGCCGGCCCCCCGGTGGAGTGACCGTGTCGACGGACCACCGGTTGCCGCCGCGGTGAGCGAGAACCAGGTCGTGGTGGTGCTCAACGGTGCCGTCGAGGCCAGGAGGCTCAGCGACGGCAGCCAGGCGTGGACCCGTACGGTCGACTGGGCCGTACCGGCCGGCGAGGTGGTGGTGGCGGGACGCGCCAACGCGGGTGGCTTCGACGTCCTCGATGCCGACACCGGTACGGTCCGCTGGCGGGACGGCAAGGCGTCCGACGCCTGGGCGTACGACGACTTGGTGCTGTCCGTGACCTGCACCGACGACGGCGACGGCTGCACCCTGCGCGCCCGTTCCAGCAGCGACGGCACCACCAGGTGGCGGCGTGGCATCGACAGTGCCGCGCAGCGGCTCGCCGGGTACCCGGAGCTCGAGGACGCCGTGGACCGGGTGGGGATGCTGCCCCCGGACTATCCGGGCGCGACACCGCGGCTGGTGGGTGTGGTGACCGACCGGCGGGTGATCGTGGTCGACACCCGTACCGGCGCGGTACGCGGGGAGCTGCCCGAGACGGAGAGCACGCGGGTGACGATGGTGGGCGACCGGGTGCTCGGGGTGGTCGCGAAGCCGAATCCCAACGGTGGCTGCCGGCATTCCGTACGGGCGTGGAACCCGTCCGGTGCCGAGGTGTGGCGCCGGGCAGGGTACGACTTCGGCACCGTCTCCGGTTCCGGGTGTGAACAGCGGGTTGACCCGGTCGGGGCGGGCGGTGTGGTCGCCGCGGTCCGCCCCGACAACCAGCCGGTGCTGCTCGGGGTACGTGGCGGCGAGGTCCGCTGGACCGGCAAGGCCGGTGAGACGGTGGTCGCCACCGACGGCAGGGTCGCCCTGGTGCGCAACGCGGACGGCCGGTTGACCGCGGTCAACGCCGAGACCGGCGACCAGCTGTGGCACCGTACGGCCGGCGAGGAGGCCAAGGTGGTGGTCACCTCCGGGGCGGTGCTGATCGCAGACTGGGACGGCGGCACCGTCACCGCGGTGTCGCCGGGCTCGGGTGGCGTACTGGGACGCTGGGAGACCCGGGCGGATCTGATCGGCGCCGACGACGCCGGGATGGTGCTGGCCAGCGGGCGGACCGTCGGGTACGCCACCTGGTGAGCTGTTCCCCGTCCTACCCGCGCGGCGCCGGGTCCCCGCCGGCCGCCACCCCGCCCGCCGCGAGGTCACAGTGCTCCGGGTAGCCGGTGACGGCGCCGTCGCCGGGTCATAAGCTCCGGGGTCATGCCGGAATTCGCGTACACCGACCTGTTGCCACTGGGTGAGGACACCACCGAGTACCGCCTCCTCACCGACCAGGGCGTGAGCACTGTGGAGGCGGCGGGCCGTCGTTTCCTGAGCGTGGAGGCCGACGCGTTGCAGCTGCTCACCGCCACCGCGATGCGGGATATCGCACACCATCTGCGGCCCGCCCACCTGAAGCAGCTGCGGCGGATCCTGGACGACCCCGAGGCGTCGCCGAACGACAAGTTCGTGGCGCTGGACCTGCTGCGCAACGCGAACATCGCGGCGGGCGGCGTACTGCCGATGTGTCAGGACACCGGCACCGCGATCGTGATGGGCAAGCGGGGTGGCTCGGTGCTCACCGACGGCGCCGACGCCGAGCACATCGCACGGGGCGTGTACGACGCGTACACCCAGCTCAACCTGCGGTACTCGCAGCTCGCGCCGCTGACCATGTGGGACGAGAAGAACACCGGCTCCAACCTGCCCGCCCAGATCGAGCTCTATGCGGACGGCGCGGGCGACGCGTACAAGTTCCTGTTCATGGCGAAGGGCGGCGGTTCGGCGAACAAGAGCTTCCTGTACCAGGAGACCAAGGCGGTGCTGAACCCGAAGCGGATGCTCGCGTTCCTGGACGAGAAGCTGCGCTCCCTCGGCACTGCCGCGTGCCCGCCGTACCACCTCGCGATCGTGGTCGGCGGCACCAGCGCCGAGTACGCCCTGAAGACCGCCAAGTACGCCTCCGCCCACTACCTCGACAGCCTGCCCACGGAAGGTTCGCCGACCGGGCACGGCTTTCGCGATATCGACCAGGAGCAGGAGGTGTACGCGCTGACCCGCGAGTTCGGGATCGGCGCCCAGTTCGGGGGCAAGTACTTCTGCCACGACGTACGGGTGATCCGGTTGCCCCGGCACGGCGCCTCGTGTCCGGTGGCGATCGCGGTGTCGTGCTCCGCTGACCGCCAGGCACTCGGGAAGATCACGCCCGAGGGCGTCTTCCTGGAGCAGCTCGAACCGGACCCGGCGCGGTATCTGCCCGATGTCGAACCGGCGGAGCTGGACGGTGACGTCGTCGCGGTCGACCTGAACCGGCCCATGGACGAGATCCGGGCGGAGCTGTCGAGGTATCCGGTGAAGACCCGACTGTCGTTGACAGGGCCGTTGGTGGTGGCCCGCGACATCGCGCACGCCAAGATCGCCGAACGCCTGGAGGCGGGGGAGCCGATGCCGTCGTACCTGCGGGATCACGCCGTCTACTACGCCGGGCCAGCCAAGACCCCCGAGGGGTACGCGTCCGGGTCGTTCGGGCCGACCACCGCGGGTCGGATGGACTCGTACGTGGCGCAGTTCCAGGCCGCGGGCGGTTCGCTGGTGATGCTCGCCAAGGGGAACCGTTCTTCGCAGGTCACCAGAGCCTGCCAGCAATACGGCGGTTTCTACCTGGGTTCGATCGGTGGACCCGCGGCCCGGCTCGCCCAGGACTGCATCAAGCGGGTGGAGGTGCTGGAGTACCCGGAACTCGGGATGGAGGCGGTCTGGAAGATCGAGGTGGTGGATTTCCCCGCGTTCATCGTGGTGGATGACAAGGGCAACGACTTCTTCGCCGAGACCAGTCGCCCGTCCGCCAAGCCGATCCTCACCATCAGCACCCGCTGAGGCTGAACACACGCCAGAGGGGCCCGGCCGCATCGCGCGACCGGGCCCCTCTGGTGTAGCTCAGCCCTACTTGGTGGAGACCACCATCGTCTTGGCTGCCTTGTCGTGGAAGCCCTGCTGGTAGCCGCTCGCACTGTCGAACAGCGGCGAGAGTGCGCACACCAGGTTCGACAGCGCACCGATGCAGGGGATGATGCCCGGCAGCGGGAACACCGCGGCCCGGATCGCGCCAGGACCGAAGCCGGGCGGCTGACCGGTCTGGGTGCTGACCACCTTGAGCCCGCAGATCATCTTTCCGAGGGTCTGTCCCTTGATGCCGTTCATCGCCGCGTCGTACAGCCAGTAGACGCCGAAGATCACCACGGAGTACAGGAGTTGGGTGCCGATGGAGAACCCGGCCGCCGCGGAGGGATCGGTCGTACTGGCCGCGCTGGAGGCCATGGCCCCCCCGATGATCCCGAGAAGGATGCCCATCGGGCAGCCGATGATCAGACCATCGACGAGGCGAGCGAGGAAGCGCATGCCGATGCTGGCTGGTTTGCCGCCGGCCGGAGCGCCGTACCCGCCGCCGGGTGGCTGGCCGTACCCCCCGTACTGCTGGGGTGGCGGTGCCTGGTAGCCACCGGGCTGGGCGCCATAGCCGGGCTGGGGGGCGCCGTAGCCCGGCTGCTGCTGCTGCTGCCCGCCGTAGCCAGGTTGTTGTTGTCCGCCGCCGTAGCCGCCGGACGGGTCGTACGGATTGGTCATCGGAGAAACCCCCGGGTTTGCTGGTCTAGGGTCACGTCCGCTTGAGAACGGGCGCCGCTGCGCAAACTACCAGGTCTATGCGAAGGCACGGTGTCTCGCTCCACCCCTCGTCAGTGACTACCACGCACTGCTAGGGGACGGTCGCGCACCGGAGCCGGGTGTCCCTGTGACGAAGAGCGGCTCGCCCTGGGACATCTCACGGGGGACGATGAGGTGATGACCGAGAGCAATGGATTCCGGGTCGAAAAAGACACAATGGGTGAGGTACGCGTGCCAGGGTGGGCGAAGTGGCGCGCGCAGACTCAACGCGCGGTCGAGAACTTCCCGATTTCGGGCATCAGGTTGGAGCCGTCGCACGTACACGCGCTGGCGCAGATCAAGGCAGCGGCCGCGACCGTCAACGCGGAACTCGGGGTGGTCGATGCCACTGTCGCCGAAGCGATCGTGGCCGCCGCGGGCGAGGTCGCCGACGGCCGCTACGACGAGCATTTCCCGATCGACGTGTTCCAGACCGGCTCCGGCACCTCGTCCCACATGAACGTCAACGAGGTGATCGCCACCATCGCGAGTGAGCGGCTTGGGCGGCCGGTGCACCCGAACGACCACGTGAACGCGTCCCAGTCCTCCAACGACGTGTTCCCGTCCGCGATCCACCTGGCGGCGACCGAGGGTGTGGTGGGCGAGCTGGTCCCCGCGTTGACGCACCTGGCGACGGCGTTGCGGCGCAAGTCGAGCGAGTTCGCGGAGGTGGTGAAGGCGGGGCGTACCCATCTGATGGACGCCACACCGGTGACCCTGGGCCAGGAGTTCGGCGGGTACGCCGCACAGGTCTCCTACGGCGTGGAGCGACTGGAAGGCACCCTCCCGAGGCTGGCCGAACTACCGCTCGGGGGCACCGCGGTGGGCACCGGCATCAACACGCCGCCCGGGTTCGCGGCGCGGGTGGTCGACGAGCTGGCCCGTACCACCGGGCTGCCGGTCTCGGAGGCCCGTAACCACTTCGAGGCGCAGGGGGCGCGGGACGGGCTGGTGGAGGTCTCCGGGCAGCTGCGTACCGTCGCGGTCGGGCTGGCGAAGATCGCCAACGACATCCGCTGGATGGGGTCGGGCCCCCGAGCCGGGCTCGCCGAGATCGCGGTGCCGGATCTGCAGCCGGGCTCGTCGATCATGCCCGGCAAGGTGAACCCGGTGCTGTGCGAGGCGGTACGCCAGGTCGCCGCCCAGGTGGTCGGCAACGACGCCGCTGTCGGCTTCGCCGGGGCATCCGGTGACTTCGAGCTGAACGTGATGCTGCCGGTGATGGCGCGCAACGTACTGGAGTCGATCCGGTTGCTCAGCAACGTGAGCCGGTTGTTCGCCGACCGTTGCGTCACCGGCATCGTCGCTGACGTGGAACGTTGCCGGGAGTACGCCGAAAGTTCTCCCGCCATCGTCACGCCGCTCAACCGCTACCTCGGGTACGAGGAGGGCGCGGCGATCGCGAAGCAGGCCCTGGCCGAGCGCCGGACGATCCGCGGGGTGGTGCTGGAACGGGGCCACGTGGCCGACGGCCGGATCACCGAGCTGCAGCTCGACGAGGCACTGGACGTGCTACGGATGACCCGCCCCTGACCGTCGCCGCGTCAGGTGCCCGGCCGGGCGCTGCGGCAGGCATACATTTCCGGCCGTACCGCTCGTTGCCGGCTGTGCCAGACCGGGTTCAGGGTTTTCCCTCTGGCGTCGTGAGTTCCGGATCGCGTTAGATGCGCGGGATGGACGCTCATCGATGGGGAGGGACCTTGTGAGGATCCGCCATGTAATAGCCGGTGCTGCGGCGGTGTCGGCCGCTGTCGCATCGGCTCTGGTTCTGCCGCTCACCGCCGGTGCTGCGGAACGTACCGAATACACCGTGCTGGCCAAGGCTGGCGTCTCGGAAGCGGCGGCCACCGCCGCGATCGGGAGCGCGGGCGGTGAGGTGGTCAGCGGCAACGACGCGGTGGGCATGTACCGGGTGGCCACCACTGAGAAGGACTTCGCGGCACAGGCCGCCGCGACGGACGCCCTGCTCGGCGCCGCGCCGCGTACCCCGATCGGGTACGCGCCGAAAGCCCGCCCGACCACGCCCGACCCGGTGGAGGCCGAGCACCTGACGAAGGCCGGTAAGAACGACCGGGGCAGCGGATCGGTCGACAGCAGCGCCGCCGGGCTGGACCCGCTCGACGACAAGCTGTGGGGCCTGTCGATGGTGAAGTCGGACAAGGCCCGTACCGAGAACCCCGGTGACAAGCGGGTGCAGGTCGGCATCCTCGACACCGGCCTGGACGCCAGCAACCCCGACCTGGCGGCGAACTTCGACGCCGATGCGTCCCGCAACTTCGCCAAGGACATGACCGACATCGACGGGCCGTGCGAGGTGGCGAGCTGCCTCGACCCGGTCGGCACCGATGACGGTGGTCACGGCACCCATGTCGCCGGTACGGTCGGCGCCGCCGCCAACGGGTCCGGGGTCTCGGGCGTCGCCCCGAACGTCTCCCTGGTGGAACTGAAGGGTGGCCAGGACTCCGGCTACTTCTTCCTGGAGCCGGTGGTCAACGCGCTGACGTACGCCGGGGACGCCGGGCTCGACGTGGTGAACATGTCGTTCTACGTCGACCCGTGGCTCTACAACTGCCTCAACGCCCCCGAGGACTCCGACGCGGCGAAGGCCGAGCAGAAGTTGATCATCGACGGCATGACCCGTGCCCTGGAGTACGCGCACCGCAAGGGCGTCACCCTGGTCGGATCGCTCGGCAACGGCCACGAGGACCTGGGTGACCCGCGTACCGACACCTCGAGCCCGGACTACCCGGCGGACTCGGCGTACGACCGGACGATCGACAACGACAGCTGCTGGGACCTTCCGATCGAGGGGCCGCACGTGATCGGCGTGTCCGCGCTGGGCCCGTCGGAGAAGAAGTCCGACTTCTCCAACTACGGCACCGAGGAGATCTCGGTGGCGGCTCCGGGCGGCTGGTTCCGGGACGGCTACGGCACCCCGACCAGCCGGACCCCGGGCAACATGATCCTCTCGTCGTACCCGAAGCACGTACTGCAGGAGGAGGGGCTGGTTGACGAGAACGGTGACATCGTCGCCGGCCACGAGGAAGAGGTGTTCAAGGACTGCACGGCGTCCGGGGAGTGTGGCTACTACACGTACCTGCAGGGCACGTCGATGGCCTCACCGCACGCCAGCGGGGTGGCCGCGTTGATCGTCAGCGCCCACGGCTCCGCGTCCGGCGGCGGCTTCGGGCTGGCGGCCAACAAGGTGGAGAGGCACCTGTACCAGACGGCGGACGAGCACGCCTGCCCGTCGCCGCGGCTGCAGACGTACACCAACGAAGGCCGGCCGGCGGAGTTCAACGCGTACTGCGACGGCGGCGAGAAGTTCAACGGCTTCTACGGGTACGGCATCGTCGACGCGTACGCGGCGGTGACGACCGACCTGAAGTGACCTGAGGCTGGTTTCTCGGGCGGTCCCTGTGTCCTGGGGGCCGCCCGAGCCGTCGTAGGCCCGAGATTGACCGGCACCGTGGTGACGGGGTCGAGCGCGGGATGAGGTCGCCCGGGGATCAGCGCAGTGCCTGGCTGATCTGGTCGGCGGCGGCAACCACCTGGGGGCCGAGCTGCTCGGCGTCCAGGGGGCCGAGTGCCACCACCCCGACGCTCGCCTCCAGGCCGCCCACCCCGGATACCGGCGCGGCCACCCCCGTGGCGCCGGGTTGCAGCTCGCCCTCCGAGGTGAGGTACCCGGTGTCGCCGTCCCGGCTGGCGAGGATCGCCCGCCCCGCGGCGCCGCGGTCCAGCGGGTGCCGGGACCCGGTCCGGTACGCCACGTGGAACTGGGTCCAGCTCGGCTCGACCACCAGCAGCGCCACGGCTTCGCCGTCGTCCACGATCGTCAGGTGCGCGGTGGCGCCGGCGGACTCGGCGAGCTGCCGCAACGCGGGGAGCGCGGCATCGGAGATCAACGGCTGCGCCCGTTGCGCGTACTCCAGGACCGCCATTCCGAGCCGGATCCGGCCGCTGTCGTCGCGTCGTAGCAGCCCGTGCTGGATCAGCGTGGTGGCCAGCCGGTACACCACGGCACGACCGAGCCCGAGACGATCCGCCGCCTCGGTCATGGTGAGCCCGGCGGGGGTGTCGGCGACCAGGTTGAGCAGTTGCAGGCCGCGGTCGAGGGTCTGCGCGGTCTCCCGCCGCGGTGAGGTGGCCATGCACGGGAGCGTACGGGCCGCCGCCGCGTACGGTGCCGCCGGCCGGTCAGCCTCCCAGCTCGCTTTAGCGGCGATTATGACTACTCTAGTAGTCAAGTGGCAACTTGAGTAGGCACATGATGAACCTGTCGACACCACTGAAGGACGTCAGCCCGTCGTTGCACGGAGACGTGTTGACGGTGCTGGCGCGGGCCCAGGGCCCCCTGACCGGCCGGGAGATCTCCCGCCGGATCGCCGCCCGGGGCAGCCAGGAGGGGGTACGCAAGGTGCTGCGCGCCCTCACCGACGCGGGGCTGGTACGCCGTGACGACCAGCCGCCGGCGACCCTCTACTCGCTCAACCAGGACCACCTCGCCGTACCCCACGTGCTCGCGCTGGCGCGACTCCGTGAGGAACTGTTCCGCCGGCTCCGCGGGCTGATCGCCGAGTGGGAGATCCAGCCGGTCTCCGCCGTGGTGTTCGGCAGCGTGGCCCGCGGTGACGCCCACCTCGGCTCCGATGTGGACATCCTCTTCATCCGCGACGTCGACCACTGGGACCCCACGTGGTCTCGGCAGTGTTCGGCGATTGACCGGTCCGTATTCGCCTGGACCGGGAACTATGTCGGGGGCATCGAGTACAACTCCCGGGAATGGGAGCACACCCAGGAGATCGAGGATCCGCTCGCGGATGAAATTCTCCGCGACGGTGTGACTGTCGCTGGTGTGACTCCGAGAGAGTTGCTGCGTCGATACCGAGAATCGAGGAGACAAGCGCCGTGAGTCCATCTCGTGCCGCCAAGCCCGTCCCCGGGCCACGGCGCCTCCAGGGGCCGAGGAATCTCTCAAGGCATCCCGGACGGGCGGTGGCCAGGGCGGAGGCCTGATTCGCCGGATTGTTCCCCGCCCGCGAACAGCGCCGCGGCCACCCCGATACCCTTTGAGGGTGAGCCTGCAGCTTTATGACACCGCGACCCGTACGGTGCGGGATTTCGTCTCCCGCGAGCCCGGCAAAGTCGGGATGTACGTCTGTGGGCTCACCGTGCAGAGCGCGCCGCACATCGGGCACATGCGCTCCTACGTCTCCTTCGACGTACTGCGGCGGTGGTTGGCGTACCGCGGCTACCAGGTGACCCATATTCGCAACGTCACCGACATCGACGACAAGGTGCTCGCCAAGTCGGTCGAGTCGGGCACCCCGTGGTGGGCCATCGCGTACGCCAACGAACGGCTCCTGGAGCAGGCGTCGGAGATCCTGGGCTGCCTGGACCCGGCGTACGAGCCCCGGGCGACCGGCCACGTGCCGCAGATGGTCGACCTGATCGACCGGCTGATCGAGCGGGGGCACGCGTACCCCGCCGGCCCTGGGGACGTGTATTTCGACGTGGCGTCGTACCCCGGGTACGGCGGGCTGTCGAACCGGCGCCTGGAGGACATGCAGCCGGCCGAGGACAACCTCGGGGTCGACGGGAAGCGCGACCCTCGTGACTTCGCGCTCTGGAAGGGCGTCAAGCTGGACGAGCCGTCAGACGCGTACTGGGACACCCCGTGGGGCCGCGGTCGTCCCGGATGGCACCTGGAGTGCTCCGCGATGGCGCGGCGGTACCTCGGGGACGAGTTCGACATTCACGGCGGTGGCGTGGACCTGGTGTTCCCGCACCACGAGAACGAGATCGCCCAGTCCCGCGCGGCGGGCTTCGGGTTCGCCCGCTACTGGCTGCACAACGGGATGCTCAACCTCTCCGGCGGCAAGATGAGCAAGTCCGAGGGCAACGTGATCGACCTGCCGTCGCTGGCCGCGAGGTTCCGTCCGGTCGAGATCCGGTACTTCCTCGCCGCGCCCCACTATCGGTCCACGATCGAGTTCAACGAGTCGCTGCTGGCCGACGCGGCGGCGGCGTACCGGCGGATCGAAGGGTTCCTGCAGCGGGCGAGTGAACGGCTGGGCGCCGAGTCGACCGGAGGTGCCGGCGCCCTCGATGCGTCACGCCCGGGCCCCGGCACCTCCGCAGACCCCGTCGCCGGTACGCTGTGCGCGGATTTCGTCGCCGCGATGGACGACGATCTCCACACCTCCAAGGCTGTCGCCTCGATCCACGACGTGGTGCGCGAAGGCAACACCGCGCTCGCCGATGGCAACGACGCCGCCGCGCGGGGTGCCGCCCGGAGCACGCGGGCGATGCTGGCCGTGCTGGGCCTCGACCTGGCGGGACAGCAGACCGCCGGGCCGGCCGGTGAGCTGCGTACCGCCGTGGACGTGCTGGTACGCGTGGTGCTGGAGCAGCGGGACGCCGCACGGGCACGCAAGGACTGGGCCACCGCGGACGCGCTGCGGGATCAACTCAAGCGCTCCGGCGTGCAGGTGGAGGACACCCCGCACGGCCCGCGCTGGACTCTGGAGAGTGGAACGTAGTGCCAGGGAATTCACAACGCCGAAACCGGCGTACCACCAGCAAGAAGCCGCCTTCGGTCGGGTCCGGCGGAAAGCGCCGGCAGGGCCTGGAGGGACGGGGCCGTACCCTGCCCGCGTCAGAGCGGCCGTGGCACAAGGGCTACGAGGGCGAGGACCTCCCGAAACGGACCGCCTGGAAGCAGGAGAAGGAACGCCGCAAGGCAGCCGCCGAGGGGCGCCCGGCACCCGCGAAGCGAGGCGGGTCGGGCGGCGCAGGTGCCCGTGCACCCCGTACCGTGCCGGGTCGACGCAGCGCGAAGCCGGACGATGCTCCGGAGCTGCTGGTGGGGCGCAACCCGGTGGTGGAGGCGTTGCGGGCGCACGTGCCGTGCACCGCGCTGTACGTGGCCCAGAAGATCGAGCTGGACGACCGGATCAAAGAGGCGCTCCGGATCGCCGGCAACCGTGGCATCGCGATCATGGAGGTGAGCCGCGCCGAACTGGACCGGCTCACCGGCGGGGTGCTGAATCAGGGCATCGGTTTGCAGGTGCCGCCGTACGCGTACGAGCCGTTCGAGGATCTGCTTGCCACCGCGCTGGAGAGCCGGCCGGCGGCGCCGCTGCTGGTGGCCCTGGACGGGGTGACCGACCCTCGCAACCTGGGTGCCGTGGTGCGTTCCGCGGTGGCGTTCGGGGCGGACGGGGTCTTCCTGCCGGAACGGCGTGCCGCCGGGATGACGGCGACGGCATGGCGTACCTCGGCCGGGGCGGCGGCCCAGATCCCGATCGCCCGGGTCACCAATCTGACCCGCGCCCTGAAGGCGTGCCAGTCGGACGGGTTCGTGGTGGTCGGTCTGGACGCCGACGGCGAGGTGCCCCTGTACGACCTGGAAGCCGCGCTTGATCCGATGGTGCTTGTGGTGGGCTCCGAGGGTCGCGGGCTGTCCCGGCTGGTGGGCGAGACCTGTGACATCCGTACCTCGATCCCGATGATCGGCCAGGTGGAGTCCCTCAACGCGTCGGTCGCGGCCGCGGTGACGCTCGCCGAGGTGGCCCGCCGCCGGGCTGCGTCCGACTTGTCCAGCGGCCCGCCTCCTATCCAGCCGTGACGCCGCCGGGCCGGCTTGCTGGGCGGCCCGGCAAGCGGCGGTCTGGGCCCCGACCGGCCGGCGGCCGGGTGGGACGGTCAGAGCCAGCGGTGCATGATGTGCAGCCCGACGTACCCCTCGGTGGGGTGTCGGAAGCCCTCGGGGACGGTGGTGAGCACCTCGAATCCGAGGGAACGCCACAGCGTGACAGCCCGGGTGTTGCTCTCCACGACGGCGTTGAACTGCATCGCGCGGTAGCCCTCGGCACGTGCCCACTCCAGGGTGTGCTCGCCGAGCGCCCGCCCGGTCCCGCGTCCGGAGTATGCCGGGTCGACCATGAAGCTGGCGCTGGCGACGTGGGAGCCACCGCCGCCGTGATTCGGGTTCATCTTGGCGGTGCCGACCACGGTGTCGCCGTCGACGGCGACGACCGTACGTGCGGGTGGCGGCAGCATCCAGAGCTCCCGCGCGGTTTCCTCCGACATTCCGGGGTCGTAGGCGTACGTCTCCCCGGCGGCGACTATCACGTGCAGGAACGCCCAGATCCGCGGCCAGTCGGCGGTGGTGGCTTCGCGGATCCGCACGGTGTCTCCGGTCATGCCGACCAGCTTCTCATCACGGGTCCGGGTCGTCCCGGGGAGCCGGGCGGGTACCACCTGCTTGATATACAGATGGTCGTGTACGAGGCGACTGTGAGAGGACGGGCCGGAGTCGATGGCGGGCGAGAACGGGTACGCGATCGGCATCGACCTGGGCACGTCGA
Organism: Micromonosporaceae bacterium; assembly: GCA_050701795.1. Taxonomy (GTDB): domain Bacteria; phylum Actinomycetota; class Actinomycetes; order Mycobacteriales; family Micromonosporaceae; genus WHSM01. Next base: position 16,277 of record JBOGDK010000043.1, read on the forward strand.
ACACCGTCGCGGTGTTGCGATGGCCTGACGGCCGTACCCGGGCGCTGCTGTTCGACGGCCAACCGATCCTGCCGTCCGGGGTCTACCTCGACGACACGGGGCGGCTGCACGTCGGGCGGGACGCCCAACGGATGGCGCTGCTCGACCCGGCCCGGTACGAACCGAACCCGAAACGCCGGATCGACGAGCAGACCGTACTGCTGGGAGACCGGCAGGGGCCGATGGTCGGCCTGCTCACCGCGATCCTGCAGACGGTGGCGGGCAAGGCACGGGAGGCGTGCGGAGTGCTGCCCCCTGCGGTGATCACCCATCCCGCGGCCTGGGGTGCCGCCCGGCGCGGGATCCTGACCGAGGCCGCGGACCGTGCCGGGTGGCCGTCGGTCCGGCTGCTCCCCGAGCCGATCGCCGCCGCCCGCTACTTCGCCGACACCATGCACCGCCCGATCCCGGACGGCGGTTGCCTGGCGGTGTTCGACTTCGGCGGTGGCACCCTGGACATCGCGGTGGTACGCAACGCGACCGGCAGGTTCGAGGTGGTCGGTTCCGGGGGTACGGAGAACCTCGGCGGGCTCGATGTCGACGCCGCCCTGGTGGACCGCCTGGGCGGGATTCTGGCGGCGCGGCATCCGCAGGTGTGGCGGCAGCTGTCGTCCCCGGCGACCCCCGTCGATCGGCGGCACCGCCGGCTGTTCTGGGAGGACGTACGCGGCGCGAAGGAGATGCTCTCACGTACCAGCGTCGCCCCGGTGCCGGTGCCCGGAGTGGACGAGGCGTTGCACGTCACCCGGGAGGAGCTGGAGCAGCTGGCCCGTCCGCTGCTGAACCGTGCGGTGGACGCGACCGCGGCGGTGATCGATGAGTGCCGGTTGAGTCCCGGCCAGCTGGCCGGGGTGTTCCTGGTCGGCGGCACCAGCCGGATCCCGTTGGTGGCGCAGTTGCTGCACACCAGTCTCGGGGTGGCTCCGACGGCGTTGGAGCAGCCGGAGCTGCCGGTGGCGGAGGGCGCCCTGGCGGAGCTGGTCGCCGCAGATTCGCCGGCCACATTCCTCGCGGCCGCCCCGTCCTCGCCTGGCCCGTCCTCTCCTGGCCCGTCAGGCCCCGGGTCCGGGGGAGTTCCCGATCTGCCGGCCGCACCGTTCGCGCCGTTGGGGCCGCCACGGTCCCGGCCCTGGTACCGGAAGCCCTGGGTGTACGCGGCCGCTGCCGGGCTCGCCGTGGTGATGCTGGCGGGCGTGCTGGTCTACTACCTGGGGCGTACCGAGCGGCCGTTCGACAAGCTCACCAGCGTGGCGGCGGTGCCGATGCCGGGCGAGGCGGTCGGCACCGACATCGAGGACGGCCGCGGATATCTCGCCGCGAAGGACGAGAACGGCACACTGCGTCTCACGTCTGTCGACCTGGAAACCGGGGAGACCGTGACGAAGCGGCAGATCGGCCCGGCGGAAACCTGGGAGGACTTCGGCGCCCAGTCCGAGAACCTCCTGGTGTACGGCCAGACCGAGGACCAGTACGGCTCATCCGAACGGACCCTTCACCTCCTGGACGCCGCGACGCTCAAAGAGGTCTACACCGACCGCCAGAGCCGCTCGATATGGCACTTCATGCTCGGTGACCGGCTGATCCGGGTGGATCCCGACGCGAACGTGCTGGCGTGGATCGACCCGGCGTCCGGGAAGCAGGTCGGCACGACCACGTACGGCTACAGCTTCTTCCGGGTCGGCAACTGGGACGACGAGAGTACGGCGGCCAGCCTGTCGGGTGACCGGTTCGAGCAGCCGTACCCGGACGACCGGTTGGTCACCGTGGACGAGAAGGGCACGCTGCGGGTGCTCAGCGGCCAGAACGGCAAGGTCATGGAACGCACCCCGGCCGAGGTGCTCGACGCCAGCGACTTCGTGATGGCGTACCAGGGGATGTTCCTCGTCGCCGGCCCGGTCACCGACGGGGGCGGATACCAGGTGAAGGCGTACGACCTGGACAAGCCCGGGGCACCGCGACAGATCTTCCGGGACAAACGCGATGACGTCACTCCGCAGCGGATCGAGCCGTGTGGTGAGACGTATCTGTGTGTCGTGAACAGCGCGAACGAGCTGGTGGTGATCGACTTCCGGGACGGCGGGAAGGTCTGGAGCAGGAAGCTCGCGGCGCCCGAGGAGATCGCCACGATCGTGCCGGTGGATGACCGGATCATGGTCAACCACCAGAAGGGCGACACAGTCCGCAACGTGATCTTCGACAGCGGGGGCGGCGAGATCCGCCGGGCGGAAGGTTGGGGCACCCCGGTGGACGCCGGAAGCGGGTTGCTGTTCGATCCCTCGGTGGCGACATTCAGTGGCGGGAATGTCAGTGTGTCCAGCGCGGTGATGTCGGTGGAGCTGACCGGGATCGGGGCGCAGTCCGGATCGGAGACCGTGATCGGCGGGCTCGACGCCAGGCCGTCGACCTGCAGTTGGGACGACGCGCACATCGCGTGTGCCGGCTCGTCCCAGTTCCTGGTGTACCGCTTCAGGGACGGCTAGCGGCCCGGCGCATCGTTGCGACCGGCGGCCAGCGGGCAGCCATACGAGAAGCGCCCGGCGACACTCGTTC